>CAYTUI010000029.1:0-17986 GCA_964441335.1 uncultured Gammaproteobacteria bacterium
TACTTTTGTGACCAAAAGTATTCAAAAGTCTTGAGGATTTTTTAACTCGCCGTGCGACGATAAAAATTGGTTCTCTTACTTGGGGCTCAAACAAGAAAAAATCCTCAAACTCCTGCCGCTACGCTTGAATATATTTTAATGATTTAATTCAAAAAGAAGACCGCGCGTCCTGCCGGGCGCGCGGTCGGTTTCTGTTTAGCCGTTCTGCGCTGACGCGCAGAGAACCAGCAAGTTGCCATTCGTGTCAAATCCTAGTGGCAAGTTGCCGGAACGCCAGAGTCTCAGTAAGGGACCGAAGTCTTTGCCCCTGTCTTCAGCTAGGGCAAAGCCACAGGCGTAGACAAGACTGTCTCCGAGGCCGTTTCCAGTGGTGCTGATTTGATAAAGGCTGGCCAAAAGGGCGTTCCAAAGGCTGTCCCCGAGGCTGACCTGGCTGTTACCAAGTACTGCCCCAGGTCTGGCCCAAAGGCTGGCCCTAAGGGTGCTACCAAGGCTGGCCGGAAGGCTGGCTTGAAGGCTGTTCCAAAGGCTAGCCGAAAGGCTGGTTTGAAGGCTGACTTCGCTTACATCTCCTGATGTGGTAATCTTGACGCCATTAAAGTTTGTCCAGAAGACAGACTTATGGCATTGGTCCTCAAGATCGGTGGCCGGCGGTTTGAGATGAAAGG
Organism: uncultured Gammaproteobacteria bacterium; assembly: GCA_964441335.1. Lineage (GTDB taxonomy): Bacteria > Patescibacteriota > Patescibacteriia > UBA1558 > 2-01-FULL-52-15 > CAYTUI01. The sequence continues at coordinate 669 of CAYTUI010000029.1, forward strand.
ACAGCTTGTTCGAGTAGAACGGTGCCAATAAGCCCTCGCTCATCAACAGCTCACCTTTGCCCGGGAAACGCTCATTCCAAAAGACAACCAGCCGTTTATGAAACTTTCGTGACAGACCGGCCGGAGGATCAGGCTTGCGTTGCTGATCGACAATGATCTGCAAGTCATCGCCGATCTTATAGAGCCGACTTTGAGCCGCTTGAAACAGCCAGGCTAGTTCCTCTTGAACGCTCGGGTTTACAGCCCGGCGTAGACTTACAAGCAAGTTGTTATGAACAGCGGAGTCAGTGGCAGCCAGATGAAAGAGTTCCGCCAGCAATTTGCTTGAACGGCGGATTTGAGCATCCAGTTTTTGATCGGTTTTCACGATCTTTCTCCTTTTTTAGGTACAACTGACCGATTTTCACGATCAGGCTTAGCCACGATGGTAAGCATCTAAATAATGCTATTTTCTGAAATTTTGTCAAGCCCTCGGGTTGCGGATGTAATACTGCAAGAATTTTTTCATTTGTCCCTTTGCGCAACGCTAGCACGTAGTTTGGTAGCTTGGTAGAGTGGTAGAATTGTGGTATGTTAATTTAACAGGGGTCATTAATAATTAACGAAAAGCGATGACAACCTATAGAGATTTAGTAGCTTGGCAACGAGCTATTGAGCTGGTTTTGGCTATCTATAAGCTGACTGGGGATTTGCCACAAGCTGAATTATATGGCTTAACTTCTCAAATGCGCAGAGCCGCGGTTTCAATACCGTCAAATATTGCCGAAGGACATAGAAGGGGTAGTAAGAATGAATTTATGAGATTTTTGAGAATTTCCTACGGTTCAGGAGCAGAATTGGAAACTCAAATAGAAATAATTAAGCGTTTAGAATTTGTCAGTGACGGTACATGCCAAAAGGCTGACAGTTTACTGACGGAAGTTATGAAAATGATAAATAAGTTATTACATAGCCAGTGGTAGCATATTGACGTCTCAACTACCAATCTACCAATCTACAAATCTACAAAACTACCACACTACTAATCTACCAAACTACTAACATGTCATTTGCCGGCCTATCATCACTATTACGAAAATCCATCACCAGCCGCGGCCTGTCTTATCAGGTAGAAGCGTCTATGGCTTTGCAGTTTTTTGATCAGGCGGCCGAAGAGCTTTGGCAGGGCAAGATGAAGGACAGAGCCAGAGCCATGTATTTGAAAGATCATGCCTTAACTATTGCTGTTTTGTCGCCGGTATTGTCGCAGGAAATCAGACTAAAAGAAGCACAAGTACTGGAGTATATAAATAAAAAAGCTGGTGCAGAAATTGTGACGAAATTGAAATTTATTAGTTAGAAAAAAATTATGTCCAAAACATATTTAGTTACCGGCGGTGCCGGCTTTATCGGCCATCATTTGGTCAGAAAATTAATTGAGTCGGGTCATAAAGTTAAAATCATTGATAATTTTTCCACCGGCGTCAGAAATAGGATTCATCCGCAGGCGGAATTATTGGAAGCGGACATTAGCCGGCTGGATAAAATTAAGGATTTTTTTCAAGGAGTTGACGGAGTTTTTCATGTGGCGGCCTTACCCAGAGTGCAATTCTCTATTGAAGAGCCAGTGGTGACTCATCAGACCAATATTAACGGAACGTTAAATGTTTTGCTGGCGGCTAAAGAAGCCGGGGTAAAGCGTCTGGTTTATTCGGCTTCATCGTCGGCTTATGGCGGCGGTGAAGAAATGCCCCAACATGAGTTATTAAAACCCAACCCCATCAGTCCTTACGCTTTACAGAAATATGTGGGCGAAGAATATGCCAAATTGGCAGCTATGTTTTGGAATTTGGAAACAGTGTCTTTAAGATATTTTAATGTTTTTGGGCCCGAAATGGCTGATGAGGGCGCCTACAAAACCGTTATTTCAGTTTTTTGCGAACAGTTTTTTACCGGTCAGCCTCTAACCGTCACTGGTGACGGTTTGCAAACCAGAGATTTTACTTTTGTTGACGATGTAGTGCGAGCCAATATAATGGCTATGGAAAGTGACAAAGTCGGTCAAGGCGAAGTCATGAATATCGGCGGCAGTGACAATCGTAGCGTTCAGTCTATTGCCGAAGTCTTTGGCGGACAGATAGAACATATAGCGCCCAGAGTTGAACCTCATGATAGTCTGGCTGATACCACTAAGGCTAAAGAGCTACTGGGCTGGCAGCCTCTGACTGGATTTGATGAAGGCTTGAAAATTACTATTGAATACTACAAAGGTTTATATAATAAAAAGTAGCTAGATTTGATCTAGGTCTGCAGACTTTTTGTTTGATAAACAGCGAAAAAGTGTGTTATAATTTAAGTCGTATGGGAATTCGAGCCTACTTGATTTTGATGACCATAACCACTATTATTGCCTGGACCGGCTGGGCAATGGTTATAACCAATATTGACCCCGAAACTGCTGGTTTGTGGGGCTTTACTTTTTTCTATTTAAGTTTCTTTCTGTCTTTACTGGGTTCATTTTCTATCATTGGTTATGTTGTCAGGTTTATCTGGTCACATTTGGCTTTAACACCCGGCAGTAAAGCGCGCCGTCAAAAGCAGGCTAATGTCTATCGCGTTTCCACGGCCTTTCGGCAGGCTCTGTTATGGTCGCTGGCCATTACTATTGCCCTGACTTTACAGTCACAGCGCTTGTTGGTTTGGTGGCTAATGCTGTTGCTGGTAGTTGTTTTCGCGCTGATTGAATTTACAATAATTTCTCTAACTAGAGAAAAAAATAGTTAGTTTATGGATAATCATTTACGACAAATTAAGAAAGATTTTTTTGAAGCTTTAGCTAAGATTTCCGACCAGAGGTCTTTGGCTGACTTGGAGCAGAAATATTTTAGTCGTAAGGGACTGCTTAGTCAGGCTTTGCGTGGCGTTAAAGATATCTCTGAAAGTGAACGTGCTCGGATCGGCAAGATGGCTAATCAGCTGAAACAGGAACTGGGACAAGCTTTGCAGGAAACGAAAAAGAAGGTCGGCGACAGTATCAAAGATCTTCAGGATTTTGACCCGACCTTGCCCGGAAAAAATTCCGGTTTTGGTCATTTACATCCTAATACCGTAATTCAGCGTCAGTTGGAGAGTATTTTTAAACAGCTCGGCTTTATGGTTCTGGATGGACCGGAAATTGAGTCAGAATATTATAACTTCACATCTTTAAATGTTCCAGCCGATCATCCCGCCAGGGATATGCAGGATACTTTTTGGCTGACCGACGGTAATTTATTACGCACCCAGACCTCGCCATTACAGGTACGCGCTTTACAAAAATTCGGCGCTCCGTTTTATGGAGTGGTACCGGGGCGCGTTTTTCGTTATGAATCGTCTGATGTTGCCCATGACCATACTTTCTATCAGTTTGAGGGATTTATGGTGGATAAGAATATAACTGTGGCCAATCTAATTGCAGTCATGAAGATTATGTTGCAGAGTGTCTTTCAGCGCGAAGTTGATGTCAGATTAAGGCCGGGATACTTTCCCTTTGTGGAGCCGGGTTTTGAATTGGATATTCGTTGTTTAATTTGTGAAGGTAAGGGTTGTAGTGTCTGCAAACAGGTCGGCTGGGTTGAACTTTTGGGCTGCGGTATGGTACATCCCCATGTTCTCAAAGAGGGCGGAGTGGACCCGTCCCAGTTTACTGGTTTTGCTTTTGGCATGGGTCTAACCAGATTAATTATGATGAAGCACGGCATTGATGATATTCGGCATTTGATGTCCGGTGACATAAGATTTTTGAAGCAGTTTTAATATGTATTTATCTTTAAATTGGATTAAAAAATTTGTCTCTTTGCCTGACGTTTTACCAAAACAGCTGGCGACGGATTTAACAATGTCTTCAGTTGAAGTAGAGGATGTTATAGAACAAAGTCAGGCTTTGAACGGGGTTGTAATCGGACAGATTAAGGAATTAGTTAAACATCCGCAGGCTGATAAATTATGGATTTGTAAAACTGATATCGGAGAACAGGTTGTGCAGATAGTTTGTGGTGGCAGTAATTTGAAAGAAGGAATGAAGGTGGCGGTTGCCAAAATTGGCGCTAAAGTTAAGTGGCATGGTCAAAGTGAAGTAGTAACTATAGAGAAGGTAAAAATTAGAGGACAGGAGAGTAACGGCATGATTGCGGCTGCCAGCGAACTGGGTTTGGAAAATCTTTTTACGGCTGAAGATGAAAGGCAGGTAATTGATTTGTCGGCTTATAATTTTAAACCGGGCGTGTCCTTATCCGGCGTCTTAAATTTAAATGACGTCATTTTGGAGATTGATAATAAGTCTATGACCCATCGGCCCGATCTTTGGGGGCAGTATGGTTTAGCCAGAGAATTGGCGGCTATTTATGACAAAAAGTTAAAACCCTTAAAGCTGGCCGAGATTGTAAAAGATAGTGGTCATAAAAAGATTGATGTTAGCGTTAAGAGCCCGAGCTGTTACCGTTACAGTGGTTTGGTCATGGATAATATTAAAGTTGGCCCGTCGCCTTGGTGGCTGCGAATTAGTTTGGAATCGGTTGGCCTGCGGTCAATCAATAATATTGTGGATGTTACTAATTATGTCATGATGGAGCTGGGACAGCCGTTGCACGCTTTTGATTACCAGCTGTTGGAAGGACAGGGGGTAGTTGTCAGAGAGTTAGATAGAGTGGAAAATTTTCAGACTTTGGATGGCTTTAAACATAAATTGCCGGTTGGTACTCTAATGATTGGTGATAAGAAAAAAAATGTGGCCATCGCCGGTATTATGGGCGGTCTGAACAGTGAGATTAAAGATAATACCACTGCAATTTTTTTGGAGTCTGCTAATTTTCAGGCCAGCAAAGTCCGACATGTTTCAATGAAACTGGGTTTACGCACCGATGCTTCCACCAGATTTGAAAAATCTTTAGACCCCACCTTAACAATGCCGGCATTACAGCGCGCTGTCAGTCTTATTAAACTTGTTTGTCCTGAAGCAACGGTGGTCAGCAAAACAATTGATATTGATAATCGGCCTGATTTTAATCGGGAAATTATTTTAGACCGCAGTTTGTTGGTCAGATTGTTGGGTATTGAGCTGGAAGATAAAGTGGTGAAGGATATTCTGCAGAGATTGGGTTTTACAGTAGTTAAGAAGAAGGGAATTTTTACAGTTGGTGTTCCGTCCTGGCGAGCGACCAAAGATATAACCATTGCCGAGGATTTGGTGGAGGAGATTGCCCGTATTTACGGTTATAGCAATATTGCCCCGGTTCTGCCTGTTGTGAAATTAAAACAGCCGGACGCTAATATTGAAAAGAAATTGGAAAATCAGATTAAAGACATGCTGGCTTATAACTCTGACTATATCGAAGTCTATAATTATTCTTTTGCCGAACCGTTGTGGACACCACTTCTGGGTTTAGCCGAACATCAGGTGGAAGTTAAAAATGCTTTGACAGAAGACCAACGCTATATGCGTACCTCACTGTTGCCCTGGCTGATGAAAAATGTTGATGATAATATCCGTTGGCAAGATGATTTTAGACTGTTTGAATTTGGCAGAGTCTTTAAGGCGGTTAAAGGTTCTTATCATGTTGATACAACAGGCAAGGACTTTTTGCCGGAGCAGAATTTATATTTCAGCGGCGTAACTGTTTCTAAAGAAAAAAGTGAACAGCAGCTTTATTTGCAGACCAAAGGCATGCTACAGCAAATGTTGGCTCATTATAATTTGGATTTTAGTCTGGAGTTAGAAGAGATGCCATTTAGCCACCTACGGCAGGTCTTTAAATCGCATGATCAGAAATTCGGTTCTTTCGGATTGCTCAATAGTGAAATTGCCGGCAAATATTTTGAGGGCCACAAAGTTGTTTGGTGGGAATTGAATTTTTCCAAGCTGGTTAAACATGCGGATTTTAGTCGAACTTTTAGCGCTTTACCAAAATACCCGACGGTTGTCAGAGATTTGGCAGTCGTTGTTGAGCAAAATGTTTCCTGGGAAAATCTGTCCAAAGAAATTTCTGCCGCCTCCCCTTTGATAGAGGAAGTTGATTTGTTTGATATTTTTCAGTCCAAAGAGTTAGGCACCGGGAAACATTCTTTAGCTTTTTCCATTGTTTTTAGGAGTCCTGATAGAACCTTAGAGTCTAAAGAAATTGAAGCTGTAATGGCCAAGATCAAGGATCGTTTAAAGAATAAATTTAGTGCTAGACAGAGATAAAAATGAGTGAAGTTTCAACTTTTGTCTCCCTATTGATAATCATTGCCAGTTTTTACCTGCTTTATAAAGGTGCGGATATTTTAGTAAAATATTCGTCAATTTTGGCTAAACATTTTGGTATTACCACTTTGGTTATCGGATTAACCGTAGTGGCAATGGGCACTTCTACGCCGGAAATCGCTACTGTTATTATTGCGGCCATGCAGAAAGATTATAATGTTGCTATTGGAGGAATTGTCGGTAGTAATATCGCCAATATTTGTTTAATACTTGGATTAGCGACCGTTATCAAGCCAATTCAAGTTAAGGGCAAAACTTTGAGGCGAGAGATGCCGTTTATGGCCGCCGCCGCTTTATTATTGTGGCTATTTTCATTAGACGGTATCTTGTCCAGTCTGGAGGGTTTGACATTCATTATTTTAGCCGTGATTTTTACGGTTTATATGATTAGTGTTGCCCGTAGGGAAAGAGTGTTTGATGAGGCGATTGCACATTTGGCCGGCAGTTTAACAGCCAAAGTGTCTGCAAAAAATATTTTCATGATAATTTTCAGTATCGCTTTGCTGGTTTTAGGAGGAAAATTACTGGTTGATGCGGCTGTCAGCTTGGCTACTGATTTAGGAGTTGATCAATTTGTCATTGCCGTAACCTTGGTGGCGGTTGGAACATCCATCCCTGAATTAGCCGCTACCGTTGTTGCCTCTATTAAGAATCATGGCGATATTGCTTTGGGTAATATTGTCGGATCAAATATTTTAAATATTTTGGTAGCCTTGGGCCTGGGTTCCATGCTTTCCTCATTATTGATTGCACCATCAATTGTACAGTTGGATATTCCGCTGATGGTCGGAGTGACTCTCTTGGTTTTTTTAATGTTGAGAACCAAATATGTTTTATCACGTCTGGAAGGCGGAGTATTATTATTGTTTTACGCTATTTACATCTATTCCGTAGTTACTTAGTGGTGGCTTAAAAAAGGTCGTGGTCTAAGCCTATAAAGGCTTGTTTTTTGGTTAAAATTGTGCTATACTGATAGTATCTATTTGAGGCTAACTTTAGCTAAAAAATAGCATTAATAGACAAAATTTTAGATATTATTTTTTATGCCAAAAAAAGAGCTTAGGAAAGATGTTAAAAAGGCTGGCGCTAAAGCTGAAAAGAGTTCATATTCAGCCGCCCAGATTACTGTTTTGGAAGGTTTAGATCCTGTCCGAAAAAGGCCGGGCATGTACATTGGTAATACCGCCAGTGCTGGTTTGCATCATTTAATTTGGGAAGTTGTTGATAACGGTATTGATGAAGCAATGGCCGGTCATGCCAACGAGATTATTGTGAAATTATTGCCCGAGGGCATGGTATCGGTGGCAGATAATGGACGAGGAATTCCGGTAGATATGCACAAGGTGACCAAAAAATCCGCTCTAGAAACCGTTATGACCACTTTACACGCCGGCGGAAAGTTCGGTGGTGAAGGTTATAAAGTGTCCGGCGGTTTGCACGGTGTCGGTGTGTCGGTTGTTAATGCCTTGTCATCTTACATGCGTACTGAAGTCAAAAGAGAGGGCAAACTTTGGATGCAGGAATATCAGCGGGGTAAAGCCAAGGCTAAAGTTAAACCCATTGGTAAAGCTGTCGGCACAGGGACGACGCAAATTTTTAAACCGGACAGTGAAATTTTTACGGTTTTGGATTTTGATTGGGAAATTGTTTTAGACCATTTAAGACAACAGGCCTATTTAACCAAGGGCATTAAGCTGGTGGTTTTTGATGAACGTCAGAAGGATCACCCCAATAGCCATACTTTTTATTTTGAAGGTGGTATTGCTTCTTACGTTAAATATCTGAATCATAATACCGAAGTTAAGCAGGAAAAAGTTTTCTACATAGAAAAAGAGGCCGAAGGAGTGACTGTGGAAATGGCCGTGCAATATTCCTCGGAGTTTCGTGAACTGGTTTACACTTTTGCCAACAATATTCATACCGTTGAAGGCGGTATGCATTTGATTGGTTTTAAGTCAGCCTTGACCAGAGTCTTAAACAAATATGCCCGCAAGAACAGTTTCCTGAAAGAAAAGGACGCTAATCTGACTGCCGATGATGTTCGTGAAGGATTAACGGCTGTGATTTCAGTTAAACTACGTGATCCACAATTTGAAGGACAGACCAAAGCTAAGCTGGGAAACGTTGAGGTTAGAAGCGCGACAGAAACAATTTTTAATGATTACTTTTTCGCTTTCTTAGAAGAGAATCCGCGTGATGCCAAAGAGATTATGGGTAAGACATTACTGGCGGCCCAAGCCAGAATGGCAGCTCGTGCGGCTCGTGAAACAGTTTTAAGAAAAGGCGCTTTAGAAGGCATGACTTTACCGGGTAAGTTATCCGATTGTTCTTCGCGTTCAGCTGAAAACAGTGAGTTATATATAGTAGAGGGAGATAGCGCCGGTGGTAGTGCTAAACTTGGCCGTGACCGTCAGACGCAGGCCATACTGCCATTGAGAGGTAAAATTTTAAATGTGGAGCGCGCCAGGCTGGATAAAATGCTGGCCAATGAGGAAATTAAGTCCCTGATTATTGCCATGGGCACTAATTTTGGTGAGCAGTTTAATATTGAAAACCTTAGATACAATAGGATTATTATTATGACTGATGCTGATGTTGACGGCGCTCATATCAGAACTTTGTTGTTGACATTTTTTTACCGTCATTTCCCGCAGTTAATTACCGAGGGACATTTATATATTGCCCAGCCGCCATTATACAGAGTGCAAAAGGGCAAAGAGGTTAATTGGGTCTATAATGATGAACAGCTGGCGAAATTGAAGACTAAATATGGAGTTAAAGACGAGGATTTGCAACAAGCTTTGAATCAGGCCGAAGAAGCTACGACTGATGAAACCGAGGGAGAAAATGCTCCAGAAGCAGTAGAGGATAAGGTTGTCAGACTGAATATTCAGCGTTACAAAGGTTTGGGCGAAATGAACGCCGAGCAGTTGTGGGAAACTACTATGGATCCGGAGCGACGAGTTATGAAGATTGTTACTGTGGATGACGCCGCCAAAGCCGATGAGGTATTTGATATCTTAATGGGTTCAGAAGTAATGCCTAGACGCCGTTTTATCCAAACCCACGCCAAGAGCGTGAAGAATTTGGACATTTAGTTAGAAACTAGTAATTGGTAATTACCAACCTAACCTCCCCTTGAAAAGGGGAGGAATTAAAGGAGAGGATTACATAAACATCGGGATTGCTTTTTCCTCGACTACGCCTCTCGACTCCGTCCCGCAATGCGGGACTTCGCTCGAGGACTCCGCTCGGAATCGCAATATCCTTTTTAAATATAACTTATGGACCCCATAGTTCACGGCGTTATCTCGGGCTTATTCGCCACCAAGAAAAAAGAGCGGAACTGGAGACAGCTTCTGCCTTTTATTGTTTACGGAGTTTTGCCTGATTTTTATACGATTTTTATTTTTTGTTTGGCGGCTGTCGGTTTGAAGTCCGGCGTTTTTAATGACATGTTCTTTTCTTTTTATAATGTCACGCATTCTTTAGTAATTTGGTTGGTTGTTTGGATCATTATTTCAATAGGTTGGAGGCGGATATACTGGCCGGTTAGCATGTGGGGACTGCATATTGTTTTAGACATAGTTAGTCATCAAACTATTTTAACTCCAATTTTTTGGCCGTTGTCTGATTTTAAAGTTAATGGCTGGTTTAATTATCAGACGCCTAAGGCCCTGATAATCACTTATGCAATTATAGCGCCGCTAATGATTTTCTTTTGGTTTAATAAAAAGATTAAGAAGGATAAGGAGTAGTTTTAAAATAAATACACCCCCTCACCAATGATTGGCGAGGGGGTGATTGTTGTCCGTCAAGTCGCTGTCAGAGCAGGAGGCGGCCGGTTAGGCTGAAGATGGCTTTGGCGCTGACCAGCGGAGTCTGATCCAGAGCATCGCTGTTGCTATTGCCACTGGAAGTGACCCACCAGCCTCTCCAGACTTGCTCGGGGGCGTTCAACTTACCTTGAGCCAGGAAATGCTCGCGCATTGCCATCCAGAATATGTTCTCGAGAATTTCGAGTCGCCGGCAACGCAGTTCGAACTTGGCTGCCAGTTCAGGCTCGATTGCGGCGCCGTGACCCATGGAGTGAATCATCTCGGCTGCTTCCGTGAACATGGTGTGCTTCAAATCCAGCAAATCATCACGCTGGAACGCCAGTAGTGGCCGCAGATGCTCGGGTACTTGACCGAGAATCAGTAGATCGTCGGACGGTTCCGGGCATTTCGGTAGACCGAGATCCCAGCCTTCGGGTGCGGTCGGGAGATTCAACAGCAGTTCCACGATATTGAGTCGGTTCATATCAGACCCCCTTTGTTGATGAGTTAACCTCGTACTAATCAGTACCCGGAACGGTCGGTTGACTTTCTTCTTTGAGGATTATGTCACCATTGACATCAAATCCCAGCTCACGGAATAGAAGTGATGGTTCGCCCGTGGGATCCATGGGTTTGCGCGTGACAACCCAACCCTTTTGGATCTGCAGTTCCTGATCGAAGCCAACCTGATCCAGGAAGAGTTGTCTGATTTCGGTGGCGAAATTCATCTCCAGCGTCTTGAGTTTCTGCAGACGCATGGCCAACCTTTGTGCGGTGGTTCGTCCAATGTTTGTGATATCTAGAGAGTTGAGGTAGTCCACTAGCACTTGGGTTTGAAGACTTTGTCTTTCGGTGATGATGAAAGAGAAGAGTCGACGCAATTCCACTGGCAGTGTTCCGACGACCTCTTCTTGATCGCCTTCCTCCTGATTGGGAAGTTTTTCCGCAAAGCCTTCAGGCACTGGTGGTAGTTCGGCTAGGAAATCCTTGATCCACATGCTTAAGCCTCCTCGGTTGTCGTTTTTAGGACATGTAAAGAACGGTTTATATTTATACCATAGGTCTAACTTTGTCAAACAGACCCTTGTATAATTTCTGTCAGTCTGCTATATTATCTTTGTTAAACGGCCGACAGGCTGTTTTAAAAAACCATTTTCCTGATTTATTAGGGGAAATTATTAATTATTTAGCTAACGTTAGCCGATATTTACCAAATAAAGGCTGGGATAGCAAATATACATATGAACAAATTAGGTAATTATCTTCGTGCTTCCAGGGCAGAGCTGTCCAAAGTAGCCTGGCCGACACGCAAGGAGACAATCAAATATACACTTGAGGTTATTGTGATTTCGGTGGCTGTAGCCGGATTTTTGGCGGCCATTGATTATATTTTAAATATTCTCATAGGATTTTTAATTTAAAACCATGCCAAAACAAACATTAAACGAAGGTCGTCGCTGGTACGTTCTTCATACCTATTCCGGTTATGAAGAGAACGTTTCACGTAATTTAAAACAGCGTATTGAATCTATGGACATGGAAGATAAGATTTTTGATGTCCTGATTCCGACTGAAACAAAAATTAAGATCAAAAACGGCAAACGCCGCACAATTAGAGAGAAAATTTTTCCGGGCTACGTACTAGTCAACATGATTGTTAATGACGCTTCTTGGTATGTAGTCAGAAATACTCCTAATGTAACGGGTTTTGTCGGTTCCGGAACCACACCAACCCCTGTTTCTGAAGAGGAGATTAGAACTTTGCAGCAGCGCATGGGTGTGGAAGAGCCGGAGTATAAGATCGATGTTAAGACCGGACAGGCTGTTAAAATCGTTGACGGACCATTTAAGAATTATGAAGGTAAGGTCAGCGATATTGATGAAGCTCGCGGTAAGGTCAAGGTGTTGATCAACGTCTTCGGTAGGGAAACTCCAGTTGAATTAGACTTTCTGCAGATTAAGAAGATTTAGTTATTAGAAAGTAATGGGTAATGTGTAATGAGTAATGAGGGAGACACGTAAACTCATCAACACATCACTCATAACTCATAACTCACCACCGCCTCCGGGCGGGGTCCCGCCTTCATTATAAATGAATATATGTGGCGGGATAACTCATAACCCAAACATATGGCAAAGAAAATTAAAGTTAAAGTAAAATTACAGCTACAAGCCGGTCAGGCTAATCCTGCGCCTCCGGTCGGAACAGCTTTAGGACCTCATGGGGTAAATATTCAGGATTTTTGCGCTAAGTTTAATGCCGCTACCAAAGATAAGATGGGCAATATCATTCCTTGCGTCCTGACGATTTATGAAGACCGGAGTTTTGATTTTATTCTAAAACCCCCGCCGGCTTCGGAATTACTGAAAAAAGCCGCCGGCATTGCCAAGGGCTCCGGTAAACCCCTGCAGGAGAAAGTCGGGGAGATTTCTCGAGCGAAAATTAGGGAAGTCGCCGAGCAGAAAATGGTTGATTTGAACGCCAATGATATTGAAGCAGCCATGAAGATTATTGAAGGAACTGCCAGACAGATGGGACTGGTCGTAAAAGATTAATTGGGTAATGTGTAATGGGTAATGGGGGTGATCCCTAATTACCAATTACTAATTACGAATTACCACCCCCGTGGGAGCTAGTTTAGTCGGCTAGCGTTAGCACCACACAAGATTAATAAATATGACAATAGGAAAAAGACTTAAGGAAGCTAAAGCTAAGGTTGATCCAACCAAGGCTTATTCAATTGATGAAGCTTTAACTTTGGTTAAAGAAACATCCAAGGTTAAATTTGACGCCTCGGTTGAGGTGCACATTAATTTGGGTATTGATATTAAGATAACCGATCAGATAGTCCGCGGCACAGTTATTTTACCGCATGGTACCGGTAAGAAAGTCAGAGTAGCCGCTTTTGTTCCTGAAGATAAGGTCAAAGAAGCTAAAGACGCCGGCGCTGATATTGTCGGCAATACCGAATTGATTGAACAAATCAAAAAGGACGGCAAGTGCGACTTTGATGTGGCTGTGGCTACGCCTGACATGATGAAGAATTTGGCCGTTGTTGCCAGAACTTTGGGTCAGAAAGGTTTAATGCCTAATCCCAAAACTGGAACCATTACTCTAAAGATTGGTCAGACTGTTAAAGAATTAAAACAAGGTAAAGTGGCCTTTAAGAATGATAACTATGGCAATTTGCATGTGGTTATCGGTAAGGTCTCCTTTGATGACGTTAAACTTAAGGAAAATTTTACGATTTTCGTTGACGCCGTTAAGCAAGCCAAACCGGAAAAGATAAAGGGAGTTTTCCTGAAAGGTATTTACTTATCTTCCTCAATGGGACCGTCGGTCAAAATTACTCTGTAATTTTGAAAGCTCTTCCGCCAAAGGCGAATCGCCCTTTGGGCGAAAATTCAAAATAATAAATTGAAAACTGCTGTAACTTAATCTGGTTGCGGCAGTTTTTTGTTGTTGACATATTTGTTTAAGAGTGCTAAATATAGGTGTTTCGTAACCGTTCGTTTCATAACCCCAGCCAGAGGCTGGCATTGTATAGGCAAGCTGAGCTTGCCAAGAAGGAGGATCTGCATGAGTTCCGAAAGGCAGTGGTGGTATCAGATTCTGGCCGGTGGCTTGGGAGCGGCTCTGGGCGCACTGGTGGCGGCCTTCAGCCCCTTGTCCATCTGGCTGGCTGTTCCGGTCAGCGCTCTGGCAGTGATGTTCATCTACGACCCGGTGCGGTTCATCCAGGCGTTGGTCACAGCTTTTGTCTTGACAGTGGTGAGCACCGGTTGTTCTATTCACTGGTGCTGGAGATTCAAGAAAGACATCGGTTTGGCTTTCATGGCCGGCATGAACCTGGTACTTTGGGTTGCGATCCTGATAATGCCTCTCGTAAGGAGCGAGACGGCAAATCCACTGGCCAGTATGGTGCATGGACTGTTACCCACACCGTTGATAATTCTTGCCTTTAGCATTTGGTTTGTGTGGATTGCAATCAACAATCCAAATGAGGAAAATTCACTGGAGAAGTTTTCTCACTACTGCCGCAAGTTTCTGATCTGCGCCAACCCTTTCATCACCTTCTTCTACTGGCTACCGAAGCTGGTGATCTGGGCTGTGCCTCGGACTGTGAAATTCCTGCGCCTCTATGTCCGGAATTTCCTGCTCCTGGTCTATCGGGATGCCATGCTCTGCGCTATCATCGGCGCGGTCATGGGCACTCTGCTGGGCTTTGTGGTTCATCGGGTCATGGGCATTTCGGCCTGGGACAAGATCGCGGCCATCGGCTTCAGCGCCGGCGCCATCTCTACCACCCTGATCAGATTCGCTCTGGTCACCAGTCGGTCCGATTCTCTGGCACGAGCCAGAAGGTAGACTCTTGCACCCCGTTTTGACACAATGTGTTGGGACGGGGTGCTTTTTTGTTTGGGAATATTTGAGGACATATTGCTATGTTTGGTTATAAATCATATAATTACTGCGTATTATTAAAAAATTCTTATGGCAGAACAAAATTTTGAACAAAAGTCGGATATTTGGAAAATTGTTTTAATTACGGTTGTGGGCTTGCTGGTTATCTCAAATATAGTAACCGCTGCTTTTTTATATAGCAGTGGCAGACAGGCCGATGATAATAAGGCTGAGCCTGACCCCTCAATAAACGGCAATTTATCCCAGGACGTGGGTATTCCGGGGGATCAAAGTACTGAAAATTATGGGGAGGGTGTGGAGCCCTTGCCGGGCAAAATTGAAATTGCTTGGAGCGACTGGTTAACGGACGTGAGAGCTTGGAATCTTTTTGATTATGAAAAAGTCAGACTGACACAATTTTATGAGGGCAGTCAAATGAAACAATATGGTTATACTGATGCATCAGATTTTTTTAACAGCTATAAAGTTTATAAGGCCGGCGTAGTTTCTCAAGGGGTCTATAAAGATAGTCCGCTATATATTGTTACTTATGCTCCGGAAGGTCCAGCTTTTCGTGACAATATGTATAGAGTTATTAAAGATGGTGATAATTTGGTTTTATTATCAAATTATTCGGATGAATTAGGCGGCGATTTTAGCAAACTGTTTGTCATAAACAATAGCGTTGAAATATCAAATTTAGAACCGCCGGAAATTATTTCTATTCCTGGTTCCGGCCTGAAGTTGATTAAAGGTGAAAATGAGCCCCGAGTATTGATGACTAAATTTGATAGTTCGAAAAGGATGTTTAAGTATGATGGGATAAATTATTTATACAAGGATGAACAAAAGAATTGTTTTATTGTCAGAGCTAATGATGGTACAGCTAGAGAGTACTACTATAATTTAGATTTTCTGGGTGTGGAGCAAATTGATAGATCGGACTTTGCATCAATAACCCCAAGCTTACTAAATTTTAACTGGTCAGATGGTTCAAAGAATAGCTATGAATATTCTTACAGAGAAGTCGGTGGTTGCGGCGGATACGGATGCTACAATTATGTAAATTATGTTACAGCAGCAGACTTAAAAGAAGTGGGAAAATCTGCTTCGGGCGAGATATTTTACGCTTTACAGAAAGAAAATTTAAAAGCTAATCCTGATGATGAAAAACCTCTTTTGGAATTAATGTTTGATATATATTATCCGGGCTACGACAGTGCTACCAATAAAGTTAAAGATAAAATATCCTATCAACAATTTTTGGCTGGTCGGCCGATTATTTATTGGCAAGATCCCTTTGGCAGTTATATTGAAATCAGGAGAGCAGATTATTTGCCGGCTGTTGAATGTGGCAAGCCGGTGATTTATCTTTATCCGCAAACTGAAACAGATGTGGCGGTAAAAGTTGAACCCAGCGGAGGATTTACAGTAACAGAACCATCATATAATGACGGCTGGTTTGTTAAAGCTTCGCCTGATGGACAATTATATAATTACGCTGATCAGCAGACCTATCCTTATCTTTTCTGGGAAGGACATGGTTTAGATTACACCAGACCGACACAGGGCTTTGTTGTTCCCAAGCAGGAAGTTGAAACTTTTCTGATTAAAAAATTGTCAGAAATGGGTTTAATAAAAAATGAATACGACGAGTTTATTGTTTACTGGTTGCCTAAAATGCAGGATAGAAACTACTACTTTATTACCTTTGTGCCACAAGCAGAGTTTGATGTATTGGCGCCTTTAACTGTCTCTCCACAGCCAGACACAGTTATTAGGGTATTTATGGATTATCAGGGGTTAGATAAATATGTTAAGGTTGAGCCTCAAGTAATTAAGACCCCGGTTAGAAAAGGTTTTACAGTAGTTGAATGGGGTGGCGCTCTCAATTAAAATGCCTATTACAAAAACTAAATTGTTAATTATTGTCTCGGCCCTGCTAATAGCTCAAGCAGGGCTGATTGCTGTTTATTTTGATTTTTTTAGTAGTGTGCAGGAGGTAAAAAAATCACCAAATTATGGCGATTTCGTTGTTCACCGCTCGTATTTCCAGAATCAGGATTTTTATGACGAGGCCTATGAAAACGTTGAACTGCAGGTGGTCAAACCAGACGCCAAAGTTTATGGCGCCATTGTGCCTCACCATTTAATCGTCAAAGATAAAATTGCTACTTTTTTTGAGGGTTTGAAAGATTATGATTATCAGACCGTTATTTTAATAGGACCGAATCACTTCAATGCCGGAGATTCAAATATTTTATTGTCGCAAGCAAAATGGCAAACACCTTACGGAGAAATTTATCCGGCTTTAGATTATGACAATGAGTTGGACAATAAGATTGCTATTGAAGAAGATCCTTTTATTAATGAACATTCAATTTCCGGTTTGGTGCCATTCATTAAAAAAAGTTTGCCCCAAGCCAAAATTTTGCCGATCATGCTAAAGAGTCAAACAACCGCGGCCGAAGCCAGTGAGTTAGCGCAAATATTAAAAAATATTGTTGACCCCGACAAAACGCTGGTTATTGCCAGCGTTGATTTTTCGCATTATCAACCGACTAACGTGGCTGATTTTCATGATTTACGCAGTAATGCTGTTATACAAAACTTTGACTATGATAGAATTTATGATTTGGAAATTGATTCTAGCCCTGCAATTTACAGCCTCTTAAAATATTTGGAGGCGGTTAAGGCCCAAAGCAGTCAGTTGGTGTTTTCTACAAATTCAGGACGTTTAATTAATAAACAAAATGAGCCGACGACTAGCCATAGCTTTTTCTATTTTACCAAAGGCGAAAAAAATTTGACTCAAGTTTATAATTTACTTTTTTTC
>CAYTUI010000030.1:0-17871 GCA_964441335.1 uncultured Gammaproteobacteria bacterium
GACATATGCTTGGATATTACCACCAAAGTGATTCCAAGCTATTGAACCATTACGCACCCTTGACAGGTTGTCAATAGCATGGGGTAAATAGAGATTGACTTTATACCAATTAAATAGTAAACCCTAGTTGGTCTCATAAGCGCTATATGCGCACAACCAGCTCAGCTGGTAAGGGGGGGTAAGATGAGAGGTTGGTTCTTTGTCATTCTCGTAACGTTGTGTAGTGCTCAAGTGTGTCAGGCGATGACTTATACTGTGCCTTCGCCTGTGGCGCCCACTATTGAATCCGGTCTAGCTGTCGCTACCAACGGGGACACCATATTGGTGTTGCCCGGGACCTACTATGAGCACGATCTTGCGCTCAAAAGTGGCGTTACAATTTTGGGCTCAGGATCTGACGTCACAACAATTGATGCCAGTCAACTTGGGAGAGGTTTCATTGGCACCAGCTTGCCAAACCAAACCTCCATTCTCAACCTCAGTATTACCGGAGCGCATCCCGCTGGAGACGTGTATGGTGGGGCAATATTAATTCAAGCAACATCCGTTGTCATCTCGAACGTTGTCCTTTATGGTAATTACGCCTATGCAGGCGGAGCGGGCATCATGTTGATGAACGGTTCGAGTGCCACGATTGTTGATTGTTCCATTCTGGACAACACAGCAGTAGGTTCTGGAGGTGGTATATGTAGTTCCCGTTCTTCTTTCCTGTCAGTTGAATCCTGCATCATTAGAGGCAATACTACAGGCTTCTATGGTGGGGGTATTTATTGTTTTGGTACTCCAGCAGTTATCGTGAACAACACCATCGAATCTAACCGTGCTGCGCAAGGCGGAGGTATTTTCGCCTCCAATAACACTGTGCAGCAAATTGAAGGTAATGTGATTGCTCGCAATCACGCCACTGCAGGAGGAGGGGCTATAGCCAACTGGAACTGGTCACAGCAGACGCTGGTAGGAAATACTATTGTCTACAACACAAGTGACATCACTCCGGTTGTTCTGCTGACAGCCAATGGCGCATCGTCTCAAGTCGATAAGTGCGTCATCGCCTTCAATGGTAACGGAATAATGACAGCTTTCAGTTGTGGCAATGGATCGTCTGTCACTGTACAGTGTTCAGATATCTACTCCACTCCTGTCAGCGATGACCCGTGTATTACTCTCAACGCGAATGTCATACACGCCGATCCTTTGATGTGTAATCCACAACAAGGTGACTACAGTCTTTGGGACACCTCTCCAGCTCTAACTCAAGCTTGTGGTCATATGGGCGCATACCCAAGCCCAGGCTGTTCGACGCCAGTTTTGATCCAACCCACCACTTGGGGTCGCCTCAAGTCCCTCTACCACTAGACGGGCTCACATCCCTCATCCGGTCGTAATGACTGGGTGGGGGGTGTTTTAATTTACGGCATTTATTTTAAGCTTCTCGACAGGCTCGAAGACTAGGTTAGGGCAAACTCAAAGGCTTGGTTGGTGGATTGAAAACAGGGGCTCGTTAAACTCAAACCCAAACCTAGTTTTCGAGCGGATCACGTCGCTCGCAAGCGACGTGAGGAGTCGAGAAACGTTTAGAAGAGGCGACCTCTTTGTCTAAAGCTTCTCGACAAGCTCGAAGACTAGGTCGGGTTAATACCCCTGTCCCCAAACGCCATTTATCAATCTTTCCTTTTTCTTCTGGCTCCAATCCTTTATCTGCCTTTCCCTATATCGCGCCTCATTTAAATTATCGTATACTTCATAATAGACTATTTTCTTTACTCCATATTTTATAGTGTAGCGCGAACCTTTTCCATTTTTATGTTGCCACCATCTGAACAATAAATCGTAAGTAAGACCAGTGTAATAACAACCGTTGCCACACTCAATAATATACACATACCAATATTTTTCTTGCTGCATAGGGTTACATATAATTTAAACCTCTTTGTCTAAAGCTTCTCGATAAACTCGAAGACTAGGGAGGGGATTAACTCATCTTCCTATACTGCAACGCCTCTAAAATATGAGCTTCGGTAATTTGGTCGGTCTCTTCCAAGTCGGCGATGGTGCGGCTGATTTTTATTATTTTATGAACGGCGCGAGAAGACAAACGATGTTTATCAGACGCTCTGGTTAATAACTGCTGACAGGCAATGCTTAACGGACAGTGAGCCTTCAGTTGTTTAGAATTCAACTCGGCATTAATCAACTCGCTATTATAACGCAACCTTTGTCTGTCTCTGGCCTTTTCAACTCTGGCCCGAACTACTTCCGATTTCTCACTCTGTGTTTCGGAATTTAACAATTTAAAATTATCTACCGGCAAAATATCCAAATGCAAATCAATCCGATCCAATAGCGGTCCGGAAATCCGATGCTGGTAATTGATGACCTGCAACTGCCGACAAATACAATCCCTTAACTGATAACCATAGTAACCGCAAGGGCAGGGATTACAGGCGGCCAAAAATATAAAGTTAGCCGGAAAGGTTACGTTAGCTTGGGCTCTGGAAATACAAACTATTTTCTCCTCCAACGGTTGTCGCAAAGCATCCAAAACCTGTCTGGGAAATTCCGGTAGTTCATCCAAAAATAGCACGCCCCGGTGTGCCAAAGTAATTTCGCCGGGCTTCGGCCAAGAACCGCCACCAACTAAAGAAACCTGCGAGGCCGAATGATGCGGCGAACGAAAAGGCCGCTGACTTATTAACGGTCGGTCAGCCGGCAGTAAACCGGCATAACTATAAATCTTAGTTATTTCCAAAGACTCCTCAATAGACAAGCTGGGCAAAATTGAAGTAAAGCTTTTAGCTAACAAAGTTTTACCTGAACCGGGCGGGCCGGAAAACAAAACATTATGCCCGCCGGCGGCGGCTATTTCCAAAACTCTTTTGGCTTGCTCCTGCCCGCGGATATCTGCGAAATCGGAATTATATATAGTAACCTCCGCCGCCGGCGGCTTTAATAAAAATGGTTCAATTATTTCCTCGCCGTTTAAATGCTCCACTAACTGCGCCAAATTTTTTATGGCATAAACTTCAATGCCATCAATTAGTCTGGCTTCCAAAGCATTAGCCTCCGGTAAATAGAGTTTTTTAATCTTATGACGCTTGGCAAAAGCCGCAATATTAATAACCGCCTTAACCGGCCGTAACTCACCGCGCAGAGATAACTCGCCGATAAATATGGAATATTGATCTGCTTCAGACAAACGCAAATAATTTCTTTGCAGTAAAACACTTAAAGCAATCGGCAAATCAAAAGCCGTGCCTTCTTTGCGAACATCAGCTGGTGCTAAATTGACGGTCACTTTAGTACGCGGGAAAGTAAAGCCACTATTATCGCAGGCGGCCGAAACTCTTTCCCGCGCTTCCTGAACAGCCGTATCTACCAAACCAACTATAATAACCTTGGGTAGGGAACGCCAAATATGCGCTTCTACTTCAACCAAAGAGCAGTCTAAGCCTAGACAGGATACTGTATATATTTTACTAAACATAAAAAGCCTTAGTTAAATAAGGCTCCCTGTCAGGCCTCGCTTTTCTTATTGACTTCAGTGTACTAAATTTTTTGAAAAAAGAAAAGCGGCCGATCCACAATTGGACCGGCCGCCGCTCGCGAGGCCGCTAAGGTGGCTGGCGCACAAATTCCACCATCACGACAGTCGCGGTAACAACCCCAGAGAGGGGCAAAAAAATGCGGCCTGAGTTCGAATGAACCCAGGCCGCCCGTGGCACGCCGTCCTGTGACGGCGCTCCGCACACGACGCTCAATGGCACATCCGTCCTTGTTGGACGGCGCTACGCACATCACGCACGAGACGCAGATCCTACCGAAAGGTAGGGGTTTCGCATAGTTGCGCAAAATGATAGTGGTTTTTCATAGCAGGTCGTGATTGACGTCGGTAACCCCGAACATGTCGCTCACTTTAACCGGGGGCACTGCTGCAGCAAGTGTCGACCCTTCTAAACCTGGCTCTCGCCAACCTGTGGCAGACGAAAGACTACCCTTTGGGTATCCTGAACCTACCACATAATTAAATTCCTGTCAATACCCGCTGGCGTTTCTTCATGATATAATCAAATTATCAGATATTGACATATTTATTAAAAAATGCTATATTAAGACATTATGAATAAATTATCAAAATCTCTCAAGATATTAATGCTTTGGGCAATTATAATTGCGCCATTTTCGGTTTACCCATCGAAGCCCGAAGGGCGAAGTTGGGCTAATATTAGCCACGTTATGGCTGACAGTATTCTGATATCCAATATTGAGATAGACCAGACCCTACCGGTCGCTTCTGACGGCGGTACTGTTAAAATAAGCTGGGACACTAATATCCCGACTTATAGCTCTCTGGTTTATGGCGTTGATCCTAATAAACTGGACGTCAAAATAACCGGTGCTGGCCAGCCGCAAACTAACCATTTAGTCCAGCTGTTTACTCTGAAATCAAATACCAGCTATTATTTTAAGGTTGAATCTTTTGTAAACAGCCAAAAGGCCGAGTCATTTATCAGGTCATTTAAAACTTCAGATTTTAAACTAAAAACTTTACCGGTAATATCTGATGTGACAGTTTTGTCCGTCACCGGTAATACTGCTACCATCAGTTGGAAAACTGATAAGGATACTTATGGTGATCTAGCCTACGGTCCTAATGATACTTTACCCTGGTCCAGTGGTGACGGCCGTTTAGCTAAAATTCATCAAGTTACTATTAACGGTCTCCAACCGTCCACTAAATATTATTTTCAAGTGATTGCTAGAGATGCCGACGGCAATATCAGCCGCTGGTACGTTGATAATTTTAGAACTGATGTGACACAGACTAACGATACCGCGCCTTTAATCATAACTGACTTACGTCCAACTTCTTTGGCCGATCAAGGCGTAGATATCAATAGTGTGCACCTAACATTTAAAACCAATAGAATTACCGAAGCTACTATTTGGTATTGGAAAGCTAATCAAGGTAATCAGTCGCTAAATACCAACGGTTATAAATATTTTTCTCACGATTTTAATATAACAGGTTTACAACCAGACACTACTTACTTCGCCACTATTGAGGCGCGTGATGTTTTTGGTCAAACTGTAAAAATGGAAAATATAACTTTTGCTACCAAGACAGTAACTAAAACTGAAGATGTGGCGATTAAACCAGCTACCGGTAACAGACAAACTTTTGCTATTGCTTCCCGTTTAATTAAGACAGCTGATGATCCGACTGTCTATGCCGTTATTGATCCGCAGAGTGGCAGTAATGTTTTTACCAATGGCAACGGCTGGTTAGTCCGTTATTATGATTATTCGGTTACTCACCCCGACATGTATCTGACGGTTACCGATCCTAAATTGATGCAGCCCTTTGGCAAACCGGCTGATCACGACTGGTATAACGATAAATATTTGGTTAAAACAGCTATTGAAAATAATTTAAACTTCGGCAATGACTGGTATCCTTTAGATGAATACAATAAAGAAGGATCGGCTCACAATTTTTATTTCGGTGCAATTTTTACCTCTCAAGTTACTGCTCCGACTAGTGGTGAGTATCTGGCAAATTTAGCTTCAGATGATGACAGCTGGTTGGTTGTTAATGATCAGGTGGCGATAAATAACAGCGGCATGCATGGCCTTCAGGGACCGCAGGCGGCTATCAAATTAAACAAGGGCGTCAATAAAGTTGAGGTATATTACGCTGAACGCGGTGCTGTTAAAGCCGGTCTGCAATTTCAGTTTAATGATCCGAATTTAATTATTCAGCCTTATCTAGAAAGATATCAGGGGACAGCTCAAAAACACGCCATTATGAGCCCCGAGGCCTTTAATAACTACCATTATGACTGGGGTAAAATTGAAACAGTTTCCCAAAAACAGATAGATAGTTATCCTTTAGCGCAATTGATAAAAACTCCGGACAAAGCCACAGTCTATTATGTTAATCCCGAAAATCGCCAAGCTATTCCTATTCCCAACGAAGCAATTTTTAATGCTTATGGTTTTGACTGGAATAGCATCATTACTGTCAATCAATCAGACGTCAGCGCCTACTATGATTCTCAATTAGTTAAAGAACCGGGCAGTTCCACCGTCTATCTGCTAAAAGACGGCCAGAGACAACCGATAGAATCTGAACAAGTTCTAAACAAACTGGGCTATGATTTCAGTCAGGTCGTAACTATCAATTCGCAACATTTAAGCTACTTTGCCAAAGGAACAACTATCAGATCTAACGACGTCAGACTGGTAACACAGCGTTAATAATAAACAAGCCCCCGGGTTTTATACCGGGGGTTTTGTTATTGGTTTAGGTATTAGGAATTAGGGATTAGGAACTAGGAGCTAGGTGTAGAGTGTTTGGTTTTAAATAAATCTGTCATCAAAATTATCATAACCCCGATAACAATCAGGCTGTCGCTTAAATTAAAAACTGGCCACCAGCCCAAATTAATATAATCAACAACAGCCCCCCATTTTATTCTGTCAATCAAATTACTTAGTGCGCCAATAAAAATTAAACCCCAACTAAAAAAAATATTATTCCGCGCTTTATAAAAACGTCCGAATTGCCAAGCGACCAACAACATTAAAATAATGATCAGCGGTAAAATTATTACCTCCGCCAGCGGCAAAGAAAAAGCGACGTTAGGATTTTTGACTACAACAAAAAAACCGTCCGCACTAAAGTCAGACGATTTGTTCCAAAAATAATTCTTAAGTAAACGATCAGCAATAAACAGCAGTAGCAAACTGTAGAGTCGCCAGCGCATTATGTACCGTTACGTTTGCACTCCATACAGGCAGTAGCGGACGGAAAAACACTCAACCGTTTCACATCAATCGGCTTACCGCACTTTTCACAAATCCCAAAGTTACCTTCCTTAATTTTGCGTAAAGCCTTATCAACATTAAAAAGCGACACTTCCAAATTCTTTTCCATGCTCAAGTTATTTCCAAAAGCGGCTACCTCGGCGGCGTTATCTTCTTCTTTATCGCCATACTCGGGAAATTTTGCATCAAAATCATTACTAGCATTCTTACTGGGAGTGGCATCAATATTAAGCTCCTTAAGGATTTCATCGCGCCTTTTCTCCAATTTAGCCTTCTGCTCTTGTATAAATTTTTCGTCAAGTTTCATAGGAAATTTTTTCAATACCGACAGTATACAACATAATGGGTTAAGAGTCCAGCCCCCAAAGCGCCCATCCAAATAGCTAACTACTGTTTTGGCAATACAAAAAGGCGCATCGGCAATCCCTAAGATATATTACTTTTGGACTAGATGCGCCCCGTCCTCTCGGTCACTTTGTACGAGGTTGATCCTCGAAAGTGGTTTTTAGTCCCGAAAGGACTATTGTTATTGCTTCCTTCTAACTAAGAAGCTGCCGAATACCATTCCTTGGTAAGATCCCCCTTGGCGGAGAATTCACCTTTTTATGATTTTGTTTTTGTTTCACGTTTGGGCGTTAGAATGCCCTTTTTTAGCGGAACAGTGCTCGGTAATTGGAAAAGAACTCTTATTAAGTTCCACAAATGCCCCTTCTGGAACTTACAAAATCATTATATCACAAATTTGACATTAGGTCAACGCAAATACGTGGCTAATGTTAGCTGTAAATAAAAAAAACTTGACAGCTCTTTTTAAGTTATAAGCAAGTGATTTCCAGTTAGTCAACACTTTATCCACAAAGCAGCATTATTTATACACATCTAACATAAAAACCCTTACTGCTTACTCTGCTGACAAAAAATATACTGTTTAGCGCCATCTTGCTGTAAATAGATAGCTAAATTATCGGTAATTTTATCTGCAACACCATTTTTTAGCCATATTAAACTCAAAATTGCACCCTGTTCTTCGCCTAAACATTGTTTCAGAGCCTCTGGGATAGGGCTGTTTCGAAGTACAAAACCACTTTCCAGCAACTTTAAGCTATTGGTCAAGGCTGAATATTGCTCACCAGCAAACGAATAGACCCGATTTTCCTCAACCTCCCCCCAATAAGTTACTGACTGCTCGCCAACCATAATTGTAGTCCCGGTTTCAGCATTTCTGACTAACTCCCGGTAGCTACTGCCATCCGGCAACTTACTGACACTTAATTTGGGTTGTAAATAATTACTAAAATATTGTCCTAAGAGTGGCAATTGTTCAGAAGACGACTGCAGGAACCAACGATCGCCTTTGGTAATTAGAATTGTGGGATCACCTAAATCTTCCAAAACATTAGTCAGCGTTAAATTATAATTATTGGCTAAATATCTTTCTAACCAATCACGCCATTGTTGAACTAACGGTAAGTTGGCATTTAACAAAACATTCAGATGATCTTTATCCAGCAGTAGATAGTTATCAAAATCGCTAGGAAAGAATAGTGGCGGTCCCACTCTTAATGATGTCTCGCTAGTTTCTTGCCAGCTCAATCTATAATCCCCATTGGTTTGTTGAAATCTAATTAAAGTTTTTTGACCGGCAGTCGTGGATAAATTTTTAGTAGTCAAATTAGCTGGCAAAAAATTATTGAGCTGCTCCGGCAATGCTCCTTGCCAAGCAATTTTGAGACCGGCGGCCGGCCAGTCAGTGAACTGAATAAATTTTTGTAAATGTTGCGACTGTAAATTTACATCAGTCGTAATAATTATAACTCTGTCATCAATATTTATCAGACTATACGATTTATTATTAAGCGCCGACTGCTGGTCTGCCATAACTTGTTTAATCAGCGTCAAGTTTTCGGCGGAAACTTTCTCATCTGACACTACTACCAGAGTCTCTTCTCCGGACTGACTGTAGAACCAGACAACGTCATTGATTGAGACGCCTAAATTATCCCGTAGCAAAGTGAAATTACTGGCAATTATATCTGCGCCTCCCGAATCGGGCATGGTAAAGGTTTGTGGCTGCCAACCAACGACCAGAGACGCCTGATCAGTCACGAAATCCAAAGCCTTAACCTTTGGCCTAACAAAAAAGAAAGCAGTAATCAAAACAGCCAATATCAAGATACTGGCTGAATAGATGATTAGAGACCTGATCTTTTCAGTTCTCATCACGAGTGGAAATTAATATCGTTTAAATGGTTTACGGAAACCACCTTTTTTATCTCCGGGTTTACCATGGGTATTGTTGCGCTGAAACGGAGTATCCACCATACCTTCAGGTCGTGGCTGTAAAGCTTTAATGGATAAGCCAACGCGTCCTTTTTCTTTGTCCACGCTGACAATTTTAACCTTAACTCGCTGACCTTCTTTCAGATAGTCAGAAACGCGTTCAATCCTCTGGTAATTGACTTCGGAAATATGAATCATGCCGTCGCGACCATGGCCCAAATCAACAATCGCACCAATCTCTCCGCCGCCGTTCTTATCAGAGACTATTCTTAAGACGTCACCTTCTATTTCCTCGCCAACTTCAAATTCTTTAACAATGCCTTCAACCCAAGCTTTGGCTTTTTCTACGCCTTCCATACCATGACCGGTAATCATTACCAAACCGCTGTCTTCAATATCAATGGCCACATCACAAGCGGCGATAATCTCATTGATAATCTTACCGCCGGAACCAATAACATCACGAATTTTTTCCGGATCAATCGTCAGGGAAATAATGCGCGGCGCGTATTGAGATAATTCGGCACGCGGTTCTTTAATAGCTCCTGCCATATTTTCCAATATCTTCAATCGCGCCAGTCTGGCTTTTGACAAAGTTTCTTCTACCACCGCTAAGCTGATATTGCCAAGTTTTATATCCAGTTGAATGGCGGTAATACCGGCTTCAGTACCGGCTACTTTAAAGTCCATATCACCCGCGTGATCTTCAATGCCCTGGATGTCTGTCAAAATTCTGTAATTTTCCGGTTTGTTAGGATCAGTAATTAAACCCATAGCTACTCCGGCAACCGGTTTGGTTATAGGCACACCAGCATCCATCAAAGCTAAAGCAGAACCGCAAACAGAGGCCTGTGAAGACGAGCCGTTGGATTCCAAAACTTCCGACACTACTCTAATAGTGTAAGGGAAGCTCTCTCTGGGGGGCAACACCGGCTCCAAAGCTTTTTCAGCCAGAGCGCCGTGGCCAACCTCTCTTCTGGAAGGAAAGCGCATTGGTTTGACTTCACCAACTGAAAAGCCCGGGAAATTGTAATGATGCATATATCTTTTCTTGCCTGTCTCTTCCATAGTGTCCAGAGTTTGTTCGTCTCCGGGCGCGCCCAAAGTAACAATAGATAAAACTTGAGTTTCGCCTCGGGTAAAGAGTCCGCTACCGTGAGTTCTCGGTAAAATACTGACTTCAGAGTTTAATGCTCTAATTTCATCAATCTTACGGCCGTCCACCCGCACATCTTTTTCAATCACTAATTTTCTGGCTGCCAACTCTAAAGCTAGATCAAAATATGCCATACCCATTGCTCGGCCTTCTTTGGAAACTTTATTATCATCCTTCAAGACTTGCTCCAATTCCGCTCTAACAACCTTGCTAGCTTCCTTGGTGGCATCTTTCTGCGGCTTGAAGACTTGGTTTAAATCTTTGGTGGCCAAAAAATCATGGACCTTTTGTTCCACCATTTTTCTGACCTCTTCGGCTTCCGGATCCAACACTTCTACATTCTTCGGTCGACCGACTTCTTTAACAATATCATTAATAAAAGCAATTTGTTTCTTCAAATGCTTATGACCAAAAGCAATGGCTTCGGAAAAATCCTTTTCCAATACCTGCTTGCCACCAGCTTCAATCATGATGACTCCATTTTCATCACCGGCAACCACTAAATCAAAGTCGCTCTTTTCACGAGCTTCATAACTACCGTTTAAAACCCACTCGCCGTTTATACGACCGACGCGGATTCCACCAATCGGGCCTGCCCAGGACACCGGAGAAATAGCTAGGGCAACTGAAGCGGCTAAAAGTGCCATAATATCCGGATCATTGCTATTGTCTACTGATAAAACAGTAATAACCACCTGCACATCTTTGCGGGTTGTTTCTTTAAACAATGGTCTGATACTGCGGTCAACTAAACGGGCAGTTAAAACAGCTTCATCAGTTGCCTTACCTTCTCTTTTGATAAAACGTGAACCCTTAATCTTACCGGCAGCGTATAAACGCTCTTCGTAATCAACCATCAGCGGGAAATAATCTACTCCCTCGCGCGGTTCCGGTGCGCTAACAACTGTAGCCAAAACTACTGTATCGCCATAACGAACAGTACAGGCTCCGTGCGCTTGCTTGGCTAATTTTCCGACTTCAACAATTAGTTCCCGTCCGGCAACTTCTGTTGAAAAAGTTTTTACTTGTGACATATGTCAATCTCCCAATTTACCCGTCCGGCAAAGTACCGCAACGAGGACTGACCTTCAGGCTGTAGACTCCTACATTATAAGTCTTAAGTATTAATACTTAATTATTAAGACTTAATTATTATTAAGGGCCTAACTGTCTGTAGATCAGCTACACTTTATTATGCTTGTTAAATTATTTCATCAGGAATTTCTTACCAAAGGCCGAGACGTTGACGAAATTATCAGCGCGTTCCTTCAATTTGGAGGAACAAGTTTCATCGAAAGCCGCCACTTCCACAAAAACTCCATGATTCTGTAAATATTCCACAGCCGGTATATAGTCTCCATCGCCAGTCACAAAAATAATTACATCCAGCGACTTAGACATTCTAATGGCGTCAATAACCAAACCGACATCCCAATCGCCTTTTTTATTACCACCGGCAAAAACCTGTAACTCCTTGGCTTTAATTTCAAAGCCCTGATTCTGCAAAGCGGTGAAAAAATTATCATCAATAGACTGCGGGCCCCGGATAACATAGGCAATAGCCCTAATCAGTTTACGTCCGTCAACCAAATGAGTTAACAGCTTACCAAAATTTACTTTGGACTGATGAACATTCTTAGCGGAATAATACAGATTCTGAACATCCACGAAAACGCCTATTCTTTGTTCTTTATGTTGATTCATTTTTTTATTTTAAATAAAAAAGCCCGAGCAGGCTTTTTTCTATTCTACTTTTTCTTCAACTACCTCGGCGGCAATTATCTCCTCGGGCATCAATTCTTCTGTCTTCTCTCTCTTCTGAATCTTTATCTTCAGCGTCTTCACCAGCTTATCAAACGACTTTTCATCTTCACGCTCCAAATAACGCAAGAGTTTTCGTCTTTGAGAAACTTTTCTTAAGAGTCCCCGTCTAGACGAATAGTCCTTAGAGTGCAATTTTAAATGCTTGGTCAGATCCTTGATCTCGGCCGTTAAAATAGCGATCTGAACCTGGGGTGATCCAGTATCGGCTTTATGGGTCTTGAACTTTTCAATGACCTGGTCTTTTTGCTTTTTGGTTAACATTTCCTTATTTCCTGGCTGTTGCCAAGTAATCCGTCATTCACCCGCCTTTGGTGGGTGAAACGGATAACCTAGGTACAGTCCTTAATTAATTAAATACCTGTCAAAATTACTATAGATTAGGTTATTTGTCAACTCTTTAAGAATAAACAGATTAGGTAAAAAAAGAAGCCCGGAGACCTTAGAGCGAGTTCAGGTGAACAAGCTAGAAGGATCTCCAGGCAGGCCCGGGTCGTGATGACGAGTGGGAGTCAAGCCCCCTCCTAGGTACTTGAATCCGGGCGTTCTTAAATAGAGCATACTCCTATCAACAATCATCCGTCAAGAGGCTTGCCGACCGGTCTTAGGTGTCGTAAAATATAGTTATGTCAACACTGGCGATTCTAACCAAAAAATATCTCCAAGACCTAGAGGAGAAACAACGCCGAACTTCACGGACGGCGCAAAATTATCATTTATACTTAAATAGATTTCTACAATGGTCAAAAGTCAATAACCCCAAAGATATTAATAATTCAGTAGTTATTAAATTTGAAAATCATTTAAAAAATCTGAAAGGACGTCAGCGTAATTTAACTCCGGCGACAATTAATTATCACCTGATCGCTTTACGTAACTTTATTAAATATCTTAACCAACATCATCATAAAGTTAAGGTCAAAAATCAAATTAAGCTTAATAAAATAAAATATTCTACGCCTAGAGAACTAGCCCCAACTCAATTGAGCCGATTAGTTAATGCTCCCACAACCACCTCTGACCGACCGTTAATAAAATTAAGAGACAAAGCCTTATTAGAAATTTTAATTACCACCGGTCTAAAGCTTTCGGAATTGGCGTCTATCAAAATTAGCGATATTAATTTGTCCAAAAAAGAACTGGCAGTGGAAAGTTTTAATTCCCGCGTCTTACCATTGGACAAGCGTACAGTCAGCACTATCCGAGAATATCTGAAACTACGACCGGGCAAAAATCCTTATTTGTTTTTGTCGCTTGATCAAGCTGCCAGACAGCGCCAGCAAAATAATAAACCGCTAACCGGACGTTCTATTGAAAGGTTAATCGAAAAATATGCCAAGCTAGCCGGATTGCCGAAACAAATTTCGCCTAACACTCTACGTCACCAATTTGCTATTTCTCTAATAAAAAATGGAGAGGATGCGCAAGCTCTCCAAGAATCGTTGGGTTATATTTCGGAACAAACTGTTAAAAGATACCAGAGTTAGTGAGTAGTGAGTGGTAAGTAGTGAGTCGCCCCACCAAGCTGAAGTCTCACCCTTAATTATTTATAAAGTCTTTGAGCTTAGTTTTAAGTTCACTTAACTGCGGGTGGCTGTCTGAGCTATCAGTTTCAATTTCAGCGAAAAAGTTTATGGACAAATTGGAATGAAATTCCTGTTTTCTACGATTATATACTTCTATCGCCTTCTCACCCTTATAATCCCTTTGCTGATTATTTGCATCCAGTCTTTTTAATATTTCAGCTTCAGAAGCTATAATATGAATATACAAAACCGAAATATCATATTTTCTGCGCATCTCCTTTAATAGCGCTTGAACATACGGCGGTGCGCAATCCGCGTCAACAACCAAACTATAACCCTTTGCCACCAATTTAGCTGATAAATGATAAGCTATTTCCTGCGTTCTAATATTGTTAAAGCCCTTATTTTTCAGCACCTCCCTAATTTTATCGGTAGAAACAGACGCTAAAGGAAAATCCTTCTGTAATTCCTTAATCACCGTACTCTTGCCGGAGGCGACGAGACCGACCGGGGCAATAATAATTTGCTTAGCCAACTTTTTATCTGGAAACTTAATCAACCGCTCACACTCGTCCCCGACTATCTCTAAATTCTTATCGTCAAGTTCTTGCCCTTCGCTGGATTCAGCTAGGTTGGCTTGCGCGTATTTGCTTTTGTAGATCATGCTTATTGCAAAGACTTAAAACTGCTACCTTTTTCATCGCGCTCCGAAATAATCGGCCGTCTAGTCGGCCAGGGAATATTTAAATCGGGGTCGTCCCAGAGAATTGTTTTCTCATCAGCCGGATTATAATATTTTGTTACTAAATAAACATAATCGGCTGATTCACTTTTTACGTAAAAAGAATTAGCAACACCGACTGGTATATAAATAGCGATTTTATTATCCTCTCCCATCTCTAGCATCTCATACTGACCATAAGCGGGGCTATCTTTTCGCGTATCAATAAAAGTAGCTAAAACTTTGCCAGAAATTATATATACTAGTTTTTCAAAATTAGCCACATGAATACCGCGTAAAACGTTTTGCTTTGACCGTGAGTGATTTAAACGAACAAATTCCATCTTTTTACCAATCGCTTCTTCCAGCTCATTAAGCCTGAAAGTCTCGCGAAAAAATCCTCGTTCATCTTCAAATGTAGGTAGATCAATAATGTATACGCCTTTTATTTTACTTTCAATCATTATTTTAAATTTAAAATTTTTCTTGTACTGTTAGCGTCGTGAAATTTATAAGCATTAAAGCCTAATGATCTCGCGGGTTCAATATTTTCATCAGAGTCATCAAAGTAAACGCATTCGTCGGCTGTTAAATTATTCTCGCTCATCATGTTAGTATAAGCTCTCTTATCTGGCTTAACATAACCCGTCTGCCAAGAGTAGTATACACCGTCATATTTCTTTAAAAATGGAAAATTTTCGTCATAATATTGACTTCGTTCTTTAAAATTATTGGATAGTATATACACTTTAACACTCGTCATTTTTAGATCATCAGCCAAGCTGACCATTTCAGGCACTTCCTTTTCGCTTCCAAACCAATATTTATAAAAATCTTGCTCATTTAAACCCACTCCCCAATCTTTTAAATATGGTAACCATAGTTCATAAGCTCTGGGCGCGTTGGGTTGACGTACCTGTGACATTACGCTTTTTAAAACCGGCAAAAAAATAGCTTTCGCTACGCCAAAATCCTTGGCAAATAATTCACTCAAATACGGTCCCTGAATAAATACCCCATTAAGATCAAATATAACTGCTTTAATTTTTTTATCCATAAGCTATCTCCTAATCCCTATCACCTAGCTCCTTCACCCCCTGTTGAATCGCATCCAGTGGCAACCAAGCGCACTTCAATCTTGATGGTCCCAAAGGTATGCCGATTAATTCCTCAATTTCCTTAGTGCCAATTTTTAAAACTTCCTCCAAACTTTTGCCAACTAAATAATCTGATAATAAAGAGGCCGAAGCAATACTAACAGAACAACCGGTAGCTTCAAATGTTATTTGGGCAATTTGTAATTGGTAATTGGTAATTGGTAATTCGGACTTCGGACTTCGGACTTCGGACTTCGGACTTCGATCGCTCCTCTTCACACTTCCCGCATCCCCCTTCACCTTAATATAAACACTAACCTGATCGCCGCAGGACAAATTCTTACCGATTTTAACAATGTCAGCGTCTTTAAGTTGGCCGTAATTAAGCGGGTGCTTAGAAAGCTCTATGATTTGTAGTTGATGATCGTTCATTTTTAGTTTGGTAGTGAGTAGCTTGGTAGTTTAGTAGCACATACGCTTTTGCTACCAAGCTACCACTCTACTAATCTACCTATATACTACAATACAGTCCTTAATCGCCTTAATCAAAACGTCAATCTCTTCCGTGGTGTTATAAAAATAAAAACTAGCTCGGACACTGGCGTTAATTCCTAAGGCCTGATGCAAGGGCTGGGTGCAGTGATTACCGGCACGAACCGCCACTCCAAAACTATCTAGGTGTGCCGCCACATCATGTGGATGAATACCGGAAATATTAAACGACACTACACCTATCTGTTTAGTCGGATCTTGCGGTCCATAAACTTTTACTTGTTCAATTGACTTTAACTGTTCTAAACAATAAGCCGTCAATTCTTCCTCCTGCTGTTTAATATTTTGTAAACCAAATTTATTTAGATAATCAATGGCCGAGCCCAAACCAATAGCGCCGGCGATATTAGGTGTGCCGGCCTCAAACTTCCAAGGCAGATGATTTTCACTAAAACCTTCTTTATCCACGGTCATGATCATATCCCCACCTCCCTGATAGGGTGGCATTTTCTCTAATAACTCCCGGCGTCCGTAAAGTATACCGATACCGGTCGGCCCCAGCATCTTATGACCGGAAAAAGCCAACCAATCGCAATCCAAATCCTTAACATCCAGAGGCATGTGTGGGCTACTTTGCGCGGCGTCTAACATAACCAAAGCGCCGGCTTGATGCGCCATTTTAATCCAAGGCTTAACATCATAAACAGTCCCCAGCGTATTTGAAATATGAGTTAGAGCTACTAATTTCACTTTTCCACTCGTTAATAAGTTCTTCAGTTCTTCCGTTCCTAAGTCTCCTCGGGCGTCACAGTCCCACCACTTTATCACCGCACCTTTTTCTTTAGCCAACATCTGCCAAGGCACAATATTGGAATGATGATTAACAACAGCCAAAATTATTTCATCACCAGCCTTAATATTCTGCCTTCCCCAAGTAGCCGCGACCAAATTAATACTTTCGGTCGTACCCCTAGTATAGATAACTTCTTGCGCGGATTTAGCCTTTATAAAATCAGCTACTTTCTGCCTAGCGCCTTCATAGGCCGTGGTAGCCTGTTCGCTCAAAAAATGAATACCGCGATGGACATTGGCATTGGTCGTTTTATAATAGTCAGTCATAGCTTCAATGACGGCAGTTGGTTTTTGGGTAGTGGCGGCGTTATCTAAATACACCAACGGCTGGCCGTTAGCCTTGGTTTTTAAAATGGAAAAATCCTGTCTATTATTGTTCATTTACTTTGGTGGCAATTAGCTTCTTAATCTCGGTTTTTATCTTAGTATCGTTTATATCCTCATACACTGTAGCTAAGAATCCGTCAAGGAGCAAGGCTTTCGCCTCTTTTGTTGCCAAACCGCGTGACTGTAAATATGCCAAGTCGTCCTGCTGTAAGCGGCTTTGACTGGAACTGTGACCTGCCTTAACCTCATTAGCTT
Organism: uncultured Gammaproteobacteria bacterium; assembly: GCA_964441335.1. Lineage (GTDB taxonomy): Bacteria > Patescibacteriota > Patescibacteriia > UBA1558 > 2-01-FULL-52-15 > CAYTUI01. Next base: position 17,356 of record CAYTUI010000030.1, read on the forward strand.
CTATCTCTAATGAAGGTATTGAATGGTTCTGCACCTGATCTGACAACAAATAAGTTTTTTCTTCCAAAGAGGCTTCACTACCCTGCGCTTGGGGCATAATTTTTATTTTACTTTTGACACTGCCCTGTGCCTGATCGTCCAGAGCCTGCCGAATTTTAACTACTGATTTGGTTTCCGGTACTTGATGATTAACATTAAGTATTAAATTAAACTGCTGATCTTTATTGCCATAGACCAAGGCTGACAGTTCTAGACTACTTCCCTGGCCGGCTAAATCGCAATCTACTGACAAATTAATTTTATTACCCGCTAAACAGACAATGATAATTTTTAAATTTGAGTCTCTAGCTAAAATAAAATGTCGCTGCAGATCAATGTCGCCCCTGTCTTTATCTAAATATAATAAATAGCAGTCATCAGAATGTAACTTAATTCTAAACCTTTTATCAGGAGTAATTTTTTTAGTTGTCTGCTCAATAATATTCATACCTATAATCTATAAGCTATAAGCTATAA
>CAYTUI010000031.1:0-17642 GCA_964441335.1 uncultured Gammaproteobacteria bacterium
GCCTAACATAGAAAATTAAACCCTAAATTATAATTCCTAAATCCTAAACAATGTTCAAACTCTAATTTCTAATGTTTAAACTATTTTGGTTTTATTATTTAAATATTAAAATTTGTTTAGAGTTTAGAACTTAGGATTTATGATTTACTCTACAACTGTCCCCAAATCCCCACTCTTTGTGCTAACCACCTGCGAACTTCGAAGATTACCAGCCGTTGTCCGAAACTCACTGGTTCCTGACGCCACTACTGATGACTGATTAATTAAAGTCACCACCTGACCTAAATCATCTTTCGTCGGCGTTAGCAGAATCTCAAAAGTTGCCTGTAAAGGTAACAACAGGGTGGAAAAATCATTCAGCTGCCAAGAGACGCGGCGTAAAGATTCATCATAAGTAAACTCGCCTTCATCAACAGTCCCGTCTGAAGAAAATTCCACATTAGGCGGCAAAAAAGCCGAGACATTAACGCTGGCAAAATCGTTATTGCCGTTATCCAGCGACCAGACTATCAAATATTTAGTTTTTTGACCGACTTCTGGCGGCAACTGTCCACTGCCAACCTGCTGACCGCCGAGATTATAATAAGCACCCTGTCTAAATGATAAACCATCGCCAACAGATACCATAATTAACGGCGAGGTTTGCTGCCAGCCGTTTAAGCCGTCTAGAGTTACTTGTGCCACATTGTCTACCGACACTTTGCCTTGTTGTTCGGCTTTAGTAATAGCAACTGACCACTGGAAAGTTTGTTGCTGACCGGCTGTCATATTAGCCAGAACGTCATTAGACGCTTTATCAAAAATTACTTTATTATCTTCTAAACGCCCACTGCCCTGCCAGCTACTTAAATCTAAGATTGACGAGTCCATTAGCACTGACGCCCGCACATCCGATAAATCCGAGCCGGAATTATTAGTCAAACTTAATTCGTAATTTAAAGTTTCTCCCCAATCTGATTGAAAATCCTTATTGCGACCGTTAATCTTCAGATCAATACTAAAATTTGGACTGACCAAAGACATCTTCTTAACAGCTTTCATCAATCGTCTAACCTGTTCATCTTTTACTTGACCAATCTCCATTATCCAATCCTGATTACCGGTAGCATCGTTAAAAATTTTGCCTTTGGCAGTAACAGTTATCTCTTCTCCCGCCTTTAAGTCACCCTTCCAAGAACCTTCGGTCAATGCCGGTTCCAAACTAGTTACTTCCATATCCGGCGGTAAAGTCAAATCAGCCTGCAAACCCGTTAACGTTTCCTGCGTAATATTCTTAAAGACAGCTTTCAGTTCAACCTCCTGACCGGCTAAGACTTTATCAGGCGAAGTTACCGCTAAATCAATTTTCGTGTCAGTTATCTTTGTTGTCACCACCTGTTTGACTTGAAAATCCGAACTAAAATTTTCCGGCTGATAAGACAAACGGAAAATTATTTGCTGATCCTGATCCTTCAAGCCAACCAACTGACCCTTGATTTTAAAATCAGCTTCCTGACCGGCCGGCAAATCAGGCAATTTCCAGGTGGTCGCACCCTGATCCGCAGGCTCGGTTGTCGACTGATCAAAATAAAAACCATCAGGCCATTGGACCGATAATTCCACTTTGGTTAAAGGCACTTGGTCGTTATTTTTATAGGTTATATCATAGCTAACCTCGTCACCAGAGACAGCCTGCTCTGTACCTTTGACAGTCATCTCGGCGCTCTGACCCTGAAAACTCGGGAACTGCTGATTCCAATAGTAATAACCTGTCACCGAGGCGGCAAATAGTAAAGCCAAAAAGAAAATCAAACCCCAATGATTCTTTTTTTTCTTCCTGGTAAAAACGCGATACTCGGCCGGCACGTTCTTTCTGATCCGCCTGCTAGACTGCTTGTTCCTTAAATTAACGGTATGAGGGCGACCGTTTGAATTTTTATTTGACCCGATTTGATGAGTAGTGAACATAAATTAGGGATTAGGAGTTAGGTACTAGGTGTTAGGGATTAGGGATTTCGCCCAGCCCTCGGCCATGAGCTCGGGCCGAATGGAGGGCGATCGGCCTTTGGCCGAAGGGATTCGGATTTAGAAAAAGCTTCGCCTCATTCCTCATTACACATTACTCATTACTAATAACTCAAATAAACCTCAGCAGCTCCAGCGATCTCAACGGTTGTTCCAAAATATCCTGATAATAATACTGACTCAAAGTTGCCCACTGATTGCCGAAATCATATTGTTTGCCTTGCTTAATAATGTCGCGCCAATCATTAAGGTCCAAAACTTGCTGTAAAAAAATCAGTAATCTGGGATCAAGACTTAAAGCAGAATCGCAATGTAAAGCACAAACAAAGCCTCGCTGGCTTCGGTAAAACATTTGTTTACCTTCTTCTACTGTACCACAAATACTGCAACGATAAAAATCAGGCTGCCATCCGGCGCAGGCCAAAATCTTCCACAAAAAAATACGTGTCGCCACCACTTTGTCAGCTGGACTAAGCTTAGTATCTGCTAATAATTCCAACGCCTCCGAAACTAATTGGTATTCGTGTCTGGCTTCCTGTCCGGCAACATTAATTCTTAAAACCAGCTCGGCCACCGCCGAAGCCAGTGATAATGACAAAAGATTCTGTCGAATATTTATGTTACTATCCAAGATATCAACGCCGGCTAAATGATCGTGACGGCCACGGCCAATCATTAATCTAATTCTGCTAAAAGGCGACATATGACCGGCCATCTTACTGCTGCTGCGGCCGGCACTTTTCAGTAAAATTTTCAGCTTACCTTCTTGCGGAGTCAAAATGTAATACAAACGATCAGCCTCCCGCCAAGGCCTTTCCTGCAAAACAATGGCCTCTGTTTTTAAGGACATTAATTTTCCAAACTTATAACAATAAGCTGATCATCAATTTTAGCTTCCAACTGCTGACCCGAAGTCACACCGGATTTCCAAGGTTTACTGATAGTCGCTTTAGCTAAATTTTCATTTTGCGCCTGAATTAATTTATCCAAAATAGTGCTGTCAGTTTGATAAATAATCTGTACCTGATCCTGCGGCGTTAATTTAGCCTGTTTGCGTAAAGTATTAGCCTGTCGTACTAATTCGCGTATTGTCCCCTCGTTCTTCAGTTCTTCCGTCAACTCCACATTAAGCGCTACCTGACCCTCATCGGCTGGCATCCAAGGACTACCTTGAGGTAAATCTGTAACCACTTCAACATTTTGAACATTTATCTCCTCTTTCAAAACTTCCAATAATTCAGCTGATAATTTTACTTTAATTGTGGCCGCAGCTAAAGGCTGACGTATTTTAAGACCTGCCTGCGCCCGAACAGCGTGTGCCGCTTCTACAATCTTACGCAATATCTGCATCTGACGGAGTAAATCAACGTCCGCAGAGCGCTTTTGGGCAACCGGCCAATCTGACAAATGAACAGACTGCTGCTCGGAAATCTTCAGTTCTTGCCAAAGGTTTTCGGCCGAAAAAGGTGCAAACGGCGCCAGTAGTTGACTCAAAGTCTTTAAAACATAAGCTAAAGTTCCTATGGCCTGTTGCTTTGTTTCCGGTTCTTTAAAACGTCCACGGCTGCGTCTAATATACCAGGTGGATAATTCATTAATATAATCAGCTAACCGACGGGCCGCTTCTGTCACCCGATAATTATCTAAATCTGCTGTCACTTCTTCAATAACCTGATTAGTCAATTCCACTATCCAGCGATCCATAACATCAGTAGAGTCAACCGGCTGAAAATTAACTTTCTCGTCTCTGGCAAAAGTCTGATAAAAAGTTGTGATATTCCCCAGCAACATAAAAACTTTGCGCACCACATCCAGCAGTTGTCGTTCATCAAATCTTTTGGCCTCACCCGGCTGTGACACTGTATATAAGAAGAAGCGTAAAGCATCGGCCCCATGTTTATCCATAATGGCATGTGGCTCTACGATATTACCTTTTGATTTGGACATCTTCCGTCCTTGTGCGTCGTTTATATGTCCTAAACAAATGACATTTTTATAGCTGGTACCTTTTTTCAGAAACGTTGATACGGCCAAAAGTGTAAAAAACCAACCTCTGGTCTGATCTATCGCTTCGCTGATAAAATCCGCCGGATATGCTTCACCACTATCAATCTTCTCTTCATCTTCAAAAGGATAATGATATTGCGCGAAGGGCATAGAACCGGAATCAAACCAAGCATCCAAAACTTCCGGAGTGCGTCTCATTTCGCCACCGCAGTTACAAACAAAAGTCACCTCATCAATATAAGGCTTATGAAGATCTTCCAGTTCCACTCCAAGTTCAGCTAAACTGCCAATGCATTTCTGCTTGTGACATTTTTGACATATCCAAACTGGCAACGGCGTACCCCAATACCTTTCACGGGAAACGGCCCAATCTTTAACACCATTAAGCCATTCGCCGAAGCGTCCCTGTTTAATATGCGCCGGCACCCAATTTATTTGTTCAGCGTTTTTGAGCAATTGTTTTTGCACTTTGGTGGTTGCTAAAAACCAAGAATCTTTGGCGTAATACAACAGAGGCGTGTCGCAACGCCAGCAAAACGGATAATCATGCTCGTACATTTCCTCTTTAAAGAGACTGCCGCGTTTCTTTAAATAACCCAACAAACCTTTTTGCGTATTCTCGGCTTTAACAAACTGCCCGGCAAAATCCTTAACGTTGCTTAAAAATTTGCCGTCCAATCCCACTGTATGTTGTTGCGGCAAACCAATTTGTAAACCCAGCTCATAATCTTCAATACCATACATCACGGCGGTGTGAACAATGCCGGTACCGTCTTCGGTCGTGACAAAATTAGCTGGCACAACCTCCCAGGCTATTTTATCGCTCTTATCAATCGCGCCCTCAAACAGGGGTTGATATTTAGTGCCAACCAAATCTTTACCGGTTGTTTGAGCTAAAACTTTTTTATCTCCCTGACCCAAGACTTTTTCAACCAAGGCGCTGGCCAAGATATAATTCTCTCCGTTAAAGGTAACCCGATCATATTTAATATTGGCGTCAACTGCCAAAGCCACATTACCCGGTAAAGTCCAGGGAGTTGTTGTCCAGGATAAAATGTAGTCACCCTTTTTTACCGGACCATGATCTTCGGTCACCAAAAATTTTAAATAAACAGAATTTTCCTTTACCGATTTATAACCTTGCGCAACTTCATGTGAAGACAAAGCTGTTTCACAACGCGGGCAATGCGGCACTACTTTGAAACCTTGGTAGACTAAACCCTGATCCCAGATATTTTTGAAAACCCACCATAAGGATTCAATATACTTGGTTTCATAAGTAACGTAAGGATTGCTCATGTCCAGCCAATAACCCATCCGTTTGGTCAAAATTTCCCAATCTTTTATATACTGCCAAACCGACTCCTGACATTTTTTATTAAACGCCTCAACACCGTATTTTGCAATATCCGGTTTGCCTGACAAACCCAAAGCTTTTTCCACCTGAATTTCCACCGGCAAGCCCTGTGTATCCCAGCCGGCTTTACGTTCTACGTGATATCCTTGCATGGTTCTAAAACGCGCATACAAATCTTTAAAAGCTCGTGCCAAAACATGATGAATACCCGGCTTTCCATTGGCAGTTGGTGGGCCTTCAAAAAAAACAAAATTACCTTTGGGCGAATCCTTGGCCAAAGACTTCTCAAAAATCTTCTGATCATCCCAGAAGGATAGTATGTCTTCTTCGCGCTTTGATTGGTTGTTCATTGATCTGGGGATTAGGAATTAGGAGTTAGGATATTAGGGTAAAGGTAAAAGCTTATTTGCGACCCCGAACGTAGTCCTCGAGCGAAGTCCCGCAATGCGGGATGGAGTCGAGAGGCGTAGTGAGGGGGAAGCAATCTCTAATTGGTATTTTTCGCTGTGGTCGGCTGATTCACAAACACCGCAAGACCCAATCATAATAAAAACCCCCGATAAAATCAACCCTGCGTCCGTCCTAGAAAAACACCGAATACAAACGATCCCAAAGTTTTTTACCGTGGTCAGCGCGCCGCCCGGGATAGTAAAACCTGTTTTCCCGTTTACCGGCCGTAGCATGGAAGGTCGGTACACGATTCCGACGGCGGCGCGCCGTATATTGACTGCTCAAATTAACAAATCTCATATTATTTAAATATCTTTTTTATTTCCTCAATTGTTAATCGGCGGTCTTGCTGAAGCTTGACAATGGCAGACAAGCGTTTAAGGGCTACATTTTCTCTATACAAACGATACCCACCGGGACTGCGCGTCGCGGCAGGCAAAATCCCCTCGTTGGTATAGTAGTTGATCGTGGACGGCAAAACCTGAAATTTTTTGGCTAACTGGCCAATCTTGACCAACTTTTCCCCACTCTGCTTCATTGGGTATATTATATCTAAATAACCATAAAGTGTAAAGCATTACTTTTTACTTCATGGTTAGTAATAAAAATATCGGGAGGTACATGACGTACCTCCCGATGTCGGTCCGCTAGGCGCTGGCCTTCTTGCCGGTCTTCTTCACGCTCTTGCCGGCTTCGGTGACTTCGAACCGCCGCTCCCAGTCAGCCAGCAATCTGGCGTGCCGTCGCTGCAGATCTTTCAGATGGGCGGCAATCGCCCGGACCTGCTGCGGGGTGACGTCCCCGTCTTCGCACTTCTCCAACAAACCCTTGAACAGGGCGGTGTTCCGCAGTCCCAGCGATCTGTAGGTACTGGTGAGACCCCTCTGAATCTGCTCCACACCGTTCTTGGTCTTGCGCCGCCGTCCCGACATGGTCTCCTTGAGCTTTTCGGGTTCCACATCGTACTGCTCCGCAGCCTTGGCCACGGTCAGGCCACCATCAGTCACAGCGGCGACAGCCCTCTGCATCTGGGCGCGAGCAGACTTGGACTGGATCTCACCAACGTAGCGCCTGGCCAGACCCTTGGGAAGACCCAGGATTTCCCCAATCCTGGCCTTGGCGACACCATGTTGCAGGAGCAACATCACCGTGTGCTCGGTATCGCTGGTACTGGGTGGCAGGGCGCCACCGACGTTCGCCTTGTAGGCCATCGCGATAAGCGCGACTTCAGCCTCGATCTCCGCGTGGCTGAGGAAGTCGTGAGCCTCGATCCGATGCCTTCCATCAATTACCACATAGTCCTCGGTGATCTTGATGGGCGGCAGAACAACCCCGTTCTCCAGCAGTTGCGCGAAATCCAGAATACGATCCGAATTGAGCGCCTGACGAACGAACAGGTTGATCTTCAAGCTTGCGATAGCCACCATCGTTGTGGCAGCCTTTTTGCTTACCATGTGCTATCTGCTCCTTCTTTCTTTGCTGGTTGCTACTGGCTTTGCTCATCGGACGGTTGCATGAACCGTGCCTCCAAAGCGCGCCAGCCTTTTTTCCATTTCCTCACCCTGGTCAGCATGACACAGATACCGGGCACGGGCATCTCACTCTCCTTCCAGACGTCTGGCAGGAGGGAAAAAGTAACCGAACCCAGCTCTTCACAGACGGAAACAGCGAACAGACCTTTCCGACCTCGGTCAACCTCAATGACCTCGGCCTGATACACCTTGTTATCTGCCACCGTCTCCTCCCTTCCGCGACTCGGCCAGCATCATGAGCTGTGAACTCAAGTTGCTAAGATGAGCCGACAAAGGAAAGATGACGGCAGAAGACTTCAAGAGTTCTGCCAACGCTTCTGGTGATGGCCGATCAAAAGACCCCTTAGACATCAGGGCCAATAAACCTTCCATAACCTTGAGCGTTGCCTGATGATCAACGGTCAGAGCTGTTGACGCAACCGCTTGCTTGGTATTGGTGGTCGGCTTTTCAGTACCGACCTCCGACTCCAGCTGAAGTTGCCTCTGTAGCTCCTTCTTTTTCTGTTCTAACTCCTCCCTTTTGGATTTCCAGATATTCCACATCTTCTGTTGCTTATCCCGACCACAACCTTCGTGGCCAAGTAAAACGTTATTGATGTGAGAAGTATAGGCATAACCCAGAAGGGCCGAGGCCTGGTTAACGGACAGGACACCAAAACCGATCAGTTCAATGAAACCGCGTCGCTCTTTTCCTGCTCTTTCCAGCTCAATTATCCGGTATCCTTGGGCGTCCAGAAAACACAGCAGTTTCAGTAGCTGTACCGCTATCGGCAAGGTCTTTTTCCTGAACAACCAAGTCGTGACCGTGTGGACAGAAACGCCACAGAAAACGGCCATCGGTCTCTTCGCCTGAACAGATTTCGACGAGCCTTTGGGTGCTCGCGCAACCAACGCTCTGGCATAGTGATCAAGGCATTCCTCCAGATGACCCCGAAATATCTCCGGGACCTCTAGAGCATCAAGATCTCTCACATGGTTTCTCCTCTCTTTGTGAACGAACCAACCGACTATCTAGGGAACTAAAAAATATATCATAAAATCGAAATCTGTCAATATCTGCCAAGAAAAAAATAAAAGTCCCCTCTCTGTTAAAGACAAGGGACTTTTAACTCTATTATAATCTATTGAGCTGCTTTCTGGCTGGAGTTAATCTCACTCATAATCTGCGAATCAGCCCCGACGTTTTCAATCGCCACTACCTGCTCGCTATTGATTAGCATACTGCCATCAGGCTGATGTAACTCACTGCCTCTTTTTAGCAAAGTCGGCACCTGAATTGTTGTCGGCTGACTTTTTTCATCAACTGCCGGTTGCGTCTGTTCCTGAAGTTGAATGTAATACACATTATCCAAATAAAGATACCTGCCCGTTTCTCTAGTTAGCTGACCAAAATAAACCTGACCGTTGGTCAAAAAGATTGCCTTATAACCACTATTACTGCCGGATAATTTATTGTTGAATAGAAAAAAATACGCCAGCACAACAATAACAATGATTGCAATAACCAACCACAACCAATTATATCTGCGTTTCTGACTACGTGGCAACATAGTACCAAAGTCAGGTAAATCATTAGAAGCCAGCTTAGGCTCTTCCATCATCTTACTTCTTGACGCAACTATTTTTTTTGGAGGCATACGATAATTAAGAATTAATTATTAAGACTTTAGTATTAATTATGGACGCTAATCAGTATAACACACGTTAAGTGCTACTGGCTACGGGCGACCGGCCACAAGCCAAAGTCACATCTTCTCCGGCGCGCTAACTCCCATAATTTTCAAACCCTGGCAAATAACTTGCTTGGTGGCCTGCAGTAGCTCCCAATGAAAACGACTGGCCGAATCTCCGTTAATAACTTTTTCCTGACCATAAAAATGGTGAAAAGCTTTGGCCGTTGCCATTAAATAAATCGGTAATTTTTGCAGTTCATAAGTCCGGCCAATTTCCAACAGTAGCTGGGGGAAGTCCGACAATAAAACTGCCAGCGACTTTGAGGCCTGTCCCAGAGTATTATTATCATCTTGAATCTTGACGCGGTCATTCTTAATCTTATCTAAAATACTGCAAATTCTGGCATGAGCATATTGCACATAATAAACCGGATTGTTTTCACTTTTGTCCTTAGCTAATCCCAAATCAAATTCCATGTGACTATTAGCCCCAGACATAATAAAAAAGAAACGCGCCACATCATTACCGACTTCTTTAATCAAATCATCAATCAAAACAAAATTACCTGCCCTTTTAGACATTCTGACTTCCTGACCGTCCTTTATCAGAGTGACCATTTGCATAACTACGATGGTCAATATGTCAGGATAACCCAGAGCCGTCATAGCTGCCTGCATTTTCTTGACATGACCATGATGATCGGCGCCCCAATAATTTATTAGCTTAGTAAAACCGCGCTCAATTTTATCCAAATGATAAGCAATATCGGCCATCAGATAGCCATAGTTACCGTCGCTTTTTACCAACACCCTGTCCTCATCATCTCCGTATTCAGAAGTCTTAATCCAAATTGCCCCCTCTGCCTCCTTGGTTAAGTTTTGTTTTTTCAACAAAGCCAAAGTCCTCTCAATTTTTCCGCTTTGATGCAAATTATCATATTCACTGTACCAATTATCAAACTTGATCTTCATAAATTTCTCCACCGCTGGTCGAACATCAGAATCTAACAGTTCTTTGGCACCCAAACGTCCTATCTCTAACCACTTGGCTGACTTCGCTAAATGTTCAATCTTATCTTTAAGAGACCAGGCCAAATCTTTGACATAATCCGCTTTATAAAATGTTTCCTCGGTCGGTATAATATCTATGGTAGCGGCTAGTGATTTACCTAAGGTCACCATCTGATTACCAGCATCGTTAAAATAATATTCCCGACTCACTTCATATCCTAAAAAACTCAAGACATTAGCTAAACAATCACCCATGTACCCGCCGCGGCCGTTAGGTAAAGTCATCGGTCCGGTCGGATTAGCCGAAATAAATTCCACATTAACTTTTTGACCGTCACCGATATTTGAGACTGAATATTTCTCTTTGGCTCTGACCATTAGAGCGACCTCGTTTCTCAAAATGTTATCAGCCAAATAAAAATTAACAAATCCCGGCCCGGCTATCTTGATTTCCTTAAAATTATCATTCAAAACTTTATTATTTTTTATGGCCGCCACTAATTCTAAAACCAGCTCCTGCGGTTTTCTTTTAAGCTGCTGGGCCGCTAGCAAAGCTAAATTAGTCGCCAAGTCGCCGTAAGAACCCACCTTAGGCCGTTCCAGAGAAAAATCAAAATCAGCTTGCCAAATATGCTTAGCCAAATCTTTAATACCTTGCCTTAAATTACTTTGTAGGGTAGCTTCCATATGGCTGATTATAGTAGTTTTAAGCTATTTAATCAACAAACTTAGTCTTCGAGCGAATCACGTCGCTCGCAGGCGACGTGAGCAGTCGAGAAGCGATATATAATAGTATGTTTCTCGACAAGCTCGAAAACTAAACATATAATTAACCTGTTAACTGAACGATGCCGGAAATAAAGAAAAACAAAAAAGCCCACTTAATGTTTGACCTGGTAGATACCTTCGAGGCTGGTTTGGTTTTAACCGGAGCTGAAGTCAAAAGCGCCAAGGCCGGTTTTATAAATATGGAGGGCAGTTTTATTAAAATTGACAACAATAATCAGGTCTGGATTAGGGGTCTAAAAATTTCGCCTTATCCTAAAGCCGGTCGATCACAGAGTAATTTCCAAGCGGATAGACACAAACGCCTATTATTACATAAAAGGGAGATCCTGCAAATGAAAGGTAAAATCGGCAATGCAGGATTGACAATTATCCCTCTTTCTGTGTATACTAGCCACAGTTTGGTAAAAATTAAGATTGCTGTTGTTAAAGGTAAGAATAAATACGACAAGCGCCAAGCTATTAAAGAGCGCGAGTTTAAGAGAAGACTTAACTCTCGCGTTAAAAATTAGTAACCTACTAGCTACTAGCTACTGGCTACTAGCTACTGGCTACTAGCTAACCAAGGGGATGTCCCAATTCGATAGTTCATTGGCAACAAGATAGCAAGTCACGTCCCAGACCGTGTAATAAACTGGAAATCAGATAAGTGCAAAAAACTTATTGGCTAACGTCAAAAACTCTTTTAGAGCGCTTGATCTAGCTCCTGCCTTGGCATAAATTTGCCAAAGCCGCTCCCGAAGCAATGTCTGTAGCTTTGGCGGGTGTTATCACAGACTAGTATCAAACAGTCGCCGCTGCAATTTGATCACGAAACATACAACGGCTAGGATTTGGTTGTTTTGCCAATTTTATAGACCCGATCCAAAACATAAAAATTGAATAAACTTGTAGACATTTTGAAGCTGATTAGCTAGACAGGGGTGTAATACCCCTCATCTCCACCATTCGACTCAACTTCTTGTACCAAGAAGTTTCGCTCATGGTTTCAGTCTTTTGTATTGAGACTTCAACCAACGCGTTTTTGTTGAGTCGAATGCCCCGAGCTTGTCGAGGGGCACCTCGTAATCTTCGACCACTCTTCGCGGTAGCGAAGAGTGTCCCCCGAAGCTTTCTTGACACCCGAAGCTTCAGCGAAGGGTGTAGCGTAGGGGGACAACCAAATTAATTATCATTAAGACAAAACAATTAGAAAAAATAGTTACGACGCCAAAAAAAATTTTCGTAAAACTTTTAAGGTTAATGAGTATATTCGATCCCGAGAAGTTACGGTCATTGACGAAAATGGCGCCCAGCTCGGCGTGATGCCGACAGCCCAGGCCATTGCTCTGGCGCGAGAAAGAGAATTAGATCTAGTAGAGGTCTCTCCTCTGGCCCAACCGCCTGTTGCTAAAATATTAAATTTCGGACAATTAAAATATCAGCAGTCCAAGACCCAACAAAAAGCTAAAAAGGTAGAGCTAAAGACTGTAAAAATTTCTTTCAAAATGGGTCAGCACGATTTAGATGTCCGTCAGATGCAAATTAAAAAATTCTTGGACAAGGGCCATAAAGTTAATGTTTCCATGAGGCTAAAAGGCAGAGAAAAAGCCATGAAGCCTCTGGCCAGCGATAAAACCAAAGAGTTTATTAATGCTTTTGAGAACATCAATATTGAAAAACCAGTATCTTACGAAGGCGGTCAATTTTCAGCTATTATTTCCAAAAAATAATCACACCTTACCTAACACCTAAAACCTAATCCCTAATAACCTACAAATATGAAACAGAAGACCAAAAAATCAGTTGCCAAACGAGTCAGCGTTTCCGGCGGTAAAAAACTCACTTTTAGAGCCGGCGGACAGGATCATTTTAATTCACGCGAATCCGGTAATACCACCAGAAATAAACGACGTGATAAGACTATGTCTAAGGCCAATATCAAAAATATCAAATCTTTATTACCCCACGCCTAATAACCTAACTACCTAATAACCTAACTATGCCAAGAGTAAAACGCGGCGTCGGACATGTTAAGGGACGCAAAAACCTATTAAAGCAAACTAAAGGCTATAAATGGGGACGCAAGAGCAAAATTAAATTAGCCAAGACCGCTGTCAATAAAGCCGGTCAGCATGCTTTACGCGACCGTCGCAAAAAGAAAAGAGTTATGCGAGGTTTGTGGCTGACTAAGTTAAACGCCTCTTTAAGAAAGCAGGGTTGGAGCTATTCCAAATTTATGGGCGCGATGAAAAAAGCCAAAATAGACTTGGATAGAAAAGTCCTAGCTGATCTGGCCGAACATGAGCCCAAAGTGTTTGAAGCAATTGTTAAACTATTGAAATAGCAACAAGTCAATTCAATTAATTACCCTACGTAGGTTCGTGTCTCGACCCTAACCTTCCGAAATAATTTATATAAAATTCCGTCCATATGACAGGGCGGAATTTTTTATTGCCTAATTTTATTAAACCATTTCATTGCTAACAACCCAATAATCACACCCACCGTATCAATCACAACATCCATCGGTTGACCACTGCGACCGGAGACAAAACTTTGATGCCACTCGTCGGAAATTGAATACAAAACAGTTAGAAAAAAGCTGAACGCTAATAATTGTGCTAATCCAAGCTTGGGGAAACTGCTTTTTAACGACTTAAAAAATAGACTGGCCAAAACAACATATTCAGCGGCATGCGCCAACTTTCGAAGAATCGTATCATATAAAACTTCCAGTCCACTGGCTAAATCCGGAATTGACGACAAATAAAAAATAAAAGCCAGCCAGAGGATTGTCATTAACCACCATAGAATAATTTTGTTTTTCATATTAAAGGCACAAACGCCACTGGCAAAATTTTGCTTTGATGTACTCCGTCAGCGTCCTTAGTTATTAAAGTTAGCTCTTGATAAAGTCGACCGACAATAGGGATGATCATCCTACCGCCGATCTGTAATTGCTCAATAAGTTTCTCCGGCACATTAGCGCTAGCCGCAGTAACTATTATCTTATCGTAAGGCGCGAATTCCGGCCAGCCCTCGCGGCCATTAGCGCACTTTAAATTGATATTTTTATACTTTAAATCTTTCAGCAGCAATTTTTTTGTCCTGTCAAAAAGTTCGGGCACAAACTCAATTGAATAAACTTCTTTAACAATTTCCGCTAAGACCACCGCCTGATAACCGGAGCCGGTCCCAATCTCCAACACCCTATCTCCTGATTCAAGTTTTAAAACTTCTGACATAAAAGCCACAATATACGGCTGGGAAATTGTTTGTTCATAGCCGATGCCCTGCGCGCCATCACTATAAGCCAAGTTCTGAAACTTGTCAGGCAAAAATTTTTCTCTAGGCAGTTTACCTATAACGTCTAGAACCTTGCTATCACTAATACCCCTAACTTTAAGCTGGGATTCAATCATTTCTTTTTTTTGATCGTCAAAATTCATACGTCATTATCTAATCATACTTTACATCTTGAAAATAAAAAACACCACCCACCCCAAAAAGTGCAGATGACGCAATCCTTACCACAAATAACCAGCCAAGCGAATTCCTCCTGACCGCTCACGGTCTCGGGTACTGCGAGCGATGAAGAGCAAACAGAGCTCCTCGCAGTGCAAGCGCAGTAGCGCCTAAACGCTACGGGCCCCGGGTCTACCTAGACCTGGGGTTTTTTTAATTATCAAAATATTCTGATCCCGCCTGGTGACAGCTTCAATTAGATAATCTTTAGGAACTGAAAATTTTTGTTGTTTACTATACCAATCTGACGGATCAGTTATATAAAAATTTTTACTGTCAAAACCACTGACCACTGCCACATGTCCCCAAGTCGTGCCCCTTACGTCATCGGGTTTAGGCAACCCCCGTTTTGAGCGATATAAAATAGTAGCGTCCAGAGAAGCAATGACAGGATTGCCTGAAGCCAAAGCTGACTCAATTAGAGCAACTGTCAGAGGTTCAATTTTAATTCGACCGCCGGCTTTTAAAAAATTAATCATAGCCATCAACTCCATATACTCCACCATCGGGTGATGCTCTAATCCATAGTCTTGATAAGGATCTTTCTTAGATTTCATGACAGACCGAACGAACTTTAATTCTGCGCGTAACTTAGACAGCAATTTTGATTCACTCAAATTGCGCCAGCTTGGATCAATCACCTGGGTACTAAAAGTAACAACTGTAGCCGCCAGCTGATGTCTTAAAGCAACAGCCCCTAACCAGTACAACCAGTCACGCCACTTGGGCGAATCTTTGGGAATCATTTTAATAATAGAATCGCTTGACCGTTCTATATTAAAATATTCCAAAATTGTCGCCAGGCACGCTGGAGCACATTCGTCATCAATTTGTAATATCGGCTTAATATTAAGTTTTTTCATGGCTTTAATAATGCCCTATCCGTCCAAAAAATACAATATTATTATTGAAAATTTACTTTGACCGCTCATCGAACAAAGACCACCCAATGAATGAAACCTTTTTCATTTAAGCAATGAAATATTTGTTGCTAATAATCAATTGATCAATCAAAAGTTGAAAAAAACGCCCAACAGCAGTATAATATAGCAACTTTTATGAAAAAAATTACCAAACAAACATTTTCCCTTTTTTGGCATCACACAAAAAACCACAAAACACTGGCTATTCTTCAGTTTGTTACTGTAACAGTAGCTACTTCGGCCGCTCTGACAATCCCTATTTATTACAAACAATTTTTTGATACTTTAGGTCAAGTAGCCAGTAAAACTTCGGCAATTTTGGGCGGGGAACTTGTTCATATTCTTTTGATTATTTTGGGACTTAATGCTGTCGCCTGGCTAGGTTGGCGGACCGCTCATTTTAGTGTCATTCGTTTTCAATCGCTAATTATGGAAGAACTGGCCAATAATAATTTTAACTATTTGCATGGACACTCATTCAGTTTTTTCGTCAATCGATTCGTCGGCTCCCTAGTCAGGCGGACCAATCGTCTGATTGACGCCTTTGAAAGTATTTTTGACCGCCTGACCTTTGAACTCTATCCCCTAGCCTTGAGAATTGTCATTATAATAATTGTTACCTTCTCATGGAAACCGCTAATCGGAGCCATCATTTTGCTCTGGACTATTCTTTATTTGGTCTTCAACTATTTCTTTACCATCTACAAACTTAAATTTGATGTTCAAGCCGCTGAAATAGATTCGGAAACCACCGCCTATTTAGCCGACACCATTACCAACAGCCAAAACGTTAAACTGTTTGCCAGTCATCAAAGAGAGTTGAAAGGATATCAGGAGGTTACGGCCCGTCAGCGAAAATTAAGAATCTTCACCTGGAATCTGGTCGGTTATATGGAGGCTATCCAAGGCGCTTTAATGTTTCTGATGGAGTTCGCCGTCTTTTATGTCGGCATAAAATTTTGGCAGAAAGGAACCTTCACTATCGGCGACTTTGCATTAATTCAGGCTTATCTGATTACGCTATTTGGTCAGCTATGGAACTTCGGGCGCATGATTCAGAGAATTTATCAGAGCTTGGCTAATGCTGAAGAGATGGTGGAGATTCTCAATAAGCCACATGAAATTCAAGACAAACCGCAGGCCAAAAAATTAGTTATT
This sequence comes from uncultured Gammaproteobacteria bacterium, assembly GCA_964441335.1. Lineage (GTDB taxonomy): Bacteria > Patescibacteriota > Patescibacteriia > UBA1558 > 2-01-FULL-52-15 > CAYTUI01. The sequence goes on from CAYTUI010000031.1 coordinate 16,409, forward strand.
AACAAAGGTCAGGTTGTTTTCAAGGAAGTTGATTTTTCTTACCATAAAACCAGGCGCATTATAAAGGGCTTCAATCTGGAAATTAAACCCGGTGAAAAGGTTGGTTTGGTTGGTCCGTCCGGCGCCGGTAAAACCACTATTGTTGGACTACTATTTAGATTTTTTGACGTCTCTAGCGGCAAAATATTTATTGACGATCAAAATGTCGCAGATGTAACACAAGAGTCATTAAGACAACAGTTAAGTTTTGTGCCACAGGATCCTGTTTTGTTTCACCGCACCCTGATGGAAAATATTCGCTACGGCGACTCTGACGCCAGCGATAAAGAAGTAATGGCTGCTGCCAAAGCCGCCCATTGTCATGAATTTATCACCAGCTTGCCGGATAAATATGAGACTTATGTTGGCGAGCGCGGTATTAAACTGTCCGGCGGAGAAAGACAAAGAGTGGCTATTGCCAGAGCAATATTAAAAAACTCCCCTATCTTAGTACTGGACGAGGCGACCAGCAGTTTGGATTCTGAAGTGGAGTTAATGATTCAAGATGCCTTAACTAAATTAATGGAGAATAAAACTGCTATTATTATTGCCCATCGTTTGTCTACTATTATGAAAATGGATCGCATCGTGGTAATTGACGAAGGAATGATTAAAGAAATGGGCAGTCATCAGGAGTTGCTGAAAAAGAAAAACGGTCTATATAAAAAACTCTGGGGCTTACAAGCCGGCGGCTTCATCAGTTAATCTTCAATGATAAAAACAGCTCCCCTGCAGTGACACGTCGTGTCTACTACAGGGGAGCTTTGCGTCAGGCCCGCTTCTTGACCGTATACTTCCCGAAACTGACGTTCAGGAAGCGAGGGTCCTTGCGGAGCCTAGCGGCCAAGTTGATGGCCAACTGGGCGTCCTTGATGCCATGGACCCGCAGACTCAAGTCCGCCAGTTTCATCGGACTCTGGCGGGCGGACAAGATACGAAAGGCCTTGTCCAAAGGATTGATCCGTGAACGACGGCGCTTACGGCTGGGCTTGGCAGCAGTGCCGGCCAGACGTTTGGCCTCCGCCTTGAGTCGCCTGGCCAGAATACGTGCTTCAGCAGCCTTGGCAGCCAGATCATCAGCCAGCTTGGTTGCCTTGACGGCCAAAACCAGAATCGTGGGACGACGCCGGCGCCGTTTCTTGGGTATACTAAAGGAGTTGGAACAAGGTTAGAATAAAGCTCTAACAAATAACCT
>CAYTUI010000032.1:0-15819 GCA_964441335.1 uncultured Gammaproteobacteria bacterium
CTTTGCGAGCGGAGCGAAGCAATCTCCATACAGACTCCCGTTTTTGAGATTGCTACCCCCGCTGAGTGCGGTCGCAGTTTCCGGAGTTAATAACCGGAGCTACTAACTATTCCCAACTCAATAAAAAATTCCCTCGGCCACTGGCCGAGGGAATTTTTTTAAGCTGTAATTTTTTCTATTCTGATTTCGCTGAACTGCTGTCTGTGACCAATCGTCCTCTTATATCTGACTTTGGCCTTGTACTTAACCACTCTAATTTTTTTAGCTTTACCGTCGCGAATAATTGTGGCTTCAACTTTCGCTCCGCTGACAATCGGCTGACCAACAGTAGTCTTGTCCTTACCATCAGACACCAATAAAACATCGGCGAAAACTATTTTACCATCCTTAGCCTTAGGTAATTTTTCCACGCGCAAAATATCTTTTTCTTTAACTTTATACTGCTTACCGCCGGTTTTTATAATAGCTATCATGTCTTTTAATTAATTGATTTAAAAAAGGAGGCAGGAACGCTGACCGAGGAAGATTTTGCCTGGAGATCCCGAGCCGGGAGTGTTCCCCTAAATGGTCTCGGAGCCCCATATTCCTCTGTCAGTCAGCGTTCCCACGTGAGACCGAGTATATAATTTTTATCGATTTATGTCAACAGTCTGCCCTACCTCAAGACCAAATTTATCGCTAAAACCGGCTTTTACCTCCAGAACGTAATCAACCGGCTGACTGCCTTGATAAATAGGCAAATTAGCCTGTTGAGCCAAATCTACTGGTGGCAAGACGTTTTTGCTTATCTCTACTACCTTATTACCGTCTATCCAAATAATGTCCAAAGGTATCAGCATATCTTTCATCCAAAAATTGTAATAATCCCGCCGGGGAAAAATAAATAACATACCCTGATCCCAATCAAGATTCTTTACCCCGGCCAAGCCCTTAGCTAACTGCTCCGGCGTGCTGGCCAATGTTACTTTAACAGTTTGCCCGGCCAGAATGACGGTTGAGGGAGAAACAAAATCAGGACCGGTTATAACACAACCGGCTAAAAATATTGATGCTAAAAATAAAAAACTAAGTCGCACTTTTTTTCTGACGATAAATAATTAAACCGCCCAAAATTAGCATCAGCCCTAGTAAGACAATTAAAGCCGTGACTTTGCCCTGCGTAGTGGTAAAAAAAGAAACTGATCCGAAAAGTAAGGCGATAACAGACATGAAAATAACTACCTGACGCTGGCTTAAACCAAGACGCAATAATCTAAAGTGTAAATGGCCGGTATCCGCAAAAGCTATCTTGCTGTGACTAAATAACCTTCTAAAGATCACCCAAACAACATCTAACATTGGTAATCCCATAACCAACAGAGCCGTAGCAATTTTACCGCCTGTTAAAATCGCCAAAACACCTAAAGCAAAACCAATAAAAGTACTGCCCCCCTCTCCCAAAAAAATCTTGGCCGGATGCCAATTCCAAATTAGAAAACCTAAAATTGAGCCGGCCAAAATTATTGATAAATAAGTAGTGGTTGAATTACGGTCGTCCCAGAACAGACTGACCACAAAAATTACCAAACTGGCGATCAAGCCAATTGATGAGGCCAAGCCGTCCAAACCGTCCAATAATTTTGTGGTATAGGTCATCAGCATCAGCCAGCCAAAAACCAAACCTCCGGCTATTAACAGCGGCCAGTCTTTCAAGTAGAGCAAGCCACCCAACGGATTGGTAATATAGCCGACTTTCAAACCACAGGCGATAATTACCAAGCTCGCCAGCACCGGAAAAAATAACGACTGCCACCATTTGAGCTTAAATTTATCGTCCAGAGATCCGCCGATCATCAACAACAAACCGCTGATAAAAAATCCGCCCAGTAACAACGGGCTGACTTTTTCATCAGGCATTTGCCCTTGCCAAAACATGATGGCGGTTATTATTAACATCGCTAAATAAACGGACCAGCCACCAAGTAACGGCATGGGTTGTCGATGAATTTTACGGGGGTCAGGTGACGGCCAATCCAACACTTTAAATTTAATGGCGGCCTGACGAACAGCCAGAGTTAAAACCCAGCTTAACGCGGCTGACAACAGGAATAAAAAAAATATACTAGGCGTGAGAAGCATTTTGTCTATCTATATATGTTTGTAAAATAAGAGCGGCTGATTTATCATCCAACTGCTGTCTGCGGCCGGTCTCTTTAGTCACCATTGTTGATGTTAAGCGCTCATCTTCAGTCACCACATCAACATTCAAAACTGCCCGCAGACTATCTACAAACTGTTCTGTTAAATCAGTTCTCTCGGTCACTTTACCCTGAAAACTAACGGGCAGACCGACAACAATCAAATTAATTTCTTGCTCTATGACAATTTTCTTGAGCTCGGTAATTAAATTATCCAAACCCTTGTTAACTAATATTTTCCAAGCCACCGCCGGACCACGGGCTTCAGCAATCGCTAACCCCACTCTTTTATCGCCGTAATCAATGCCTAAATACATATTATTTTGTTAACACCCTAGCACCTTTATCAGTCACTGCCACTGTTTCTTCAAAATGGGCCGCTAAAGAGCCATCAAGCGTTAAAGCGTCCCAGCCATTATCGGCAATCCTGATCTGCCAATCGCCAGCTACAACCATCGGCTCCGGACAAATGACCATACCCGGCCGCAAAATCACACCCTTGTCATGAGCCTCAAAATTAGGAATAGCCGGTTCTTCATGAACCCGATGTCCGACACCGTGGCCGACAAAATCTCTGATCACCCCGAAACCTTGGCCTTCCAAATAATCCTGAATTATTCTGCCAAGTGCATTGGTATTAACGCCGGGCTTAATATTTTTGACAAATAAATTTACAGCTTCTTTGGTGGCGTCAATCAGTTTTTGCGCAGCCGGACTAATTTTACCGACAGCAACAGTGACTGCCATATCAGTATATAACCCTTTATACTTCCAGCCGATATCCAAAGAAACGATGTCGCCGTCTTTCAAAGGTTTGTTTGTGGCGATGCCGTGAACCACGCAATTATTTACCGAGACGCACAAACCATTGGGATATGGCGGTTGTCCGTAATTTTTAAAAGCCAGCTCCCCGCCTTTGGCCAGCATTAATTCTTCAGCTAACTTATTTAGTTCTATACCAGTTACACCGGGCTTTACTTGCAGACTGACTTGAGACAAAATTTTATTAAGTAAAGCGCCGCCTTCAGCCAAAATCTCAATTTCGGCTGGCGTCTTTATTAAACTCATAGTTTTGACAGTTCCTTTTCTAAATCCTCAAAAACTTTGGCAATCGGCTGCTCACCGTCTATGTCAATTAATTTATGGCTCTGACGATAAGAATCCAAAACTTCAGCTGTTTCCGTATGGTAAATTTTCAAACGATTTAAAATCGCTTGTTCTTCGTCGTCGTCTCTTTTTGTTAATGTAGATCCGTCAACATCGCAGATACCCGGCTGTTTACTGGGGTTGGTTTTGGAATTATATATATGTCCCTGTGGACAAATCAAACGGTATAAAGTTCTGTTTAAAGCTTCCTGTTGACCGATATTAAAAACCACCACCGCATCCAGAGCGATTACCTTTCTCATGTCTTGAACCTGACCATGATTACGGGGAAAGCCGTCCAGAATAAAACCTTGTCCTTCTTTAAGCGTGGCCAGATGCTGTTTCAAAATATCAATCGTTAATTCATTGGGAACCAAATCACCTTTGTCAAGAATGACTTTTATTTTTTCTCCCAACTCGCCGCCCTGATCAGCCACCGTTCTCAACATCTTGCCCATGCCCAAAACCGCATAGTCAAATTTCTCCTGCATTAAAGCGGCCTGGGTGCCTTTGCCGGAACCTTGCGGACCTTGAAAACTTAGTCGTAGATTTTTTCTCATTGCTTGTTATTAGGTATTAGGTGTTAGGTGTTAGGAGCTAGGGATTAGGTATTTGGATTTAGACGACGTTTCGTCACTTTCCTCATAACTTCGCCCAGAGGGCGATCAGGTCGGATGACCTGACATTCCTCATAACTAACCCCTGCTCATTTTACCCAATAAAGGTCTATTAAACAAGCGTTGAATAATCCCAACCATTGACAGGATACTAATAAAGTGATATAAATTGAAAACTATTTGTCCTTTAGCCCAAACCAAGGAGTGCACGATGACCATCGAGATTCGTGACGGAAGCCACAGCATACCCCCATATGAAGGGGTCACGGCTCCGCAAGTCAATGATCTGAAGAATGTTTTCTTCAACCATCTTGGTCATTGCAGCATTTCGGAGAAGGACCTAGCTGTCTTGCTTCGCAACATCAAACTTCTCGACCAGCTAGGAACCGCCTGGATGAAGGAACTCAAGGAGAAAATCGAGGCCGCCAAACAGGCTGCCGCCAGAACGTAGACAAGGTCACACAACACCACACGTCACAAGGAGGGAACGTGAAAAGAAAGAAGAAAGTTCCGATCTTCGCTCAGCTCGGCTGCGCAGACTGGGGCGAGATGGAAGAGCTTGTCTGTCGAGCAGAAAGTGAGAAGATCATCACTCTGATTGGCCTGGAACTTTTGGCCAGGCGCTTCAACTGGCACGACTACAAAGGCCGACGAGTCGTCAGGATCAAACCCTACTTCGACATCGCAGAAAATGCGGGCGTCGCTGTCGTGGCCATCCAGTCGCGCATCCAAGATGACCTCGCCAAGATCAAGGAATGGCAGATGCGTTCCTCAACGCCACGATGATTAGTCTCTGTTCCTAAGTAAGCAGAAGAAGGAGGGCAAACCATGTCGTGTCACGAAGCACATGCGGGCAGAATCTTTCTGCAAGCGTCTGACCAGGCCAAGGAAGCCGGCCTGAAGGCGGCCAACTTGGTCCGCCGCGTCCCGGGTGAGTCAGTGGAAAAGCACTACCACCGGGCTTTGGGCGCCTATCAGGCCGCCCAAGCCGAGGTCTTCAACGCCGAACTGGATCGGCAGATGGTTGCCGAGGCTCTGACGTAGAGCCGACGTCAACATCGCCCGTCCGTAGGTACAAGTCACGACTTGTACCTACGGACGGTTCTTTTTTTTACAAAAAAACTGCCCTCTTGGACAGCCTCAATCCTACTAGCTACTAGCTACTACCTATCAAAATCAATCATAATCTCTCATCACCAGCTGGGCGTCAACCTGCTTGACTGTTTCAATAACAACGGCCACCACGATTAACAAACTGGTACCGCCAACAGTTAAAGTGGCAATACCGGTTAACGGTGCCACCAAAATTGGCAAAATAGCTACGATACCCAAGAACAACGCTCCGGCCAAAATTATTCTGTTCATAACCGAGCCCAAATAATCTGAAGTATGGGTGCCCGGTCTAATGCCCGGAATAAACCCACCTTGCTTCTGCAGATTCTCCGCAATTTGCTCCGGCTTGAAAACCACCGCAGTATAAAAATAAGTAAAGATAAAAACCATCAGGAAATAAATGACGCCGTAAAAAGTTTGGTTGGCAAATAATCTGATAGTTGCTAAAGCCGCACTGGCCACCCACGGTATATTGGATGTCTGCAAAAACTGACCAACCATAGGCGGAATCAGAATAACTGAAATGGCAAAGATAATTGGAATAACACCGGCCTGATTAACACGTAAAGGCAAATACGTGTTAGCTCCGCCGACTGTTTTATTACCGACCACACGTCGGGCATACGATACCGGAATATTTCTCTGCCCTTCGGAAATAATAACAATCGCTACAATTGTGATCAAAGCAATAGCTATAAATAAAAGCATGCTAAAAACCTGTGATGACGGGTCAAAAACAGCGAAGGTGTTGGCGAAGGTTGTCGGTAAGGTCGCTACGATACCAGCGAAAATCATTAAGGAAATACCGTTGCCGACCTTCTTTTCAGTTATCAGCTCGCCCAGCCACATCATGAATACGCTACCTGCGGTAGTAATTAAAATTGCCGTCACCCATTGAAAAATGGTCAGACTGCCGAGTAATCCACCACCTTGTCGTTGTAATAGAATAATAAAGCTATAAGCCTGAATAGCGGCTAACGGCACCGTCAATAAACGGGTATACTGACTAATTCTCTTTTGACCGGCTTCGCCCTCTTTTTGTATTGCCTCTAACTTCGGGACAATCATCACCAATAATTGAAAAATAATGGAAGCGGTAATGTAGGGACTGACACCCAACATCATAATTGAAAAATTCTGCAGACCGCCACCAGAAAATAAGTTAATCAAGCCCAATATCTGATTGGAGCCAAAAAAAGCGGCTAAGTTCTGGGGATTAATTCCGGGAATAGGAATGTGAGCGGCAAATCTGTAAACAATCAAAATAAACAAAACAAAAAATATCTTGTTACGGACGTCTTTCGCTTTCCAAATTTGTTTAAGTCGATTCATATCCTCTGAAATTGGTAATTGGTAATTTGTAATTAGGGTTCGCCCCCATTACAGCTTACTAATTACAAACTACTAATTACTAATTACAAACTACTTCTTCTTCGCCGTCTTTATTCTAACACCTAAGGTCTCTATTTGACCACCGGCGTTAACGATTGCCTGCCTAGCGGTCTTGGAAAAAGCATAAGCCTGAACAGTCAATTTCTTGCTCAATTTACCTTTGGATAATATTTTATAAGTTCTGGCGGATTTCTTTAACAAGCCGGCTTTAAAAAGTTTTTTGGCTGTCACAATCTCACCATTGGCAAATAACTTCTCCAAAGACTCCAAATTAATAGCCACCGGCGCCTCTTTCAAAGAGCGGAAACCGCGCTTTTTAGGTATGCGCAATATATAACCTTTAACACCTTTAGCAGTCAAACCTTTTTTACCGCCTGAACGGGAGCGCTGACCCTTCATACCGCGGCCTGAATAAGTACCGGTGCTGGCATTACCACGACCCACTCTTTTTTTTCTGTGAGTAGAGCCGGTTGATTTTTTCAAATTGTGTAAACCTAAGGTCATGATAATTTATTTACTTTTTTTATTATCTGCATCAGTTTTCTTGCTGTCTTTATTTGTTTGATTATGATCAGCGGCCACATTCGCACCCTGTTCTTTAACTAACTCGGATTTCTCCAGTCGCTGGCCATATTTCAAATTAGCTAAAGCTTTAAAAACTGCCTGCACATTATTAATCTTATTATTGGAGCCCAAAATCTTGGCTGACACATCCTGAATACCGCTTAAGGCCAGAACTGAACGAACCGCTCCGCCGGCTTTAATACCGCTACCTTTCTTAGCCGGTTTTATCAAAACTCTGGCTGCCTTAAATTTTACCTTAATTGGATGAGGAATGGTACCGTCAACAGTCTTAACAGTAATCAAATGCTTCTTGGCCTTATTAACAGCCTTATTGATAGCAATGGAAACATCAGCGCCCTTAGCTACTGCCCAACCAATTTTACCTTTACGGTCGCCGATTATCATACAGGCTCTAAAACGCATTCTCTTACCGCCGGCCATCACGCGGGTGACACGGGCCAAATCAATCATCACCTGATCAAACTCATCCTTCTCCCGGGGAGTAGGTCTACGGCCACGACCGCCCTTTTGACGGTTATCGTTGCCTCGTCTCATACCCGAATCAAACCGACTATTTTTTGGTCTAGCGGTTGTTGGTTTGTCAGTCGTTGTTGCCGGACTGTTAGATTTTACTTTTTCCTCAGACATGTGTTTATAAAATTATAATATTCAAATCACAAATAGCAAACAAATCACAAATTCTAAATTCCAATTTTTCAAACTTTTTTGAATTTTGATTATTTAATATTGACATTTGTTTGATATTTGAAATTTGATTTTTGGTACTTAAAATTCAAGACCGCCATGTCTGGCGCCATCTGCCAAAGCTTTAATTTGACCGTGATATCTGTATTTGCCTTTATCAAAAACAACAGTCTCAATTTTTTTGGCTTTGGCTTTTTCAGCAATCAATTTACCGACAGCTTCGGCCATAGGCATACCGGACAGCTTGTCTTTAATCTCACTGTCTTTAGCCGATACCAAAGTAGCTCTCTTACTGTCATCAATAATCTGAGCGTAAATGTGCTTTAGGCTTCTGTGAACGGTTAAACGAGGTCTGTCGGTATTGGAAATTTTTGACCTAGTTCTGATCTGTCGGCGTTTAGCCAAGCGTTGCTTATTTTTTTGTCTATCTTTCATATATTTTAACCTGAGGATTTAACAACTTTTCCGGCCTTGCGTCGGATAGTCTCATCAGCATACTTAATGCCCTTGCCTTTATAAGGTTCCGGTTTTTTAATCTCACGTATTTCAGCCGCCGATTGACCGACTAAATGTCTGTCAATTCCTTCAATCGTAATGACATTTTTTTCAACTGAAATCTTAATGCCTTCCGGAAAGGGATAATTAACCGGGTGAGAAAAACCGACATTTAAAAGTAAACTATTACCCTGAATGGCCGCCTTAAAACCAATACCGTTAATCTCTAATTGTTTTTTAAAACCCTGGGTCACGCCGACAACCATATTATTCAGTAAAGCTCTGGTTAAACCCCAAAGAGCTCGCTGATTTTTATCCTCTGGTTTAGGCACGCTGACAATTAAATTACTGTCCTGAAGCTCAACCTTAACAACCGGATGAAGTTCCATTTTAAGACTTCCCTTCGGTCCCTTAACCTCAACCTGCTGGCCGTTAATAGTAGCGGTCACGCCTGAGATTATTTCAATTGGTTTTTTTCCTACTCTGGACATTGTCGTTATTTATTTACCAAATTTCAAACATTAACTCTCCCCCAACCATTTCTTTGCGGGCCTGTTTATTAGTTCGTAAACCGGCCGAAGTGGACAAAACTGCCAAACCCAAACCGTTCAAAACTGTCGGCAATTTTTCTACAGTCACATACACTCTTTTGCTAGGCTTACTGATTCTTCGGATATGTCTGATATATGGCACACCGTTAGAACGATATTTCAAAACCAATCGTAGTTGAGCATAAGTAGGAGCTTTCTCCCCCTTGGGGTCAGCTTCAATTTTCTCAACCTTTAAAATATATTTTTCCTGTTCCAAAACCCTAGCTATCTCATGCTTGATCCTGGAGTACGGTAAAACTATGTCAGCTTTTCTGACAGCCATGGCATTCCGGATCCGGGTTAACATATCTGCGATTGTATCTGATGGCATTTTACTTATTAACTCTTAATACTTAATACTCTCAATTAATCTATTAATCAATTATTCTATTATTCAATGGACCGTCTACCAGCTGGATTTGGTTATACCTGGTAATTCACCTTTGGTAGCCAATTCTCTGAAACAAATCCTGCAAAGTTTAAACTTTCTCATGTAACCGCTCTTTTTCCCGCAACGCCAGCAACGGCGAACAACCCTGGTTGAATATTTCGGTTTAACCAGGGATCTTTTAGATTTTACTATTTGTGCTTCTGTTGCCATATTTTAACTTGTAGCTTGTAGCTTTTAGCTTGTAGTTTTACCTAGAAGCTATAAGCTAAAAGCTAATTACTTACTTTTAAACGGAAATCCCAAACTTTTTAATAATGCTAAACATTCCTTATTATCTTTAGCGGTAGTATTAATGGCTGCTTCCAAACCATGCACTTTTTCTACTTCATCTGATCTGATTTCCGGAAAAATTATATTCTCCCTAATTCCTAAAATATAATTACCGTTATTGTCAAAACCTGTTTTTGGATCCAAACCGTGAAAATCTCTCATATTCGGAATGGTAAAGTCAACCAGTTTTTCAATAAAATCATACATGCGCTGACCTCGCAAAGTTACTTTAGCGCCAACAATCATACCCTGTCTAATTTTAAAATTGGAAATTGATTTCTTAGCCTTTTGTAAAGTCGGCTTCTGACCGCTAATTTTAATCAGGGTTGCGACAGCCACATCTGTAAATGTCTTATCACTTAACGATTTGCTTAAACCGACATTCAAAACAACCTTGCGTAATTTTGGCAAAGCCATAACGTTATCTATACCCAATTCTTTCATCAATTTGGGGGCGGCAACTGTGTCAAATTTTTTCTTTAAATCACTCATGTTGTTTATTATGTGTTGATGTGTAAAATGTTTTCTCCCTCATTCCTCACTCCTCAATCCTTATTCCTCATTACTCTATTATCGCCTGACACTTACGGCACTGTCTTTTTTTATTCTTACCTTCAATATTAATTTTCACTCTGGTAGTTTTATTACACTTGGGGCAAACCAGCATTACCTTAGATGTCTTTAATGGCCCGAAAAACTCAATGCGCTGACCTTTATCGCCCTTCTTCTGCGGTCTAATGTGCTTATACATCTTGTTAACACCGTCAACCACAATCAAATCTTCCTTCGGCAAAACCTGGGTTACCTTGCCGGTCTTCCCCTTATTTTTGCCGCTCTGGATAATGACTGTATCTTTTACTTTGATATTCATATTATTGATTATGTGTTGATGTGTAATGTGTTATGTGTGCAAAGGATTCTCCTCATTCCTTATTCCCCATTACTCATTACTCTATAATACCTCCGGTGCTAATGAATTAATCTTGATAAAACCCCTGGCCCTTAGCTCTCTGGCGACTGGTCCGAAAATACGGGTTGCTCTGGGCTCTTTATTCTTCTTATCAATAATCACAACCGCATTATCGTCAAATCTGATATAGGTTCCGTCCTTGCGTCTTAGTTCCTTATGCTGACGAACTACCACAGCATGCACCACATCGCCCTTCTTAACCTGATTATGAGGCTGGGCTTCTTTAACAGCGCAAGTTATAATATCCCCAATTTGAGCATATCTTTTCTGATATCCACCCAAGACACGAATACACTTAACGCGTTTGGCGCCAGAGTTATCGGCTACTTTTAATAATGTTTCTGGTTGTATCATTGATCTATGTTATGAGGTATTAGGTATGAGGTATTAGGTAATGGTGGGGAGGCATAACGTCGCCTAACACCTTCGGCCACAGGCCGATCGCCCCCTGGGCGAAATACCTATCTCCTATCTCCTATTTCCCTATCTTCTTAATCACTCTCCATCTTTTATCTTTGGACATTGGTCGACAGCCCTCAATAATCACCTTATCACCAACATGATATTCATTCTTGTCATCGTGGGCCTTGTATTTATAAGACACCTTATACTGTTTATGATATTTGGGGTGTTTTTTAAAACTAATAATCTGAACCACTACCGTTTTATCCATAGCATCACCAATAACGGTTCCTTCCAGTCTCTTTTTTCTGATAACTTTGGTATCTTTCATAAACTTTATTTAACTTTAGCTACAACTTTTTTATCCGCCACCACTGCCTTTGATTCATCGGTCTTGGCAGAGTCTGACTTTTTTGAAGTAGAACTGCTATTTGTAACACCAGAATTCAAGACTGTCAAGATTTGAGCAATAATCATCTTTAACTTACGAATCTCCCGGACACGTTTCAACTGATTATTGGCCACGCTGAATCGAAGCTCGCGCAATTTTACTCGCGATTCATTGAGCCGCTTCTGCAGATCATCGTGACTTAATTTTTTAATTTCCTTAAATTTCATATTGTTAGTTTGGTAGCTTGGTAGATATGTAGTTTTGTAGTCCTTTCTACCAATCTACGTATCTACCACTCTACTGCTCTACTTGCTAATAAATCTCACTTTAACCGGTAATTTATGGCCGGCTAGGATTAAAGCCTCGCGCGCCATTTTTTCTTCCACGCCACTGATTTCAAACATCACTGTTCCGGGTCTGACAACTGCCACATAGTGATCAACAGCACCCTTTCCTTTTCCCATCGGCATTTCATTGCCTTTAGCGGTAATCGGTTTATCCGGAAAAATTCTGATCCAAACTTTACCACCACGCTGGGTAAAACCAGTAATAACACGTCTAGCCGCTTCAATCTGTCTGGAAGTTATCCAACCAGGATTCATTGATTTCAAACCATATTGACCAAAGCTAACCAAAGTAGCGCGGGTTGCCTTACCTTTGATTTGATCGCCTCTTTGCCACTTGCGATGTTTAATTTTCTTTGGTGCTAACATAATTTTAGTTTGGTAGATTGGTAGTTAGGTAGTTTAGTAGTTCAAGCGTTTGCCCTACCAATCTACTTCTCTACCACTCTACTTATCTATTTACTCTTCTCCTCTTTCTTCTCTCCTTCTTTTTTTTCAAAATATAGACCTTTATAAATCCAGATCTTCAAACCGATAGCCCCATAGGTCGTTCTGGCCACGCCACGGGAGTAATCAATGTCGGCTCTTAAGGTGTGTAGCGGAACTTTACCTTGGGTCAAAACTTCCCGTCTGGCAATATCCGCTCCATTTAAACGACCACTGATCAAAACCTTAACTCCTTCAGCGCCGGACTTCATAACCTTATCAATCGCCTGCTTCATCACGCGTCTGAAAGGAATTCTTTTTTCAATATCCGAAATCATTGTCTGTAGAACAGCACCAGCTGATAAATTCGGCTGTTCAATTTCCAGAATATTTATTTTCAAATTAACTTTGGCAGGGACAAATTTCTTGGCAATCTGGGCTTTCAAATCTTCAATACCACTGCCACCGCGTCCGATAACTATACCAGGCTTAGCTACTTTAATACTGATGGTTACTTCACCGGGAGCACGTTCAATTTCAATCCTATCAATACCGCTTTCTTGCAGTTTGGTTCTTAAAAATTTGCGCATTCTGATATCCTGCTCCAGCAAAGTGGCATAATTCTTATCGCCAAACCACTTGGATGACCAGCTCTGGCTCATACCCATACGCATTATAATTGGATTGACTTTCTGTCCCATATTATTTATCTCCTCTAACAGCCGGCCTTGATTGACCGCCTTTATTAACATTCGCTGCCTGATTATAAGGTTTGGCCGCCCGTCTTAAATCCTGCCTGCCAGCCTTATTATCTTTCTTCATAATCTTTGACTCACCCGTTGCCTGATCCTTAGTCACGGTTTCAATTTGCGGCTTATCCTCTTTCTTAACGGCCTTAATTTTCGGTTCCGCAACACCCTTTTTTAAAGACAAGACAATTTCTAAATGTGAAAACTGTTTTTTAAAAGCATGAGCAGATCCCATAGCGGCCGGCTTCCAGCGTTTCAAAGCCACACCCTCGTTAACAATAATCTTTTTTATAAATAAATCACCGCTAGCCAATTCTTTATTATGTTCGGCATTGGCAATGGCGGATTTCAAAGTTTTCAAAATCAACGGCGCGCTCTTCTGATTAAAATGCTGTAAACGGAGCACAGCCACTGGAGCGTCTAAACCTCTGATAGCATTAGCAACCAGTCTCATCTTTTTCGGTGAGATCTTGACGTTCATTAATTTTGCCTTAACTTCTATCATTTCGCAATTTTATTTGGGAACTGGGACTTGTAAAGTGTGAAATGGTTTACCACTTGTCACTTCTCTTTTCCCGCTTATCAATTATTCAATTAATCAATTACTCTATTATTAACCTTGTAGCTTGGTAGGTTGGTAGTTTGGTAGCCTGGTAGGGCAAACGCTTTTCTACCAATCTACCACTCTACTGAACTACTTTCTACTCCTTACTCTTCTCATCCGTCGCCTGTGCCTTAGCCATCTTACCGCCATGACCCAGGAATTTTCTGGTGGGCACAAACTCTCCTAACTTATGACCGACCATATTTTCAATAATTCTGACCGGCAGATGGGTTCGACCGTTATGGACATGAATAGTATAACCGACCATCTGCGGAGCAATCGTAGAATTTCTGGACCAGGTTTTAATAACCTCCTTGGAATCAATCTTAACCTTGGATATTTTATTCAATAACCTTTCGTCTACGTATAATCCTTTTTTTAAACTTCTTGACATATTTTTAGCTTGTAGATTAGTAGCGTAGTAGTTTAGTAGCTAAAGCGATTGTTCTACCAATCTACTTCTCTACCAATCTACCCAACTAGTTACTATTTTTATTCTTTCTGCGTTTAACAATTAAGCGGTTGGAATACTTCTTAGACTTTCTGGTCTTAACACCCAAAGCGAATTTACCTTTATAAGTCTTCGGTTGTTTCATACCAATCGGGTGCTTACCTTCACCTCCACCATGCGGGTGATCCACCGGATTCATAGCTTTACCTCTGACGGTCGGACGAATACCACGGTGTCTCATTCTGCCGGCTTTACCCCAGCGGATATTGCGATATTCAGCGTTACTGGGAACTCCCATAGTAGCAGCCGCATCCTGACTGACCATGCGGACTTCACCTGACGGTAAACGTAAATTGGCTTTTCCGGCATCCAAAGCCATTAAAACTGCGGCGTTACCGGCACTGCGACACATTTTACCACCGCCGCCGACTGCCAATTCAATATCGTAAACCTGCATTCCGGTAGGGATATTTTTCAAAGCTGTGCGGTTGCCGTCCTTAATTTCCACCTTATTCTTGGAAGAAACAATCTTATCGCCGACTTTCAGCTGTTCACTGGCTAAGACATAGCGTCTTTCTCCATCAGCGTAAATAACTAAAGCAATATTGACATTACGGTTAGGATCATACTCCAGCCTTTCAACTTTGGCCTCAATATCATACTTATCTCTCTTAAAGTCAACTACCCTGATAAATCTCTTATGTCCGCCGCCCTTATGTCTGACGGTAATCCGTCCGGTGTTATTGCGGCCGCTGTGCTGTTTACGGAAAGTAATCAAAGACTTCAGGGGGCGTTCAGTTGTTAGCTCCTTATTCTTGAGTACGCTGGTTTTGCGTAACCCCGGATTAATTGGTCTGTATACTTTGATTGCCATATTTTTAGTTTGGTAGTGTGGTAGTTTGGTAGATTGGTAGCTATTTTTTCTACCAAGCTACATACCTACTAATCTACTTTCTACACCCCTTCGTAAACTTTAATCGTCTGTCCTTTCTTTAAACTGATGACGGCCTTTTTATAATCTGAACGGCTACCATGTGATTTGCCGCGTCTGACCTTTTTACCGGCCACACTGATAATATTTACCGACACCGGTTCCACGCCATAAATTTCCTTAATAGCTTTTTTAACGGAAACTTTATTGGCATGAAAAGGCACTTTAAAAACGTACTGATTCAATGAATGCAAATGAGCTGACTTTTCAGTAATCATGGGCTTAACCAAGAAACGGTGACCAAAATCGGAAACTGTCTGTTGATGAACTACATGTTTGGACTCCACCGGAGTTTTACTTGGTTTAACCTTGTGAGCTGTATCTTTTTTTACAGCCTTGTCGGCAACCTCAACCTTAGCTTGGCTGTCGGCCTGCTTTACTTCCGCTGATTTCTTTTTGCTAAAAATTCCCATCTTAACTGTAAATTTTAATCATTGATGCTAATAACTGTTTGGGCAAAATAATAAAATCATTATCCAGGACATCAACCACATTCAGACTCTTGACGGAAATAGTCCTTGACCTGGCCAAATTCTTGGCTGCCCTAATCATTTTTTCAAAACCGGCATCGGTCACAATCATAGTCTTCTTGCCTTTGCTCGGTAACTTTATCAATAGCTGATGCAACATCTTGGTCTTGGCTTCAGCTAAATCAACGCTGTCCAATAATAACAGCTTGTCATTAGCCACCTTGTCGGATAAAACCATAGCCAAAGCTTTTTTTCTAACTTTCTTGTTAATTCTGCGGTCAAAATTTCTTTCACTGGTCGGTCCGAAAGTAATACCTCCACCAACCCACAATGGTGATCGGATAGAGCCATGTCTGGCACGGCCGGTACCTTTTTGTTTCCAAGGCTTTTTGCCTCCGCCTCTTACTTCTCCCCTGCCTTTGGCGTGAGCAATAACCTGTCTCTTATTAGACCTTAATGATGTTACAATCTGGTGAACCAAGTCATTATTCATCGCCAAAT
>CAYTUI010000033.1:0-15655 GCA_964441335.1 uncultured Gammaproteobacteria bacterium
GACAGCGCCGCGGCCATGCGTTATACCGAGGCCAAACTAATGTCCATGTCCGAAGAGATGCTCAACGATATTGAAAAGAACACGGTCAATTTCACTCCCAACTATGACGGTGCGCATATGGAACCGATGGTCTTGCCGGCTAAGCTACCGAATTTATTATTGAATGGCACAGTGGGAATTGCCGTTGGTATGGCCACCAATATCCCGCCGCATAATCTGGGCGAGCTGGTGGACGGTATTATTTATTTATCACAACATCCCGACGCTACTGTTGATGATCTAATGGAATACGTTAAAGGACCGGATTTTCCGACCGGCGGCGTGGTTTATAATCAGAACGAGATTAAGGCCGCTTATGCCACCGGTAAGGGTGGAATGGTGATGCGCGGCGAAGCTGAAATTCAGGAACAAAAAGACGGACATTTTAAAATTGTTATTACTTCCATACCTTATCAGGTGAACAAAGCCAGTTTGGTGGAAAAAATTGCTCTTTTGGTACGTGACAAGAAAATTGAGGGTATTAAGGATTTACGCGATGAGTCAGACCGCAAAGGAGTGCGCGTGGTTGTGGAACTGAAAAAGGACGCTTATCCCAAGAAGATTTTAAATAATCTTTACAAGCATACCCAACTGCAGGAAACTTTCCACGCCAATATGTTAGCTTTGATTGACGGTATTCAGCCGCGCGTCCTGACTTTAAAAGATATTTTTCAGGAATACTTAAAACACCGCGATGTAGTTGTCAGACGCCGCACACAATATGAATTGGACAAGGCTAAAGACCGGGCCCACATTCTGGAAGGTTTGGCTTTGGCTTTAAATAAGATAGATGCCGTCATTAGAACTATTAAGCAGTCTAAGGATAAGGACATAGCCAAGAATAACTTGATGAAACAGTTTAAGCTGTCAGAAAGACAGTCGGTGGCTATTTTGGAAATGCGCCTGCAGAGTTTGGCAAGTTTAGAGAGACTGAAAATTGAGACCGAGTTGAAAGAAAAGAAAAAGTTGATTCAGGAGCTGACGGAAATTTTAAAGAGTCCTAAAAAGATTTTGGGCATTATTACTGACGAGCTTAAATACTTGAAAGAAAAGTTTGGTGATGAGCGCCGCACGAAAGTTGTTAAATCTGCTGTTGGTCAGATGACCACTGAAGATTTAATACCAAATGAAGCGACGATTGTTGTTATTACTCATGACGGTTATATTAAGAGACTACCGCCGGATACTTTCAAGAGTCAGGCGCGTGGCGGCAAAGGCGTAGTCGGTCTGACAACTAAGGAAGAGGATAGTGTGGAACATTTGCTATCCACCAATACGCATGATGATATGTTTTTCTTCACTTCCAAAGGACGGGTCTTCCAGTTGAAGGCTTATGAAGTACCGCCGGCTTCCAGAACCGCCAAGGGTCAGAATATTGTTAACTTCTTACAGCTGGGGCCAGAGGAGAAAGTTTCTTCAATCTTGCAGGGTGCGGACATGAGTACTTATAAATTTTTGGTCATGGTGACTGAACGCGGTTTGATTAAGCGTGTTTCCATAGATAAGTTCTCTAACGTTCGTCGTTCAGGATTGATCGCTATTAAATTAAAAGCTGATGACAGTTTGGAATGGGTCAAGATGTCCGGCGGCAAAGATGAAATTATTTTGGTGTCGTCCAAAGGCCAGGCTATTCGCTTTAAGGAATCAGGCGTCAGAGAAATGGGACGCAATGCCGCCGGGGTCCGCGGTATGCGCTTGAAAGGTGATGACCGAATTGTCGGTATGGATTTATTGCCGGACGGCGTCATTCAATCAGGTGAACAATTTTTAGTAGTCATGAGCAAAGGTTACGGCAAGCGCACGTCGCTGAAAGAATATAAAGTTCAGGGTCGTGGCGGTTCAGGCGTCAAGACTGCTAACATTACCGACAAGACAGGCTCTATTAAAACCGGTAGGGTCATCAACAGTAAGTATCAAGGCGATGCCATTATCATTTCCAAACTCGGTCAGGTTATCAGGATGCCGATCAAATCCGTCAGTGTCTTAGGGCGGGCAACACAGGGCGTGCGTCTGATGCGCTTCAAAGCCGAGGGCGATGAAGTAGTGTCAATGGTGCTGTTATAAAGTAAGAATAAAAAACGCTCCGGTCTTTGGCTGGGGCATTTTTTGTTGACAGACCTTCGCGTCAAGCTCCAATTGAAATCCCTTGAAATCATCCCAATAAAGTAGTATTCTCTTGGCAGGAGGCTAACCAAATAACTTCAAAATCTATGAGGAAGTCTACAACTATAGCCATTATTGCTGTGGTTTTTTTATTTTCTGCTGGTTTGGTAGTAAATAGCGTTACTGCCCGTGAGCCTATGTTAAGGGTAATTGACAGCTCAACTGAATCAGTAATACCTCCTGTCTGCGTCAATCCTCTGGATTATGTTAATACTGGTGGCCAGCAGATTCCCGATGGGCAAATTGGTTTATCAGATTCAGTAATGTTTACTGACTATTATATGAGAGATGATTCCAAAGCTGATGTTAATGGTGATGGGTTAGTTAATTATGGCGATTATCTTTGTGCTAAATCTTTTATTGCCAGTAGCCTATATGTCTGTCCATTGAATTGTGAGTTATATACGCCTGTCTGCGGCGATACTCATGTAGATACTGGTGAGCAGTGTGATGATGGCAATCAAAGAAATAATGACGGCTGCAGTTCATCCTGTCAGATTGAGATTCCAAGACCTATTATCGGGGCAAATCTAAATGCTTATGTTCCGCCTGCGCCTGAAGATTGCGATATCTCTGTTCCGTCACAATATTCTACAATTCAGGCCGGAATTGATGCTGCAGTTGCTGGGGATACGGTTTGTGTTGGTGCGGGAGTCTATAATGAGGATATTGCCATAAGAAAAACACTTCGCCTTTCTGGGAGTGGCGCAGCTAGTACAACCATTAATGGCTTAACTGATGTTGGTACAATATATATTGGTGGAGATACTGCCGCTGATAACACCATAGTTGAAGGATTTCTAATTCGTGGCGTTGATGCAACTAGTACTCATGACGAAACATCGTTTAATATCGGCCCGGGAGCTATTGGGGTAATTATACGGTATAACTGGATTATAGCAGGCAACGGCGAGATTCCTGTACGAGCGGATAGTAATCAAAGAAATATGCTTGCCGAGAACAATGTTTTAGAAGGTAGCAACTCTTTAAAATTATTTATGGTCAGTGGAGTACAAGGACCATCCAACAAAGTAGATTTTCTTAGCAATACTTTTGTAGGGACAATTAATAATGGAGTAGCATTAGATACATGGGCTACTGACAGCTTGATTCAGCGAAACGCATTCCATGCGACAGGTACCATAGCTGTTCTTGTCTCAAGTGCTTATCCGTCAACTATAGTTAGCGAGAATAATTTTAGTAGTATAGCTCCGATAAAAGTCGGTACTTATTCTGGCGGAACGTTGATTGCTCAAAATAACTGGTGGGGAGATCTAGATCCATCTGATAATATTTGGGGTGATATAAATTATACGCCATTTGCGACAGAACCTTTTGAAGAGTATCCATAGGTTGACTTATATAGAACTATATAACAAAAAAAGAGCCCAAACAGTTCGCTAGAGCTCACTACTTCGTATTAAGAAAGTATAGTGTAGAGTTAGTAAAGATCTTAAAATTATTAAATATCCCAATCTTCGGTCTGCGGGACTCAGATTTGTTTATTTGTTTTAAATACGCCAGGTATGATGCCTAGTGTTGAGTCTGTCTCGATTTTTGTTGACAAAAGTGTTTTTTTGTGCTAAACTGACTTTATAAATAGCGACCCTCTCTAAAAATTAATCGCAAACAAATGATAAGACTAAGATATTTAGTAATTGGGCTAGCGTTTTTATTGCTAGGCCAATTTTTTGTTTTAAGTAAATCTATGGCTACATCTGGTAGTATTCTTGATGAATCAGATACACCAGATTTGACCATTACAAACGTTACCTTAACGCCAAGTAGCCCGGAAGTGGGTCAAACAGTTATGGTTAATGTTAGTGTTAAGAATTTGGGCGGTTCTCTCACCAGCGGACAGGGCATTGATAATTGGTTTTCATCAATTGAGGATTTTACCTGGGCCACAACCTCCAGTGTTCATTTACTGGGAGCCAGACAGGTAGCATCTACTACACCCATGATCCAGAATGAAACTATAATCTATAGTGGAACCGGAGTTTTCACATCCAACGGAACTAAGGCCATGTCATTTACAGTGGACAACGCTAATGAATTACCCGAACTTAGTGAGACTAATAATGGCTGGACTGGTATTGTAACCGTTGGTATTAATTCAACGTATCAGGGAGATGGCACTTATGATTTCAGCACGGGACAAACAGTTCGATTGAATAATGGACTAATTATTGAGCCAATAATTTTTTCCTCTGGCGAAACAGAACAAAATACATTTAGCAATGTAAAATTTAAAGTCTATGATAGTTCTGGACAATTAGTTGGTACTGTACCCAGTGAGCCATCAATAAAGACACACGTTGGGCAAGGATTGCAAGAGTACAGAATTAGTGGTCATACTTTTTATGCAGAGTATCATAGTCAAGGTCTAACCGCTAGAATTACATTGAAATCTGAGTTGGGTTTTGATTATGATTTCAATTTAAATTATTTAAATACTAATCCTGCAAATTTGGTTTTTACACCTGGCGCCAATATTTCCTTAACCGGGACTTTTGTATATACCGGGGAGGATATTTTTCCAGGAGTTGTAAATGTTAAATGGTATATAGATAATCAGTTGTTTGACTCGTATGATTTAGATTATACCCCCTCCTATAGTTCGCATTTAGAAAGCGGTCAATCTAGAAATATAGTCAACGATAAATGGAATAATGTACCAGCTGGAACTTATCAGGTTAAGTTGAAGATAGATGCTAACAACCAGTATACTGAAACTAACGAAGGCAATAATGAATTAACTTATACTGTTAAGGTCGGGAATGGCGGTGTTATAGAGTTGTTACCGGATTTCCGTATTGATTACATTTTGAACCGCTATAACAATGTTGACGTAGCTCTGCCTAGTGAAATTGCTCTGGGAGATACTTTGTTGATGGAAGCCATTGTTGCTAATCTAGGGACAGGTACACCAATACCAACTACTACAGACATGTTTGTTTATGCCAACGATGTTTTTATCGGCAACTCACCTGTTTGGAGAATGATGCCGGGTGGCACCGGTAGTAATGGTGGGCCGGGAATTAGTCCGACTTTCTTAACTTGGAAGCCAACTGCACTCGGAACCTACACATTACGTTTTGTTATGGATCCTAATAACGTAGTACCTGAACTGAATGAAAATAATAATACTTATGAAGTGGCAGTGAAGGTTTCAGTTAAAGGAGCTGATGATTCAGGTAAGTTTGCTATCTGTCATTATAATCAAGGATCTAAGCAGTATGTAGAAATTAGAGTTGATGAAAGTGGTTGGATAAATGGTCATAGTAAACACGAACATGATAAAAAGAAAGTTGGCGCTTCCTGTGGTACTGTAACAGCCGATGATAATAATGATTCCAGTAATGATTCGGAATTGGTTAAGAAATTAAAAGAGCGTATTAGGCAGTTGGAGTACAAAGTCTCGCA
The DNA here is from genome assembly GCA_964441335.1 of uncultured Gammaproteobacteria bacterium. Taxonomy (GTDB): domain Bacteria; phylum Patescibacteriota; class Patescibacteriia; order UBA1558; family 2-01-FULL-52-15; genus CAYTUI01. The sequence goes on from CAYTUI010000033.1 coordinate 5,629, forward strand.
ATTTGAACAAGCAGTGGTGGAACGTGAAAAACAGTTGATTGTCAAAATAAATAAAGCTTTGGCCGAAAGACTGCAAGGACGCATTTTACTGCAGGTTGAAAGTAACGGCGAAGCTTGGTATGTAGATACCGATTCAGATCAACGTTATTATCTCCAGAACGGAGACAGCGCTTACCAGGCATTACAGGCTTTTGGTTTAGGTATTAAAGATACGGATTTAGAAAAAATTCCGATTGGTTTAAGAGATGATCCTGCCGCTACAGATACTGATGGTGATGGCTTACCAGATAAATTGGAGATTAGCATTGGAACCGATCCGACTAAGACTGATTCAGATGGTGACGGTTATAACGACAAAGAAGAAGTTATGAATAGTTATAGCCCGCTAGGACCGCAAAAAATGGTTGCTGATAATTCCTTAGTTAACAGATTGCGCGGTAAGATTTTACTGCAGGTAGAAAAGAATGGTCAGGCTTGGTGGATTAATCCGGCTGATGATAAACGCTATTATCTAAAAGACGGAGAATCAGCTTATGACATCATGAGGTATTTGTCACTGGGTATTAGTGATAAAGACCTTCGGGAAATTGACGTCGGAGATCTGAACTAGCATTTCTCACTATTTAAAGCCGGCTCCTAGGGGTCGGCTTTTGTATTGATTCGGGTGGGAAATAGTGCTAAAGTAGGGACAAATTGATAGAGAGACTGAAGAACGTAAGAACGGAGGGACTAAAGAACTTAAGAACGGAAGAACCATGGGACTGAAGAACTTAAGAACGGAAGAACCATGGGACTGAAGAACTTAAGAACGGAAGAACCAAAGAACCTATGAAGTCAGGAACCTAATACCTAATTACCTAACTAGCTAATTACCTAACTACCTAACCACTTATGAACCTAGAGCAAATATATCACTTGGCCATCAAACTCGGCAGGGAGAACGACTTGCGTCCGGCTAACGTTGTCCAACGACACTTAGATTTAGTTAAAAAAGGTTTTGATAAACTTTCCAAAGATGAACAGAAGGATTTTGATCAGGATAAATTATTTAATCCTTATTTAGACAGTCGTTTATTTGGTGACGGACAAACGGAAGTTAAAAAAGTTTTAGTTGGTATTGATTTGGATACCAGTGAAGTTTTATTGGCTGATCGACTTAATCAAAAAGGCGCGAACATTGATGCCTTAATTTTTCATCATCCAGTCGGTAAAGCTTTGGCTGAAGGATTACAGGACGTGATGAAACTGCAAGTGGAGCTATTGCATACTTACGGCGTGCCACTAAACGTAGCCGAAAGTTTAATTAAGATTCGCCGCGTGGAAGTTGACCGCAGTACTTCGGCTGGTAATTATTATAAAGCTTTGGATGCCGCTAGACTTTTGAATTTTTCGGTGCTGACAGCGCATACCGTGGCTGACAACATGGTGGCGACATATTTAAAAAGTTTGATTGCCAAAAATCAGAAAAATTTGGTCAGTGTCGGAGAGGTGATGGATTTATTAAAAGATATTCCGGAATATAAAATGGCCAAAGCTAACGGCATGGGACCGACTATTTTGGTTGGCGCGCCCGAAAATTATGCCGGTAAGATTGCTATTACAGAAATAACAGGCGGTACTGAAGGCTCCAAGCATATGTATGAAAAACTGGCTCAAGCCGGTGTTGGAACTATAATTGGCATGCATCTGCAGGAAAGTCACCGTGAGGAAGCGGAAAAGAATCATTTGAACGTCATTATTGCCGGTCACATGAGTTCTGATTCTATCGGACTGAATTTACTGCTGGATCAGCTGGAGAAGAAGGGTATTGAGATCGTGCCCTGTTCCGGTTTCTTAAGATACAGTAGACTAAAGAAGTCGGCAGTTAGCAAAAAGCGACCGGTGAAAAGAATCGCTAAATCTAAACGACGCTCAAAATAATCAATGGCTATACTTGAGGAACGAAAACTTAGTGTTAAAGAATTGCCTGATGATAAAACTTGGGATTTGACTTTGCGTCCCCGTAGACTGGAAGATTATATCGGACAGGAACAAATTAAGAGTAACCTGTCAATTTTTATGGAAGCGGCCAAACAGCGACAGGAACCGATTGAACATGTGTTAATTTATGGTCCGCCGGGCTTGGGTAAAACGACTTTGGCGCATATTATCGCCAAGGAAATGGGAGTGGGTATCAGAACTACTTCTGGACCAGCCATTACCAAGGCCGGTGATCTGGCGGCTATTTTAACAAATATGCAGGAAGGCGAAGTTTTATTTATTGACGAAATTCATCGCCTTAATAAGGTCATTGAAGAGATTCTTTATCCAGCTATGGAAGAAAGCGCCTTGGATTTAATTTTAGGCAAAGGCCCGAGCGCCCAGACAGTCAGGCTGGAGTTGCCAAGATTTAGCATTATCGGAGCCACGACCAGATATAATTTATTGTCAGCTCCGCTCCGTGATCGTTTTGGTGTCACCTATCGTTTGGATTTTTATCGTAAAGAAGAGATTTCGCAGATTGTCAAAAGGTCAGCCAAACTTTTGGCCTTATCATTGGATGAGGACGCCGCTTTGGAAATTGCCAAACGAAGCCGAGCCACGCCACGAGTTGCTAACCGTATTCTGAAACGTGTCAGAGATTTTTCTCAAGTTAAAGGCGACGGCGGTAAGGTGACTATCCATCAGGCCATTGAAGCTTTGGAAATGCTGGGAGTTGATAATCAGGGATTGGAAGATTTGGATAGACAATTGTTACTGGCGATTATTGAAAAATTTTCCGGTGGACCGGTGGGACTTAATACTATTGCCGCTTCCATGCAGGAAGATATGGGAACCATTGAAGAAGTTTATGAACCTTATCTGATGCAGTTAGGCTTTTTGGCCAGAACACCACGCGGCCGTGTAGTAACTGAACGCGGCTATGAGCATTTGGGTTTAAGACCGCCCGGTGATTTGACTCAAAAGTTGTTATAGATTGTTTAGCTCAATTAATGATAAAGACCCTCGGTATAACCCAGGGTCTTTTTCGTTGCCCGTGAAGGGCTGGGAGGAAGGCGTGGCTTGCCGCGCGGAGCCAACTGCGAGGAGGGTCGTAGTCGTCTACTACAGCAACGACAAGCCACGCACATCAATGTAGCGATTACACAGTCTATGTATATCTTCTAGGCAATTTTGTCAAGAATCAGGCACGGCCATTAAAGCAAGAACCCCAGGAATGTGGTTCCCCGGGGTCGTGGTGTCTGGACAAAGCATGGGCGTCCAGAACGATGATTGTCTCTTGATGAGACGGTGATTAAATTGTAGTGATAGTTTGTTCACAACCTATTATTTATGTTCCAACATGTAGTTGGATGCTTTGGTGTTGTGAGACTATCTGGAAAGAGCAATGTTTGTTTTTCTTTTATAAAAAAGGGGCAATGTCTTGAAGACACTATAATATTAGCACAAAAAAAGACAAAAGTCAACTGTTTTTTCCCCAGCCAGTGAAAATATAATAGAAAAGCCCCCGGTCAGCCATTGGCTGGTAACCGGAGGCTTTCTGAAATCCAAGTCAGGGATGAAGGCGGACCTTAGGCTCTGGCCAGAACAAAGCGGCGCTTGAACCAAGGGGACGTGTTGATCACCTTTGTCTTGCAGAGGTGACGCCAGAAAGTTCTCTGTGCTCCGTGTCCGGGCCGAACACCAAGGGGTTGACGCACTTGTCGCTCCTTTTAGTTGGCGTGATGGAAAATCACAGTATCCCCGTCTTGGAAGGAATAGTTTTTTCCCTCCATTCTCACCTTACCAAGCTCCTTAGCTTTTGTCCAACTGTCGGCCTGCAAAAGTTCCTGCCAATTTATGACCTCGGCTCGGATAAAGCCTTTTTCAAAGTCGGTATGAATGACACCGGCGGCTTGCGGCGCTAAAGTTCCTCTGACAATTGTCCAAGCGCGGCTTTCCTGTTCGCCGGTAGTTAAAAAAGTTATCAAATTTAAAAGTTTGTAGCTAGCAGTTATCAGATCATCCAGGCCAGAGGCCTGTAGATTAAATTCTTTCAAATATTCAGTTCTGTCTGTAGCTGACAAGTCGGCCAATTCAGACTCTACTTTGGCGCAAATTTTAATGGTATCTTCTGGCAGTTGTTCCTTGATTTTAATTTGCTCATCATCAACATTTAAAACATAGAGCATTGGTTTTAAAGTTAGCAGGTTTAAACTCTTGATGGACTTTTTTTCTTCAGGATTTAGTTCAGCTGTGGACGCCAATTGATTGCTGTCCAATTTTTCTTTAATTTTTTTTAGGCCCGAGTGTTCCAAAGCTTCATTTTTGTCCAGGCCGGCTTTTGATTGCTTGTCCAACTTAGTCAGACGATTAGCGACAGAATCCATATCGGCCAAAATAAGTTCAATGTTAATAATTTCCTTATCGCTGTCAGGATTAATTTCGCCTTGCACATGAGTGACGTCGGGATTTTTAAAAGCTCTGATGACCTGAACAATGGCATCGGTCTCTTTAATATTGCTTAAAAATTTATTGCCCAAACCCGCTCCTTGTGAGGCGCCTTTTACCAGTCCGGCAATATCCAAAAATTCAATCGTGGTATAGACAATTTTTTTTGATTTAGACAGCGTCGCCAATTTTTCTAACCGTTCATCAGGCACAGCTACCACGCCGACGTTAGGGTCAATGGTACAAAAAGGATAATTAGAAGCTTCTACCTTATTTTTTGTTAAGGCTTGAAAGAGAGTAGATTTTCCAACGTTGGGCAGGCCAACGATACCGAGGGAGAAGGACATGTTAGGTCGTAGGTAGTTAGGTAATTAGGTGTGAGGGGTTAGCTTATAGTTGTTACTATTTTGTCTTGACCTTTTTTGCTACGATGACCAATCTAGAGGGCCAAGATGCGTATTTTTTGAAATCCGCAGTATTTTTTTTCGTTATTCCCGATATTTCTGGTTCATCTACACAAACTATTTGAAATTTCGCCTTAATGATGGCATTTATGTAATCTGAAACAGTTCTTATAAAATTAGGGTTTACAGTCCCCCAAGGGGTTTTTTCCAATTTCCAACCTCGTCTGAAATATTGACGTAGATCGGTAGCGGCTAATCTTACAGGATGGGTTATTAAGATAAAAATAATCCCAGTATTTTTTGACCATTTGTAAAAATTTGATAAACTTTTGGCCAGTTTCTGATTATCAAGATAGTGTATGACCATCGTGGAGATTATCATATCAAAGGAACTATCTTTAAATTTTGCATTAGAAATGCCTGAATTTATTAATCTTACTGCTCGAAAATCGTTCCTGGCTATTTGTAGCATCTCTTTATTGATGTCTACACCTGTGATATTTTTTTGTTTTGTGTCTTTGGAAATTAAATATCTTATAACCCTTCCGGAGCCACAACCGGCATCCAATATTTTAGCGCCAGGTTTTAAATATTTTTTAAGGTGCCGTTCAAGTGACGGTTTTTCAATATACTTCCAGCTGAATGATTCGTTAGCAAAGTCAGTATAAATTTTAGCTTGTTTTTTATAAATATCTGCCTTCATAATGTTGACAATTCTATATTAGATTACCAAAAAAAGAAAGAGCCCGAACCATGAAGATCCGGGCTCCCCGCTATTGTCGTGCCAAAGGTTGGACGTCGCCGAGCAGTATGTCGCCGGCGCATCCGTGGTCACAGGCAGAGCAGGACTAGCGAGATTAACACAGTTATTGATGTGTGTCAAGCCCGCCACGTCGTTCGCGAGAGGCGAGGTTGACCACGTCGTTCGCGAACGACGTGGTTGAATTACCCACCACGCCTGCTATAATGTCATAACTTAGAGATATTTTATGAAAAAATTGTCCCGGTCAATCAAAAAATATTTGCGTCGAGAAAAGGCCAGATTAAGGCGATCTATTAGTGATGCTACTGAACTGGACAAAGCTCTGGAGAATTTAGCCAAACGATTTTATCGCCCAGATGCCCAGTAAGATTAATTTCGCTAAAGAATTGAACGAACAACAGCTGGCCGTGGTAACCTCCGAGCCCGGCCCGGCTTTGGTTTTAGCCGGTGCTGGTTCAGGTAAAACCAGAACTTTAATTTATCGTTTAGCCTGGTTGATTGATAACGGTTTTAAAAAGAATCGTATTCTGCTTTTGACCTTTACCAATAAGGCGGCTAAGCAGATGGTTGAGCGGTCGGAGCAACTGCTCGGTAGCGCTGATGATAAAAGTAAATTCTGGGGCGGAACTTTTCATCACACAGCCAATCGTCTGCTAAGAAAATACGGTAAATTGGCCGGTCTGAAGAATAATTTTACGATTCTAGATTCTGAAGACAGTCGTTCCCTGATAAAAAATGCTTTAAAAGAAATTTCCGCAGTCAACAGCGGCTTGCGTAAGCCCGGGCCGCCGGTGATTGCCGACTGTATCAGTTATAGTAATAATGCCGGTCTATCAATTGAAGAAGCGGTGGAAATGAAATATCCGGAGTTCAGTAAAGATGTCGGCCTGATTGAGCAAGTAGCTAAACTTTATAAAGATAAGAAAAAAGTCGGCAACTGTTTGGATTTTGACGACCTGTTACTTTATTTATTGGCGATTTTAAAACAGGAACCATATCGCAAAGTGATTGCCAAAAATTGGGACTATATTTTGGTGGACGAATATCAGGATACTAATCTGATCCAGGATGAAATTGTTAGACTGTTGGCCAAGGATCATCATAATATTTTGGTTGTCGGCGATGACGCCCAAAGTATCTATTCTTTTCGGGCCGCCAATATAAAAAATATTTTAGAATTTCCCAAACAGTTCCCGCAGACAGAGATTTTTCGTTTGGAACAAAATTACCGTTCCACTCCGGAAATCTTAGCTATTGCCAATCAGGTGATCAGTCAAAATAAGAATCAATTTCAAAAAAATTTGTTTACCAAAGAAGACAGCTTTATCAAACCGGAGCTGACCAGTTATCAGGATGCCACTGAAGAAGCTACGGCTATTGCTGAACGAATTTTAGCTCTGGAAGATGAAGGGGTGGCATTGGCCAATATTGCCGTTCTATTTCGGGCCGCTCATCAGTCCCAAGAGTTGGAATTACAGCTTAACAAAAGACGAATACCTTATGAAATGCGTGGCGGTTTAAAATTTTTTGAACGGGCGCACATTAAAGATTTGTTGTCTTTTTTGAAAGTCGTGGCTAATCATTCTGATGAAGCGGCTTGGTTAAGGATTTTACAGCTCCAGGAAGGAGTCGGAGAAGCCGGCGCTAGAAAGATTATCAGCTTAATTCAGACGTCCCGCAACCTGGAAGAAACTTTGGATAAGGATTTAAAACTGGGTTCAAAATTGGGAGTCGGCTGGAATGGTTTGGTCAAGACTTTGAATAAAGCCCTACTGGATAAAGACCAAGCTGTCGGTTTTATGATTAGAACAATCGCCAAAGATTACAGCTCGTTCTTAGCGGCGGCTTATGCCAATTACCGCGACCGTTTGGATGATATTGAACAGCTGGCTTTATATGCCGAGAAACATGAAAGTCTGGACGCCTTTCTGGCCGAAACTAGTTTGCAGGAAAACTTTTCTATTCGCGGTGCCGAAGAACAGAGGACTGAACCGGGAGTAATTCTTTCTACAGTTCATCAGGCTAAAGGTTTAGAGTGGCATGCTGTGTTTGTACTAAACGTTTCGGACAAATCGTTTCCTCATCCCAGAGCCTTGAAAGAAGAAAATGGGCTGGAAGAGGAACGGCGGCTGTTTTACGTGGCAATCACTCGGGCTAAAAAAAGACTATATTTTTCCTATCCGATTTCCGGTTCCAGTTATTCTTTAAGCATTAATCAACCGTCAGAATTTTTGCGGCAGATTGAAACGCGTTTATTAGCTGGGGATAGCTTAGGTTTGAGGCATGATATAATGTCTGATGCGTCCGGTGATGGTGAATTTAGTTATTTACCGGATGTGGGAGAGTGGTAATGAGTTATGAGTAATGCGTAATGTGTAATGAGAGGACAAACGTTTGCCTCCCATTACACATTACCAATTACACAACTATGGACAAAATAGTACTTGATCTAGAAACCCAAAAGACCTTTGACGAGGTCGGAGGTCATCATAATAACCATAAGCTGGGTGTTTCGGTTTGCGGTGTTTATTCTTATGATAGAAATGAATTCCGGGCATTTAAGGAAGAGGAATTCAAAGAAATGTTAGAATGGTTACGCAATGCCGAGCTAATCATTGGGTTTAACAGTAAACATTTTGATTTCGCGGTTCTGCAGCCATATTATAAAAATTTTGATCTATCGCGTCTGCCGCATTTGGATATTTTGGAAGAAGTGGTTCACGCCTTAGGTTTTCGTTTGAAGTTGGATAGTATTGCGCAGGAAACTTTAGGCTACGGTAAATCCGGCGATGGTTTGGATGCTATAAAATATTATCGGGCAGGTGATTGGGACAGTTTAATTAAATATTGTTTGGTTGACGTCAAAATTACCAAAGAAATTTATGACTACGGTCTGGCACATGGTAACTTATGGTTTCACAACAATGGCCGTCGTGAAAGTATTCCTATTCGCTGGCAACAGGGAGAGTCAGTAACCGACTTGGTAAACAGAGCTTTTCGACAAGGTCTGCAATTAAATATTTTTTATATTAATGATGACGGTCAGGCGAGTGAGCATAAAATTGATATCAAGGAATTAAAAAATAATAAGTTTAAAGCCTTTAGCCACACCTCCAAATCTTTGAATACTTTTGATATCAGTCTGGTTAAATCAGCTAAAGAAGTTGGCCAAATGGGAAGTTGGCAACAGGGACTGTTTTAGTTAGTGAGTAGGGAGTAGTTAGTAGTGAGTAGTTAAAAGCGGTGACACTATATGTCATTGTTTTTTAATTCCGATATACCTTATTAAGTGAGGAGGAGTGTGGCATGTTTGTTGGGATTTGAATATCTAAAAATTCCAAAGAGATCGCGTCGTCGCTTTACTACTGACGAATAAAGGAACATTGTCCTCATGTTTTATGAATGTTGTATAGCCTCTGCTCCTCGCGAATTGTCCGATTTCTACAAGCCTTTAATAAGTTGACATCTGCGAGCGGAGCGAAGCAGTCTAGCTTGTCTAAGAGAGACCGATTCTTCTCCTTTGGATAATTGCCAATTACTAAAAACTAAAGACCCGTCCGAAGACAGGCCTTTTTAGCTGACGTTCAGCTAGTGGGAAATGGCGGCAGATGCTTGGGCCGTTTCGGGGTGGTGTTGAACCACTCCAGCACTTGAAAGAAGCGCTTGGCAGTTACTTTGGGCAGAACCTGCGCTGGACTCATGTGACGAACCACAGTGATGTCCACTTGTGCTTCCTTGGCGAATGATGTTTTGACTTCTTTGAGCCGGTCGCGGAAGTGAGCGCCGAAAACATGGGGTTCAGAGCCCAAATGTTGAGCCACATGTCTTTCCAGATCAAGAACAGAACCGAACGTGGTCATTAACCCTCCTTGTGAACCAGAGCGACAGAAAATGAACGAACAGTATATATAACTTATTTTTTTATCCGTGTCAATGACAGCGATAAATAGAGAACCCCCGTCGCGTGTAGCAACGGGGGTCCGAAGGGTTTGCCGGGTTCAGTCCGGCGGAATGATGAAGGGGATTGAGGTTTGTGACACCTTCATCGGGGCAGGAATTGGTCTGGGTTTCTCGATCGGCTTGGGGTCGTCGATCCAAGCATCAAACCCCTCGAAAAAGAGACTTCTGCCGTAAAAGGTTTCCAGTCGGCTGGCGACCATTTTCTTGGCATTATTCTCTCTTGCCGGATACACCCAGACCCAGGTTTCTCCGGCTCCGGAGATAACCCGTCCGGCAGACCTGATCTGAGACCATACGACACGAAACCGTCTTTTGACGTATTGTCTCTTGGTTTTGGCCAAGGGTCACCTCCAGTGGTAGAGCGTTGAAAACAAAGAGCGTTTACTATAATATATATTATATCATAGGTGAAGGTAAATGTCAATGGCTGATAAATGGGTATACTAAAGGAGTTGGAACAAGGTTAGAATAAAGCTCTAACAAATAACCT
>CAYTUI010000034.1:0-14943 GCA_964441335.1 uncultured Gammaproteobacteria bacterium
CAATAGTTACTTGGCTAAAACGCTAAAGCCTGTTCCAACTTGTTAAGATTACCCTGATAAATTAGTTAAAAAATACCACGGGCGGCGTGGTTTTTTTATTAATGACGTAGGAACAGGTCGCGACCCGTTCCTACGTTTGCTTCGATAATACCACGGTGTTATATAAAAGCATTGCGACTGTGACGGGGCCCACGCCGCCCGGTACTGGTGTAATATGGGCGACTATATCTTCAACCTCATCAAATTGGGCATCACCACAAGTGTGTCCTGTTTCGTCTTTGGCTATGCCGATGTCAATGATAATGGAGTTCGGTTTTATAAAGTCTTTGGTTATGAAACCCGGTTTACCGACAGCCGTGATTAAAATATCCGCTTGCTTCGTTTTTTCTGCCAGTTGTTTGTCACTGGGCGCTACAACAGTAACTTCAGCGTCAGTTATTTGCTGTAATAAAAATTTCATCGGTTCGGTAAAGACCGGACTCTTAGCAATAATGACAGTGGTTTTATGTTGAAGATCTTCATGAGTCTCCTCCAGCAGTTTTAAAACTCCCAGAGGCAGACCCGGAATTAATCGTGGCTGATTATTTAACAGCAGTTTAATATTTTGAGGATGAAAGCCATCAACGTCTTTAGCCGGATCAATACGGCTGATGATTTTTTGCTCATCAAATTTTTTCGGCAATGGTAATTGGATCAGAATGGCGTCAGTTTTTCCATCCTGATTAAGGAAATCGATGGACTCCAGGAGTTCTTTTTCAGAAACATTGGCGGGCATCAAATATTTATGAAATTCAATGCCGACTTCATGACAGGCCTTTTCTTTCATTTTGACATAGAGTTGTGAAGCCGCATTGGTTCCGACCAAAATAACGGCTAGACCGGGCTCCAGCTTTTTTTTAACAATCTCGGACATGACATCCAGCTTGATTTTATCGGCCAGCAAACGACCGTCAATAATTTTGGTCATAACTCGGTGTAAAGAGGAAATTGTTTGATCAATTCGGTAACCTGATTTTTAGCCTGATCAGTGGATATTTTTTTCGTCAGCACACCGACAATTATCTGTCCAATTTGTGTCATCTCCTTTTCTTTTAAACCTCTGGTGGTTAGAGCCGGAGTCCCCAATCTAATGCCGGACGGATCCATGGGTTTGCGTTGATCAAATGGTATCAGATTTTTATTAACGTATATCAGTGATTCATGCAATAAATCTTCGGCTTCTTGCCCGCCAAGATTAACAGAGGAGACGTCAGTCAGAATTAAATGATTATCAGTGCCGCCGGAGACCAACCGCAGACCACCTTGTTGTAATGTTTCGGCTAGAACTTTGGCATTAGCAATAATTTGTTTTTGGTAATCGACAAAATCAGGCTGTAAAGCTTCGCCAAAAGCCACGGCCTTGGCCGCAATAATATGTTCCAACGGGCCACCTTGACTGCCGGGAAACACCGCGCTGTCAATTTTTTGGGCCAGATTCTTTTTATCATCCGGATGTAGGCGGTCAAGAGTTTTGGATAAAATGATGGCGCCACGTGGACCGCGTAAAGTTTTGTGGGTAGTGGAAGTGACCACATCAGCATAAGGCAAAGGATCGTTATGAATTTTGGCGGCAACTAGACCGGCAATATGGGCCATGTCCACCATTAAGTAGGCTCCGACCTCGTCAGCTATCTGACGAAATTTTTCAAAATCAATCTGTCGGGGATAGGCTGAAGCTCCGGCTAAAATAATTTTGGGCCGATGTTCATGCGCCTGTTTTCTGACTTCGTCGTAATCGATGGTTTCTGTTTCTTTATTAACACCATAGCTGACAAAGTGATAAAACTTGCCGGAAAAGTTAACCGGATGACCATGTGTCAGATGTCCGCCATGAGCCAAGCTGAATCCTAAAATTGTATCGCCTAAATTAACCAGCGCCATGTAAGCTTCGGCATTAGCTTGAGAGCCTGAATGAGGCTGGACATTAGCATGCTCGGCTCCGAATAATTTTTTAACCCGTTCAATCGCCAGCTTTTCGGCCAAATCTATGAACTGATTACCGCTGTAGTAGCGTTTGTCAGGATAGCCTTCGGAATATTTATTGGTCAGAACTGAACCGGCAGCTTCTAAAACTGCCACAGACACAAAATTTTCCGAGGCAATCATTTCCGCGCCTTGTCTTTGACGGTCCAATTCCTGTTGAATAATTTTAGCTATTTCCGGGTCTTGTTGATGTAAATGTTGGTTCATTGTTTTCAAAATATAGTTAATCTTAACCCCCTCTACCTCGCTGCTCGCTCGCACTACGTCGTTCGAGAACGACGTGTGGAGCGGCGAGGTCTAATCTCCCCCTTGTTAAGGGGGAGGCATGTATTTAAATACCCTCCTCTCAAGAGTCAACGCCGTTGCCCCCTCCTTTTGAAGGAGGGGTTAGGGGTGGTTAATTATTTAAATTCCTGGGATTCGTAAATCATCGTAAGTATTTTACCACATTGTTAATATTATTCGCATACCCCTGTCCAGAGATACCAGCTTGTGTCTTTTAATCATTATGTTAATATATTGTCAAACAGGGAGTTAATAATTAATAATAACTCCATGCAGTTAACTAAGGAATATTTTGATCAAGCTTTTGCTAGACAGGAGCTTAATATTGGCGATAGATTCGCCAGCCAGGAGGCCCGTTTTAACCAGCGGTTTGATGTTATTGATCAACGATTTGACGCGGTTGATCAACGTTTTGTCGCAATTGAGGAACATTTGAGCGCTATAGATCAACGTTTTGATTTAGTTGATCAACGTTTTAGTGATATAGAACAACGCTTTGTACCTATTTATGAAAGATTTGGCGATATTACCAAGCGTTTTGATGGTGTTGATAGTCAACTAGCCGCAATCAAAGAGATGGTAGCGGTTAGGCAAGAGTTATATAACCTCGTTGGTCAGTTAAGAGACCAAGGAATTAAACTGGACGAATCAAAAATATTTCTTCTTCCCGCTCCTACCCGCTAGCCTGGGTAAATAAGTAGGCGTTTAAAATAGAGATCAATCTGGCCTCTATTTTAGTTTCTTAACCATATAGGTGCCAGCTAATTTATATCCAAGCTTTTTATAATATTCCCTGACCCCGATACCAGAAATAACAGCAACTTTATTTGGACCGTACTCTTTAGTCATTTTTTCAGCTTCGGCCATTAACCGACGGCCAAAACCCATATGTTGAGCTTTGTTTTTAGTACTTTTATCCGCTACTGGAGTCATCTGCCCATAAACATGAAGTTCTCTGACTAAGGAGGCGCCTTTTAATTCCGGCAAGATATTAATTTTAGGATATTCGTTAAAGCGCAAACGCAGGAAAGCAAAAAGAGTTTTTTCATCTGGCGATTCATAGCTTAAAAAATATTCCTGGCCGCCGGAAGCAGGGTAGTGACGGACTTTTAATTCAGCTTTAGCAACTTGACTGATATTACCTTTGGCTTCGCGACAACGTATACATTGGCAATATTCTCCGCGTTTAATCAGCTCCGCTTGAAGATATTGCCGCAGGTTAGTAATTTTATTACCGGCGATAATACTTTCTTCAGGAATGTCCCTGACTAAACGGTTGATTCTGACCCAAGGCGGAGTTATTTTTTTGATTTCCAACAGCAATTTCAGCAAAGCTTTTTCCGAATAAGGTTTATACTTACCGTTTTTATACCAATGCCAAAGTTGCGCGTACTCATTGACCACGCAGGGATAAATTTTAACTTGGTCGGGGCAAAGGTCTTGGCCGTAGTAAGCCTGCTTAAACACAGCCAAATCTTTAGCCGGAGTAGAGCCGGGCAGATCAGGCATATAATGATGGTCAACTTTCAAGCCAGCTTCCTTAAGCATCTTGGTAGCTTTGACAGCACTGGCCAAAGTATCGCCACGGCGGATTAATTTTAAAATTTTGTCATCAGTATGCTGGACGCCCAGTTGCACCCGAGTGCAACCTAAATTGCGCAGGCGTTTTATTTCCTCGGCGTTAATATGATCGGGACGAGTTTCCAGAGTTAAGCCGATAATGCGGTAGCGGGCGGTTTCGTTGATTTTTTGCTCTTCCTTTAGAGATTTTGATTGCCTGCATTTATGGTAGTCTCTCGACTGGGCTCGAGAACTAGCTAATGGATAAGTATTAGCGGCGTAGAACAATTGCGTGATAAACCAGGTCTGGTATTTTTTTTCATAGGCTGACCAAGTGCCACCCAAAACTATGACTTCCAGTTTGTCCACTTTATGTCCATTATTTTCCAGTGCCCTAATTCGCATCTTCATTTGTTGGTAAGGATCGAATTTATTGCGGACCGCCCTTTGAGCAGCTGGTTCGTTGGATAAATAGCTCTTGGGCATATTGGGTTCGGTCGGACAGTAAACGCATTTACCCGGGCAGAGGAAAGGTTTGGTTAAAACCGTGATGACAGTAACACCGGACATAGTTCTGACGGCCCGTTTAATCAGCAATTGCTCCAGTGGCAAATTTGCCTTAATTTTATGGTCTTGGCGTAATTGACGATAGGCGGCTATTAAGGTAGCCTTGGACAGAGGAGTGAGATTCAATTCACTGCAAATCTGCCGCAGAGCCTTATTAAGATCCTGGGGGCTGGCAAGTTTTTGCGAGTTTAATTGTTTGATAATTTTTTCAGCAACTGTCATGTCCAAAAAAGAGTTTATAAAAAATTTATTGCGAGAGAGTTATCAATTGATAGCCGAAGATTTTAATCGTACGCGGCAGATGCCCTGGGGTGAGCTAATTGTCCTGACAGAGCGAGTTAAGGAGGGCGACAATTTGTTGGATTTGGGCTGTGGTAATGGAAGATTACTAAAAGCTTTACCCGATGTCAATTTTACCTTCTTGGGTGTTGATGCTAATGCCTTTTTAATTCAGCAAGCGCAACAAGATTTTCCGGACAGTAATTTTGAAATAGGCGAAATGCCTGAATTGAAACTTGAGGAAAATAGCTATGATAAAGTTTTCTTAATCGCCAGTTTTCATCATTTAATTGACCATCAGGAAAGAATTTTGATGTTGGAGAAAATTTATGCCAGCTTAAAGCCCGGCGGTAGTTTAATGATGACCAATTGGAACGTCTGGCAACCGCGTTATTGGAAATATATATTCAAATGGTTCTGGAAAAAATTAGCCTGGAATGATCTTTTTATTCCCTGGAAAGGTCAGAGTAATAATTGGGTTTGGCGTTATTATCATGGTTTTACCCAAAGTGAGCTTGAACGCCTGTTGCAATCCGTCGGTTTCCGACAAATTGAGCAGTCTAAAGCCCGTCATAATTAT
Organism: uncultured Gammaproteobacteria bacterium; assembly: GCA_964441335.1. Lineage (GTDB taxonomy): Bacteria > Patescibacteriota > Patescibacteriia > UBA1558 > 2-01-FULL-52-15 > CAYTUI01. Next base: position 5,294 of record CAYTUI010000034.1, read on the forward strand.
CTAACTATAGCCAAAAAGTAGTTTTCCAGCGGAGGCATTATTTGCTATAATAACCATATAAATATTTAACAAAACTATGAAAAAATATTTCATTTCCCTGCTTTTGGTAGCCTGCCTAGCTCTACCCGCAGTCGTTTTAGCTGCCGGTCGGTTTCAGGCCGCTGATCAGGTTCTACTGGCGGCTGATCAGACACGAGTCGGCAATTTTTACGCTGCCGGACAGAGCGTTATTATTGCCGGTCAGGTGACCAGCGATTTATACGTAGCCGGTAATAATATTGAAATTTCCGGTATTGTTGACGGTGATGTGTTAGCGGCCGGTAACAATATTAAAATCAGCGGCCAAGTAAAAGGTAATGTTCGCGTTGTTGGTAGCACTATAGAAGTTTCCGGCACGGTAGATCGCAATTTGGCTTTTATGGGCGAGATGATGTCGGTGACAGATAAAGCTAAAATTGGCGGTGAGTTATCAGGCATGGCCGGCAGGTTAAACGTTTTTGGTCCGGTCGGCGGTAATGTGGAAGGGTTTTACAGAAATTTATTGTTAGCCTCCAGTGTTGGTCGCGATGTTGAAGTGACTGTCAATAATAAACCGAATAAAAGTTTGGAAATTTTACCGAGCCTGACAGTGGCCGGTGATTTTAATTATCAGTCTGACCAAGAAGCTGTAATTCCGGCTGGCGCTAGTATTAATGGCAAGACGAACTTCACCTTACAAACTTTTGATAAGCAAGAGCAGATGGTTAAGGGCTGGCAGAATACCGGTTGGTGGCTGTCCAAGGTGATTTATTTATTCAGTCTGCTGGTCGTTGGACTGGTGATCATGACCATGACTAAGAAAAAGTCCTGGCAGACAGTCAAAATTATGAACAGTTCTTTGGGCAAGAGTTTATTGATCGGTTTGTTGATGCTGATCGTTACTCCTTTTGCCGTCGGAATTCTGCTGATGACAATAATTGGTTTGCCGTTGGCCTTGATTATTTTAGCTGTTTATCTTTTTGGTCTGTATTTATTTGCCATCTGGACGTCATTATATTTGGGCAAGTTTTTGTCTGGTAGATTATTTAAGCAGAAAAATATTTCCAGCCATTGGCAACTGGTTATCGGAACCTTGGCCTTTGTTATCTTGGTCAGCATTCCCTTTATCGGCGGTTTGCTGTATTTCCTCTCCCTGCTCTGGACCTGGGGAGCGCTCTATCAGGTGAAGAAGCTTACTATTAAAGAGTGGCAATAAAAGATGAAAGTTAACCCATATATTTTTCGTGGCTATGATCTTAGGGGTTTGGTTGGTAAAGATTTGAGTCCGGAATTAGCGGAGCATTTGGGTAAAGCTTTTGGTACCTATTTAAAGCGTCGCGGTATTAGTGACGCCGTAGTTGGTAATGATTCTAGAGCTACCGGTCCGGAATACAGTCAGGCTATTATTAAGGGATTAAGTTGGGCCGGTATTAATGTTGTTGATATTGGTTTGAATTTGGTTGGCACTTTTTATTGGTCGCAGTACTATTTAAAGCGCGCCGGTGGAGTATATGTTAGCGCCTCTCATAATCCGCCTGAATTTAATGGTTTTAAATTTGCCTGTGGCTACTCGGAAACTTTGGTGAGTGAGGGAATTCAGGAACTACGGCGAATGGTTGAAGCAGAGGATTATGAGCAAGCCAGTGTTGCGGGTCGAGCTGAGAAACAAGATATTAGGCCAGAATATATTGCCGATTTGCTTAAACGGTTGAAGGTTTCCAAGAAGTTTAAAGTTGTTGTTGATCCGGGTTGTACCACAGCTGGTAGTATAGCACCTGATCTTTTACGTCAGGCTGGATGTGAAGTTATTGAATATAATACCAAGGTAGACTCCAGTTTTCCATTGGGCGTGGCTGATCCGACAGAGGTGTCTGTAGTTAAAAGATTGAGCAAAGAAGTTTTAGAAGCTGGAGCTGATATAGGTTTTACTTACGACGCTGACGGTGATCGGATTGGGATTGTTGATGAAAAAGGCGGAATAATTTGGAATGATGTTTTGGTGGCGTTATTCGCTGTTGATGTTTTAAAAGATCATCCCGGAGCCAAAATAATGTTTAATACTTTATGCTCCAAGGTTGTGCCAGATACGATTCTGAAGAATAAGGGCATACCTTTTATGTGGCGAACCGGACACTCCTTTTTGAAAAAGAAAAATCAAGAAGTGAAAGCGGCTTTTATCGGCGAATTGTCCGGTCATTTTTTCTTTTCAGCAGACTTTTACAATCATGATGACGGTTTGTATTCCACTTTGCGTTTGTTACAGTATCTGTCGCGAACCGGCCAAACCTTGTCCAGTGAAGTCAGTGCTTTACCGCTTTATATCTCCAGTCCGGAAATAAAAGTTTCCTGTCCGGATGATAAAAAGGTTGCCTTGATTAAGGAACTTAGTCCAATTTTAAAAAAGGATTTTCCGGAAGCTGAAATAATTGATGATGAAAGAGCGGGCGACGGTTTAAGACTAGAGTTATCAGACGGCATGTTTGTTATTCGCTATTCACAGAACGGACCATATTTAACAGTTAAGTTTGAGGGACAGACACAGGAACGCTATGACATGCTGAAAAAGTACATCAGTAGAATTTTGCACAATTTTAAGGAGATTGATTGGCAATCAGACATTAGTGTAAATGTGGAATCGTTATCATGATCGGAATTTTTGATTCCGGCTATGGCGGGCTGACTGTTTTTAAAGAGGTAGTTAAAGTTTTACCGCAATATTCCTATATTTATTTAGGGGACAATGCCCGCGCTCCCTACGGTGATCACTCTCAAGCAGTTGTCTACGGTTATACAAAGCAGGCCGTAGATTATTTGTTGTCGCAAGGTTGCCACTTAATTTTAATAGCCTGTAATACTGCTTCGGCCGAGGCTTTGCCGAAACTACAGCAGGAGTATGAGTCAAAAGTCAAAATTCTGGGAGTTATCAAGCCGACGGTGGAAGCGGCAGTAGAATCCGGCGCTAAAAGAATTGGCGTTTTAGGCACCCGCAGTACTGTAACTTCGGGTAAATATAAAACAGAGGCCAAGACGCTGAATAAGAATATAGAAGTTGAACAGCTGGCTACGCCTTTATTGGTGCCGCTGATAGAAGAAGGGGTTGAACGAAAACCTTGGTCCCGTAAGATTATTAAAAATTACGTTAATCTGCTAAAATCAAGACAGGTGGATACGGTCATTTTGGGCTGTACTCACTATGCCCTGATTAGCGATATTATCAGTCACTACTTTGGCCAAAGAATAAAGGTTTTAGATGCCAGCGCCATTGTGGCCAATAAGTTAGCAGACTATTTACAGCGTCATCCGGAAGTGGAGAGTCAGTTAACTAAGGGACATACCAGAGAATTTCTGACAACTGATGACAGCGTGCGCTTTGATAAGCAGGCCCAAAGATTCTTAGGTCAAAAAATATCTTCTCAACAAATAAAATTAATTTAAATATCATGGCCAAAAAAACAATAGCGTTATTTGAACTAGGGGATTGGCGTAAAAAATATTTGCAGGAGCATTTGAAAGGTTTTAACCTTAAATTTTTCTCCAACGACATTGACAATCGAAATTTAAAGAAGGCGGCCGACGCTGATATTTTGGCTGTCTTTGTCGCCAGTCAGGTGACTGAAGAGGTTTTATCGCGTCTACCCAAGGTGAAGTTCATTACTACTTTATCTACCGGTTTTGATCATATTGATTTAGCGGCCGCAGCTAAGCGCCGTATCAAAGTAGCTAATGTACCTTTCTATGGAGAGAATACTGTGGCTGAACATGCTATGGCCTTACTGCTGGCGATTTCCAGAAAAATTCCCGAATCAGAAGCGCGCACCGACCGCGGTATTTTTAATTATGAAGGTCTGATGGGCTTTGATTTGAAAGGTAAAACTATCGGTGTCATTGGCACCGGCCATATTGGACAGCATTTGATTAAGATGGCCCATGGTTTTGATATGAAAGTTATTGCCTTTGATAAATTTCCTGACCGTAAGGCCGCTAAACAACTGGGTTTTACTTACGTCAGCTTGGCGCAACTGTTGAAGCAGTCGGACGTTATCAGTTTACACTTGCCTTATATGAAAGCTACTCATCATGTATTGAACAGTCAGAATATGAAGCTGATTAAAAAGGGAGCGGTTCTAATTAATACAGCGCGCGGTGGTTTGATTGAAACCAAAGCCATGGTTAGAGAATTTCAAAAAGGCCGGTTAGCCGCCTTAGGTTTGGATGTTTTAGAGGAAGAGGAGAATGTCCAGGATCATTTGGCTCTGTTGTCTCCCAAATTTTCCCGAACGCAATTAAAGACGACTATAGAAAATTACGTTTTAATGACCTCGCCTAATGTGGTCATGACTCCGCACAATGCTTTTAACAGTAAAGAAGCGTTAATCAGGATTTTGGATACAACCGTGGAAAATATTAAAGATTTTGTGGCAGGGAAGAAGTTGAAGAATGAGGTGAAGATTAGGTAGTAGGAAGTAGCTAGTCGGAAAAAAAATGAGCCCCGCGGCAGGTGTACTGCTACGGGGCTCTTCGCTTCGCTTGTCGCTTGGCTAGCGCTTACTCGGCGCGGAACTGCTTCAGCAGCTCGGCGATGAGGGGCGGTGTCATGATGACCGCCGTGGACTTGCTGAACTGGATCAAGCGCCCCAGCTCACCCCAGGTGATCTCCGGATCGCCGACTTCATAGAGAACGCCGACGAAGCGGGCGATCTTGGTATCGTCGGCCGGACGCTCAACACTCCACTCCTCCAACTTGCCCTTGAGGATCTCGCGGGCCCTGGTCTGGCTGATCTGGAGGGTGTCGGCCAGCATGCCGATCTGGACCGGAGTCCAGTTGTGCGCGGCGAACTGCGCTTCCAGGTCGCTGGGAGGCAGTCCGAAAAGCTCGCCCAGACCGTCGATGGTGCTCCCGAGCCCCTTGGCGCGCTTACGCACCCAGGACTCGATCTTGGTGCGGGTTTCGGGACTGATACCTACGGCTTGGGGTTTGTCGTTGAGTTCGGTCATGATCTCGTTCCTCCTTGGTTCAGGACTACTACAATTGCGCAACGATTGCGCGGCTGGAATGAACAATAGGACTTATAACATATTGTTTGTGGCTAGTCAAGGGGTTGGAATTAGTAATTAGTAATTGGTAATTGGGAGTTGGTCACCGCCTGCCCATGGCCCCGTTTTTAGCGGAGCCTCGCCTTCATTTGATTTGGTATTAGTAGCGGGATAATTAGGGACATTAATAGTGTTTTTTGAAAAACAAAAACTGCTCCGGGCTTAGCACAGGGAGCAGTTTTTAGTTTAGACCTCAATTAATACTGGTGGTATCATTGGTCTACGGTGCGTCCATTCGGCTCGCTTCACTCGCTCAGGACGCATTTATTAAATGACACGCATTTGTTTAAGAACATTAAACCTCTATCAATACCGGTAGTATCATTGGTCGTCGGTGCGTCTTGGTGAAGACAAACTGCCCAACATCATCTCTGATTTTATCTTTGATGTAAGTATCGTTGGCACTGGTTTGTAGAGTAGAATCGTTAATAATGGTTTTAACTTTGGTGCGGATTTGTTCCACCAACTGTTTGTTCTCTTTCATATAGATGAAGCCTCGGGAGATAATGTCCGGTGAAGCCATCAGTCTGCCGCTCTTGCCGGAGATAGTGGCAATAACCACGACCATACCGTCAGCCGCCATCATTTGACGGTCGCGGATAACAACGTTGGAAACATCACCGACCCCTAAGCCGTCAACGAAGACGTAATCGGAGTTTATTTTTTCTTTGGTTACTCGTCCACCGTCTTTATCAAACTCTATCACTTGTCCGTTATCAACAACGAAAATATTGTTTTCCGGGATGCCGACAGCCTTTGCTACCTTAGCGTGAATTTTAAGGAAGTGATGATTACCATAAACCGGAATATGGTATTTAGGATTGACCATGCCGATCGCTTCGGCTAAATCTTCCTGTCTGGCATGTCCACCGGCATGGACGTCCATCATCTGGTAGTGAATGACCTCGGCGTTCAGGCGGTAAAGCTGGTCTTTTAATCTTTGAACTGATCTTTCATTACCTGGAATGACCGAGGAAGAGAAGACCACAGTATCACCTTTTTGAATCTGCACATTGCGGTGTTCATTATTGGCGATGCGCATCATTTGGGCGTTGTCTTCACCCTGGGCGCCGGTACAAAGAATGACTATTTTATTATCCGGAAAGTTTTTCATATCTTTGACCGGAATGATAGTGCCTTTTTTAACCCGCATGTACCCAAGCTGTTGAGCCAGCTCCACATTGCGTTTCATACTGAAGCCTTCAATAATAACTTTCTTGTTGAATTTTTCAGCTGACCAAATAATCTGCTGAATACGATTAAGGAGTGAGGAGAAGGTGCCGATAATTAGCCGTCCGGGAGCGCCGGAAATTATATCTTCAATATTATTTTTAATATCGCCTTCAGCCAGTTGACGGCCGGGTGAAGCGGCATTGGTACTGTCGGCCATCAAGGCCAAAACTCCTTTTTTACCTAGAGCTTTAACCTTTTCTATTTCAGCCGGCGCGTCGCCCGAAGCTTTGGGATCCAGCTTAAAGTCGCCGGTATGCAGGATAGTTCCCACCGGTGTTTCCAGAACTACTCCGACCGAGTCAGGAATGTTATGGCTGACGCCGAAGAAGGAGACTTTAAATTTCCCCAAATGCAGGACCGTGCTTTTATCTATGGCCTGTAATTTCAGCGGAGTGGTTTTAAAATCCTCCTGTCTGTTGGCGATGATGCCCAATGTTAATGGCGTGCCGTAGATAGTTGGATTGCCGATGCGCGGAATGATATGAGGAATGGCGCCGATGTGATCGTAATGGCCGTGTGTGATAACCACTCCGCGGATATTACTTTCTTTACCTTTGAGGTAGCTGATATTAGGAATGATATAATCAATGCCCGGCATATCTTCTTCCGGCCATTGTAAACCCATATCAACAATGACAATGTCATTGCCGTATTCAAAGATGGTCATGTTGCGGCCAACTTCTTCGTTGCCGCCGACCGGAATAACTCGCAGTTTACCTTGCGCGATTTTAGAAATCGGCGGGCGTTGGGAGTTATCTATTAGTTTTCTGAACCTGCGGGAAGTGTTAGATCGTCCGCGGTCGGCCCGCTGGCCGGAATGTTGGGACGGTTTACCCGGCCTGTGGCCGGTAGGCTTACCAGGTTTAGTTTTCGTTACTGTTTTCTTGTCCATAATTTTATTCTTGTCTTTCTTATTGTTAGTTGTTTCTGCCCAATTATTAGACCCTGAATGGGAGGGCGGAGTTAATTAGATTGTTCGGCCGGTCGCTGACCCCATTTTCTTGAGGTTTTGATATACCAGTTGGTAATATCTACGAAACGTTCAGCCGGAACGTTAATCCTAGTCAGAGTATCCAGCCCTTTCACTTTTTTATTGACCGGATAGGAGTAACTAGGATTAAAGAGGAAAATGGCAAAAGCACTTTCCTGAAGTTTTGTTTGGAATTTTTTAAGAGCTTCAACTTGCACAGCTGGATCGCTGGCGGCTCTGGCCTCATCCAGATAGCGGTCAATATCTTTATTGGCTAGCAAGCTAAGATTTAAGCCGGGGTTTTGATTTTGACTGGAGTGCCAGAAAGGATAAGGGTCATTATTAGCTGAAACAATCTGTCCAAATAACAACATCTGGTAATTCCTAGTTTCCAAAACATCCTTGCGAATTTTATTTTTGGGAATGATTTCCAATTCGGTTTTAACGCCGATACTTTCCCAGTTATCTTTGATTAAACTTAGAGCGGCGGCATTTTCCGGTTGATCAACGGTTGTCAATTTGACGACCAGCTCCTGGTTTTCTTTATTGGTTCTAAAGGTTTGACCCTCTTTAATAGTCCAATTACTTTTATCCAATAATTCGGCGGCTTTGGTTGCGTCAAAGTTATAATTTGGCAGTTCAGCATCATAGCCGGGCGCTCCCGGTAGAATCGGGGAGTTGATTATTACTCCCTCGCCACTTAAAGCTTGGTCAATAATTACTTGCCGATTAATGGCATAAGCCAGAGCCTGTCGGACATTAATATCTGACAGAGCGGCATTATTTTGAGGGTTGAAGAAAATCGCGGAATATTGCGGTAGGCTTAAATTATAAATGTTCACTTTTTTCAGCTGGTCTGTTTGACGATTTTCTTTGGGCAATAGACTTAGACCGTCAACATTTTGATTCTTCAGAGCTTCCACACCGCTTAAAAAATCAGGATAGAATTTAAAGGACAGTTCGGTTATATAGGGCGGTCGTTCATAGTAATTTTCGTTGGCCGTCAAAGTGTACAGTTTAATGGCTCCGGTGTTATTATCTTTGGTCAATGATTTAAATTTATATGGACCACTGCCAATCGGTTTGGTCATATGTTCAGATAGACTGGCCTGGGCGGCCGGAATCGGATACCAGATATGTCTGGGTATAATCCCGACTGTCAAACTGGATAAGAATGGCGCGTAAGCTTCTTTCAGTTGAAACTTAACAGTGTTTTGATTCAACGCCTCGGCGGTGATGCCCCCGAAACTTGGACGGAGCGGACTTTTAAATTCAGGATCCAGAATAGTATCTATAGTAAAGACCACGTCATCGGCGGTCAGCAATTCACCATCATGCCAATAGATACCATCGCGCAGTTCAAAGACAATTGTTTTACCGTCTTCGCTGACAGAATAGCTGGTGGCCAAATCAGGTACCAACTCGCCTTGGTCATTAAGTTTTAATAAACCGGAAAATACTAGTTGGCTAACATCGCGATCAGCATCATTATTGGGCGCCAGTAGGGGATTTATAAAACGCGGATTGCCGATTAGACCCTCTGTATAACTACCGCCGTTAGCCGGCAACTCATAGGTGTGGGAATAATAGAAGCGCAAGCCTAAACCAATGATGGCGATTATAAAGATGCTTAAAGAAATCAATATCTGTCTTTTTTCCGAGGGTGATAGAACTTTTCCCAGTTGGCGCAATTGGTTCCAGTGGGGGATTTTTTTAATCGAAAGGTTAGCCACCAACTTATGGTCCAGTTTTTTTACCTCGCCAGAGGCGACGGCATCCAGACTTTTTTTCGCAGGCCAGGCTAGCTTGTTCTTAATAAATGCTAAGGCAGCGTTAATTTTTGACCGCCAAGTTGACATCTGGGTTGTCTACTTAATTGTTTTTATTTGACGAAGATACTGGCTAAGGTTGCCAGTAGGAAGAGGACTACTATTACAATAGTAGCTCTGAAGATAATTTTTTCAGCTCCCCGCTTGGTGCGATAAACAGCGCTATCGCCGCCGAAGGCGCTACCCAAGCCAGATGATTGATTTTGAACTAAAATGGCTGCTATCAACAGCACAGCCAAGATGATCTGCGTAGTATATAGGAAGTTTTGCATAATTAAAGGCATACTAGCAGGATTACTCTGATTTGTCAATTAAAGGGAAACGCCACTTATAGTTAGCGATGTTTAATCAACTTGATTATAGCGTAGCCACCGCCACCTCTCCTAACCTCCCCTTCAAGGGGAGGAATTAAAGGAGAGGATTAAATTAAAGCGGTGGCTACGCGCAAACTAATAATTTGTCACTCTTATAATTAAAAGCGCCCCCCGAAGCCTTGGCGAAGGGGG
>CAYTUI010000035.1:0-14667 GCA_964441335.1 uncultured Gammaproteobacteria bacterium
GATGTGGAAGTTGGCGGCACAGATCAAAGATTTAATTTATTGGCCGGCCGGCAATTACAACTTCATTACCAGCAGAAACCCCAAGATATTTTAATGACTAATTTAGTGGAAGGCACGGACGGACGAAAGATGTCTTCCAGTTGGGGCAACACCATTAATCTGACAGATAGCTCTAAAGATATGTTTGGCAAAGTAATGTCTTTGAAAGATGAATCAATTATTACTTACTTTATTCATTGCACCAGAGTTTCCTTAAACGAAGTTGATAAATATCAGAAACAAATGGCGCAAGGCGCTAACCCCAGAGATATTAAAATTAAGTTGGCCAAAGCCTTAGTAATGTTTTATTTCAACACCAAAATTGCCGACCAGGAAGAGCAGGCCTTCATTGAGCAGTTTAGTAAGGGTAACGTGCCTGATGATGTGGCTACTTTTTCAGCTACTAGCAATACGAAAGTGCTTGAGGTTTTGGTAAAATCCGGGACGGTTAGCTCAAATTCTGAGGCAAGGAGATTATTGAAACAACAAGCAATTAAAGTAAATCAGAAAAAAATCAGCGATGAAAATTTCGGGCTGACTAGCGGTGATATTATCCAAATTGGAAAACGAAAGTTTCTAAAAATTAAATAATTAGTAAGGCCCCCGAGTCGTTTGACCGGGGGCCTTTACCTCCTTATTGTGGAGGCATGACGCCCTGAGGCGTTTTTTTCGTAACCCCTCCTCAAGAGTAAGCTAGGTGCGAATCACGAGGCAGCCAGTACTGCCCCTTTGGTGCGGCTTGCGGAAGGTTGTGTCGTCGCAATCCTGATCTTGGATTTCCCATCCACCGTGGCGGTGTTCGGGAATCGTCCGATCAGTTGGAGAGCCTGTCCGTTGGCGCGCTTGGCTTCCTGACGGAAGCCGTGCAACCAGCGGTAGACCAGACCGTTTTTGGCTTGAGCGTTCAGTTTCTCGCTCAAGTCGTCGTAGTTGGGCCCCAAACCGTGCTTGGGATCGGCGTATAGAGTCCGCTCTTCTTTGCCGGTGTTGGGGTCGTAGACTACGACCGCTGCGATGGTCAAGGCGTTGTGTTGCGACATAGCCCTTTTCCTTGGTTTGGTGTTTGATTCAGCAGGCCTACTGCTGAATCGTGAACGTGAACAGTTACTGCCACCTTTCTAGTTAGAGTTGCCGGATGGCGGTTGTATTCTCGGTAAGAGAGTGAAGAAGCAAGAAATGAGGGAGAGCCTAGAAGAAGTCGGTCCTGTCCGCTGACCCACTACTAAGGGCTGTTTAGCAGTTTGTCAGTAGATGAAGCGGCAGAGTTAGGCCTTGGCCGCATCGTCAGGTGGTGTGGAATCTTAGAGGCTCTCCCTCGGAAAATATAAGTCTGTAAAAGAGCGAAAAATCTATTATTACTCAATAATTTATGGTTGTCAACAGGCCGATAAATTATGATATACTGGTGCCATGAACAGGATAATTAAGCTACTATTTATTATTCTAATTTTCGCCGGAGTATTTGAACTGACTTTTTTAAATTTTCCTTGGCATCGGCTAATTTATCAACAAACTTCTTTTAGTATTTATCAAAGCCCTGTCCTTGATCAGCAAAGGAGTGACTTGTTAAACTATTTTAAAAGCGGAACAGCCAAGGTTTATAATTCGCCGGATTTTAATTCCTTGGAGCTTGGTCACATTAGAGATATTAAGGAGCTGCTAGTAATCTGGCAACGGATATTTTTAAGTATCTTTTTTGTCAGTACGTTAATATATTTAGTAAAATCCTCAAAGATTAAAAATATAAAATCAATCGCCTTGAGCGGACTTGGATTAACTGTTTTACTGGCGATTTCCTCAACCTTTTTATTTTCTAAAGTTTTTGAAGGCTTCCACCAACTATTTTTTCCGCAAGGCAATTGGCATTTTAACCCACAGACAGATCTGATTATCAGATTATATCCGCCAGAGTTCATTTTTTTGTTCTGGGCATATTATCTGTTGACTGTTCTTCTGTTCTTCAGTTTTCTATATTTAATTGATTTGTTAATATCAAAAAACAGACCGCATTAGATCTGTTTTTTATATTTTCTATTTGCAGCTAGGTTTACCTTGACGATAGTAAGCGGCCGCTTCATCAGGATCGATTGGATTAATTACTATACCCGAACCTATTTCCACCCCAGCCCAAACAGAACCGCGTGGCACGACTTTAATATACAGGTGCTGATCTTTATCATTGATAACTTGATGAAAGTAATAATTATAAGGTAAGCGCAATTGACCGATTTTTTTAAGGATGTGTTTTAGTATTTTAGCTACGGAATTAAGTTCGGCATCATCAAGGTCGGTAATGTTGTCATGATGATGGAGGGGCATAATCCAGACCTCGTAGTTAAACATAGAAGCATAAGGAGTAAAAGCTATAACATATTTGTCTTTATAGACACAACGTTTGCTCCGGCCCTCTTTTTTAATAACATCGCAGTAAACGCAGTTACCGGTTCTAATTTTATACTCTTGCTGTTTTTGTGATTTGTCAAAAAGATGGGGAGGGATAAAATCAGTGGCAAATATTTGGGAGTGAGAGTGTTGCAGTGAAGCGCCGGCCACACCGCCGTTATTTTTAAAAACTAAGATGTATTGAATTTTTTTGTTTTTACTTAGCTCTTTGGTCCGCTCTGCATAAACTTCTAAAATATTTTTTATGTGGCTGACAGGCAACTGGTCCATTTCTTTGCGGAAATCCGGAGTCTCTACTACTACTTCCTGCTGACCATAAGCTTTGGAATTATCTCTGGAAACAGCTGGGTATTTATTATATAAAACTTTAATTTTCCAGTTATTTGTGGGTCCAATTGTTAAGATAGCCTTTTCATTTTTAAGTTTTTCTGGGCTAAATACAGAGCCACTTAATTCGCTTAACTTTTTAGTGCTGACATATTCAGTATCGTGCGGGCGCTTACTGCGGCGGGGGGCGATAATAACGTATTTATCCTGAATGTAATCTTTACGAATTTCCGGTTTTTTAATCATTGTAATTTTTTATATAGATTGATATAGGCTTGAGCTGATTTACCCCAGGAAAAGTCCTGTTGTAAACAGTTGTTTACTAAAGTATACCAGCTTTTTTTACGTTGATAAAATTTTAGGGAATTAACCAAGGTTTTTGTTAAAGCGCTAGTCGTATAGCTACTGAAGGTAAAACCGGTCAGCATATTTTGCACAGTGTCTTTTAAACCGCCGGTAATTCTAACAACAGGCACCGAACCATAGCGCATCGCAATCATTTGTCCTAAACCGCAAGGCTCATAAGCCGAGGGCATTAAAAAGAAGTCAGAGCCAGCGTAGATTTGTTTAGCCAAAGTTAAGTTAAACTCTAGGCGAACTGCCAATTTATCAGGATATTGTTGAGATAGCTTTTTTAACTGCTGGTGATAAGTAGGATTACCAGTGCCCAAAATAACCACTTGGATATCTTTTTTTAGGAATGCTTTTAAAGACGGTATTAGAATGTCCAAACCTTTTTGATCTGTTAAACGATTTATCAGGCCATAAAGTGGGCCCTTGGTATCTGGCAGACCAAGTGTTGAACGCAGTTGTGTTTTATTTTGACTCTTAGCCTTAATCCAGTTGGGATTTTTAAAGTGGTATTTTAACTCGTGGTCTTTTTGGGGATTAAACTCTTTAAGATCAATGCCGTTAAGTATGCCGGACAAATCTCCTCTTCGGCGCTGTAAATAGGTTTCCAATCCAGCGCCGTATTTTTTGGTCAAAATTTCTTTGGCATAGTTGGGGCTGACAGTATTTATTAAGTCGGCTGACAGAATCGCTATTTTCATCAAATTTAGATAGTCATCATCGTAGTAGTCTTCCATTAAAGCTGGTTCCTGTTCCGGTGAGATATTCATATAATCAATCAGATCCCTTTTGGTTTGTCCTTGTTGCGCCAAATTGTGAATTGTAAAAAGAGTTTTGATCTGATGAAAGCCGGCATAGTGCTGCGAGGCTTGATCAATAAAGGTTGGTATTAGGCCGGCATGCCAATCATGAGCCTGAATGACCGTTGGTCGGGGCAGATATTGTCTGATAACCTCAACCGCCGCCTTATTGAAGAAAGTGAAGCGCTCAATAGATGTTAATTTGCTGGTGTTACTATAGATATTGTGGCCGGAAAAAATATGATGATCTAGAAAATAATAATCAACCTTAGATTTTGGTAGTCGGGTATAATAAAGAGCGACTTTTTTTGGTAGAACTCCAATATTAACCACAATGTTGTCAGCAACTTTTTTTAAACCAAACTTCTTATCGTTTATCAGACCGTATTTTGGTAGTAGGACGGCGGTCTTCAGACCTTGAGTGGCCAGACTGTTGGGTAGAGAGCCTAAAACATCGCCCAGCCCGCCAACTTTAATGAAAGGCGAACATTCGGCGGCGATATGAAGGACGTCTAGTTTCTTGTTGGGCATTAAAAAACCTTAATATTTTTATAGATTTCTATTGGCAGGGAGGTATAGTTGTAGTAGTTTTCAATAATGTAATCACCGGGCAAGTCACCATGGTAATCGCTGCCACCGGTGGCAATCATTCTATAGTGGTCGGCCAGCATTAAATAATGGGCCGTCTGATCCCAATTATGATGTGACGAAAAGCACTCAATACCCTTTAAGCCCAGCATCTTTAACTCTTTAATAACTTTATCGTCCTCAAATTTTAGCTGTTGGCCTGGGTGTGCGATTACAGCAATGCCCCCCGCTTCCTTTATAAGACCCAAAACTGTCGGTAATGGTAGATATTCTTCAGGTAAATGTGTTGGCATGCCTTTGGCAAAAAAAGCATTATAAATTTCGTAGTAATCAAACTTGGTCTTTTTTAAAACATGGCTAATAACTCGTAAATTTCGGGGATTTTTTTTCAAAGACCGGACCACATTAACCATACCTACATAAGTGGACGGTTGGTGAAAGAGTTCACTGATATCAAGTTTTAGCCCCCGTCTTTTTAAAGGGTGAACTAAACTTTCAATCCGTTTTTTTCTAGCATGCTGGGTTTCGCGCAAAGCATCATGGAGCTCGGGGTCGTTAATATCAATGCCATAGCCTAAAATATGCAGTCCGCGATTTTTATATCTGGCATACAGCTCCACCCCCGGGACAGTTTTAATATTATATTTTTTGGCGGCGCCGATAAATTCATATTGTCCATGAATAGTATTATGGTCAGTTAAAGAGGCTAGAACAATGTTTTTTTTACGTAATAGTTCTACCAGCTCCGTCGGACTTTTTGATCCGTCGGAAAAATGAGAATGCATTTGTAAATCAAAATATTGGTGTCTTCTTTTTGGGGTAGGAGCTTTTTTTATTCGTTCAGCCATTGTAATATTTCCTTAGTAATTTGTTTATTAGGCAGTACTGTGGTGTCAACCGTTAAAGTCGGAAGTTTAGACTCGCTGATAAGCTGTTGGTAGACATTTTGCAACTCCAGATATCGTTGGGGAGTTTTAGCAATTCTTTGATAGTGGGGGTAGAGAGCTAAACGGTCAGCTAACCGTTCGCGAAATATTTCCAAATTGTTAGCGGTCCGGCAGAAGATAAGCCTGGCGCCTAATTCAAGTAATCGACTTTCTATATCATTATAGCTTATTTTCTTCTTTTGATAAAAAAGGGAGTAGGCCATATCGCTAAGATGAAATTTTTCCAGAATGATATGACGATCGGTTATCTGTTCAACCAACTCCAAATATTTTTCAATAGCCAGCCGACCATATTGATCGCCAAAAAGACCAATATCGCAATTTAACCAATGACAGCCGTTTAAAATAGAGTTATTAGTTTGATATTTTTCTTCCAGCTGATTATAAACTTCGGATATAGAGTAGCTCTTGCCAACCAGTTCTCCGCCTTCAAAAATTAATAGATGCCTCATTTATCGTAGGTTAATAGAGATATTATGCTGATCAATTTTATCCAGGAATTTGTCGGCATCATCTAGTAGTTCCAGTGAGGCTTTTCTAGCATCGCTAAAATCAAACATCCAAACAGAGCTACGTACGGCTGTTAAGGCCTGATAAAGGTTAATGCGTCTAATATCCAAATCTTTAAGGTCGTGGAATTCTTTGTGGAAATACGATTTCACAAAGTGTTTTTTTAAATCATTTATTTGATTGCGGGGCAGGAAATTTTGACTCATGAAATCAAATTGTTGTATAAAAGTGCCGACATCGCGGTAACGGTCACCTAAGCTTAAATCTGTTAGATCTATCATTATTAGTTTTTTACTGTTCAAAGAATCCAGAATGATATTTTCGGGATGATAATCGCCAAAAATGATACAAGGCTTAGTATTTTTTCTAAAGCCTGTTTCATAATCCGTTAAACGCGTCAATACCCTTTGTAATTTTTGCCCTTCAGTGGCTGAAACCTTAGTAAATCGTGGTAGATAACGGCGCAAGTAATCCATGATGCTGTGATAGCTATAACTATTAGCTAGGGGGCTATGTAGGATTGTCGGGTCTAGAGTGTGTAGTTTTTGCAACCAGCGGGCTGATAGTTCTAAGGGATTAAGTAATTGCTCAAAGGTAGGTCTTTCTTTAAAAAAACTAAAAAAAGTTTTTCCCGGCGTCGCCTCATAAATTAAAGCTTTAAGTTCGGGCAGATAAGCAACAGGCTTGGTGACTTGGAGGTCGGATTTATCAAAATCATGCTCGCGTAACATGCGTAAATTAAAATAGGCAATGCGCTTAGAATCATCACTGCTGGAACCGATAACAAAATCTTTAATAATTTCTCGGTCGCCGACTTGAGCTTTGATTTGACAACCAATAACGTAACGGAAGCGACGGGGTCCGCGGTAATGTTGTTTATAAATTTCTTTGTTTAGCGTTATAACTTTTTTAAAATCAGGATAGTAGCTGGTTAAAACAATATTAAAAATTTTGACCAAAAAAGCTTGGTTAAGTAATTTTTGCACTTCTTCGAACTTAAATTTATTTTTGATTATCATGATGTTTTCTCCAATGCCTAGTCCAGACTTCTTTTTTGGCGGCAATATATAATTTTTCAGCAATGATTTTTTTATCTTTAGACAGATTATTAAGAGAGCGTAGACTTCTGATTAGCTCCTCTAAGCCATTATCAACCTCATCGGGATTCCAGGACAGAGGGCTGAAAGCGGAAGTTTTGATTTCCGAAGCCCACCAAAAAGAGCAGGAAGACAAGCCTCTATCTAAATGATGTTGCGCCCAAAAAAGATTGGGATCATTTTTATTCCCCTCAATTGCTACGGTTGCATAATCAGCCAACGTCCAGGCTAAGCGGTGAGCTTTATTATTTTTATTAGACCAAAGTAAATAAGGCTTGTTTGATTGCAGTTGTTTTTCTGTAGATTCCCAGTTGGATTTTCTTAAAGTGAGCGGTTGTATATTATTTAACTTTTGTAAGTAGGAGCTGACAGTCCAGCATTTAACTATTGGTTTTTCCAGCAACTGTTTTAAATGATCCTGCCAGTCTTGGTGATGGTGTCCGTAAAGTTCCCCGTCGGTAGCGGTAATAATGTCGCCAATCTGTCCAGCTTGGGCTAATTTATATATTTCTTCCGGCGGGAAACCCCTAGATACTTGTGAGTTTCTAAATATAACATCCAAACCTATATTTTTGATAGAATATTTTGAAGTCGGCTGTAGTTTTTGATTAGTTGAGATTTCATCCAGAATTATCCATTGGTATCCTAATTTTTTAATTATTTTAGCTACGTTATCGCTGTAAGCCATTTCCGGCAGATAAAAACCTCGGGGCTTAAACTTATAGAGATATTTTTTGTTTATAATTTCATTTTCTTGGATTTGTCTAATGACTTGCTTGGCACTGATTAACGGCAATATCGGATGATATTTAGCGCTGCCGACAAACTCTATTTGGCCCCTTTTAGCCAACTCATTAAAATTGTCTAGTACTTTTTTTAAGCCAAAGAAAAGTAATTGTTCGGTCAAAGAACCAGAAATGTTCAAAGTAATTTTATAGTTGGGGAATTTTTGCAGGGTGCTAATAATGTTTTGGTAAGACTGCTGACTCACCCTAGTAATAACATCGTGCTGCTGCCAAGGAGGCTGGTAAATATGCAGGAAATTTACCCAGTTAATAGTAGGTTTGTTATTTGACGTTATCATCTTCTTTTTTGAATTTTATAGCTAGTCTGAAGAGTATGAGGTATTTTTTGGCAGGCAAATCCCAGGAAAAAGAAGCTCTCATGCCTCTGATAACCATATTTTTCCAGACGTCTTTGTATTTATAAGTTTCCAAAGCTCTAGCTAGGGCAAAGTTTAGACTGAAGGAGTTATAAGCTCTAAAAACGAAGCCAATGCCATTAGCGTCATTAATGGGGTCATAGTTACTGACCGTTTCTCCTAAGCCACCGATTTCCCGTACTACTGGGACGCAGCCGTATCTTAAGCCCTTTAGTTGGACAATACCACAGGGTTCAAAGCGTGAAGGTAAAAGAACGATATCCCCGCCGGCATAAAGCATGGTCTCAAAATCATTTTTGTAGTCAAAGGGCCCCCAAAACATCTTGTCGGGGAACTTTTTCATTAGAGATCTAAGTTTCTTGGCATAATAATTATTTGCATCTCCAACGATAATAAATTGCAATTCCTTGGTTAAAAGTATAGGTAAAATCGGGAGCAGAATATCAATACCCTTTTGTTCAGCTACCCGACTGGTCATAACGATAATCGGAATATCTGGATTGTTCGGCAGTTTGTATTTTTTCTGCAAAGCCTCTTTGTTTATTTTCTTGCGATGGATTTTATTATGGTCATAATTTACTTTCAAAGATTTGTCTCGTAAAGGATTAAACTCATTGTAATCTATACCGTTAACTACGCCAAAAAGTTTATGACGACGATTTTGTAGAATTAAATGCAAATCCTGACCGAAATTTTTCTTTAGGATTTCTTCAGCATAAGCTTCGGAAACGGTGCTGATAGCGTCCGCATAAAGAAAACCCCGTTTGGCAAAATTTATCCTCTCAATACTAGCCTCATCGCTGAATTTTGGTAAAGCACTGCGACCATTATCACGCAACTTCCCGGGGATTTCCCACCAGTTATGGCCTAGCTGAAAGGCCAGGTTGTGAGCCGTAAAAACAGTGGCGGCGTTGGACAGAGTTTTGCTGTCCTTAAATTTTTTCTTTAGGAGTTCGGGAATCAATCCTGTTTGCCAGTCATGACAATGTATAATATCGGCCTGGAATTTTAAGAGCGAAATTAATTTGAGCACCGCAACATCAAAGACATAAAATCTGGTGTTTTCAATTCGTGAACCATACAACTCATTTTTTCGGCCAAAATATTTATCAGCTGACACTAGATATACTGGTAAACCTTTAACCAGCTCTGTTTTATAATAGCTAACAGTTACGTCGTGCTCTTTGTCCACATGTAACTTGATGTCAGAATAAATTTTTTGTGGCTTAAATCGCTTAATATCAATGACATTTTTATAAAAGGGCGTGATGATAATCACTTCCTGGTCCAGACGCTGGAGGGATTTTGGCAGTGAACGGGCCACATCAGCCAGACCCCCGGTTTTAGAGAAAGGGTCTACTTCAGAGGCCACTGAAACAATTTTCAATTTTTTCATAGCAAAGACCTTAAATTTAAATGTCCGGCGGCGGCTATGGCGCAGGCTAAGCCGTCGACAGCATCATCAGGTTTTGGCAGTTGAGGTAATTTTAACAAATTTACGACCATTCGTCCGACCTGGTCCTTAGGAGCCTGACCACTATTGGTAAGTGATTGCTTAATTTGTAAGGGTGTTAGTTCGGTGATATCCAAATGGTGGTGCGCAGCCACCAACAATATGACTCCGCGGGCTTGAGCCACACTAATAGCGGTCGTAGTATTAGTATTAAAAAATAATTTTTCAATCGCCAGATTATCCGGCAGATATTTTTTAAACAAATTCCCCAACTCTTTCTCTAACACTAAAAGGCGTTTGGTTAGAGGCATTGTCTTAAGAGTTTTAATAGAACCACAGGCAACAAAAGATAGGTGTTGGTCTTTAATAATCACCCCCCAACCAGTATCAGCCAGACCCGGGTCAATTCCCATGATAATTTTTTTGCCCACAGACATTAATTAAATGTCAGCATTGGTAAAGACGTTGTTTACATCATCATCTTCATCAAGAGCCTCCAATAAAGAAATTATTTTTTCCGGTGTTTTAGGAGTCAGCAAATCTTTAGCGTGATACTCGGTAGTAACCTCGTCTATTTCAAATTGTCCTGACTCGGAAATATTGTGTTTAACTTGCTGTAATGTTTCCAAAGCACAGATGACACGAACCTGATCGTCACTAGTTAAAATGTCATCAGCGCCCAACTCAATCAGCTGTAGTTCTTGCTCATCGGTAATCTTTTCGTTTTTTAAATAAATTATTCCCTGAATCTGGAATTGCCACATGACACTGCCGCTACTGCCAAAAGTACCGCCGTGTTTACTAAGTATATGTTTAATTTCGGAGACGGTCCGATTTTTATTGTCGGTCACAGTTTCAATAATTAAAGCCACACCCTCCGGCCCATAAGCTTCGTAAATAACCGTTTCTGGCGCAACTTCACCACCCTGACCGCTGCCTTTGGCTATGGCGCGCTCAATGTTATCTTTGGGCATGCTGTAACTCTTGGCTTTATCAACGGCCATGCGCAGTTTAAAGTTGGTGTTGGGGTCAGCGCCGTCTCTAGCCGCTACTGCAATAATTTTTCCTAATTTAGTAAACAAACTGCCCCTCTTGGCATCAATGGATTCTTTTTTTCGTTTAGTTGTAGCCCACTTAGAATGTCCGGACATTGTAGTTATGAGTAATGAGTGATGAGGATTGAGGAATGTCGCCCAGAGGGCGACCGCCCTCTGGGCGGAGTAATAGGGGGGAGCCTGACGAGGGTTAGATTAGCATGTCTTTATAAGGAAAACAAGGTCTTTCTTTGTTTTTTGTTATTTGAATTTTGAGTTTTCTTGTCCAGCTGGCGAGTTATACACTTGACGTAATTTTCTCCAGTAGCCATAATGTGGACAAAATAAAATCGTTAGCCAAAACCAGACAACATGACCAGCGGAAATAAAAAGGTAGCAGATTCTATCTCACACCTTAAGGACCAAGTCCTGGAAGTTTTGGGCGACTGGCCGAAGAGTTTTAAGGTCCGTAAGCGAAAGATTCAGAACGTCGTTGTCTGTGGTATGGGTGGTTCGGCTTTGGCGGCTGATTGGCTACGATATGCCTTGTGGCAGGAATTAAAAGTTCCTGTCATTATTGTTAATAATTATGTTTTACCCAAATTTGTTAGCCAGAATTCTTTAGTAGTTGTCATTAGTTATTCTGGAACAACTGAAGAAGCTTTAGCCTGCTTACAGCAAGCCAAACATTTGAAATATTCGGTAGTAGCTATTGCCAGCGGGAAAAAATTGATCAGCTGGGCTGTTAGCAATCACATCTCTCACTATAGTTTTAAACAAACTTATAATCCTTCGCGTCAGCCGCGCTTGGGTTTGGGCTATTCAATCGGTTCTTTGCTCATGGTTTTGAAAAGTGCCAAACTGGTTCATTTTGACACCCATCATTTACGGGCTCTGATAGAAAAAATTAAGTCGCCGAAAGCTAGTGCTAGTCAGTTAAAAATTTTGGGGGGTAAATCAATGGTTATTATCGCCTCTGAACATTTATTAGGAGTGGCGCATGTTATGAGTAATCAGTTTAATGAGACGGCTAAGATTTTTGCGCCGTACTTTGCTTTGCCCGAACTTAATCACCATCTGCTGGAGGGTTTGGGTTCCTTAAAGAACAATGCTGGAAATTGGATGTTTGTGTTTCTGGAGTCAGATAAGTATCATCCAAGAATACAGAAAAGATACGAGGTTACTAAAGCTGTTATTAAGAAGCAAGGGTTTCAAACAATGAGTCAAAAGTTTCATGAGGGTATGGAGTTAACGCAGGCTTGGCAGGCATTAAGCTGGTGTTCAGATTTAACTTTCCGATTAGCTGATCAAGCCGGTATTGAGGCCGAGGCCATTCCCTGGGTAGATTACTTTAAGGAGCGGATGAAGAAATAAAATGCCGTGTTTACAAATCCCCGTTGCCATGCTTGACGGGGATTTTTTGTTTTCCGGCAGGAAAACAACCCCGCGTAGTCCGAGGCACGAGGACGAAGCGCTGCGAACTCGCCGCAGGCGGGTGAAGCTGGGTATTTTTTGCTTTTTACAGACAATATTTCAATCCTCTCCTTTAATTCCTCCCCTTGCCAAGGGGAGGTTAGGGTGCGGAGCTAAATTCACGGATATCTATCAGCTATTTGCCATTAGCTATAAGCCACACGGATTACTTGACTATTTGTCCATTTTTTACTAAGTTTAGCTGTCGTTTTGTACTTTAACTCTAGAAGCGGAAAGGAGGTTAATGATGCCTTCATTTGAGGCTTGGGGCTTTTCTTCAATCACCGCTCTCCCACACGGTGACGCCCGGATTGTTTGTCCGCACTGCCATAAGTATGTCGTCGAACAACTTGATTTGGAGGAATTGGTAAAGCTGGCTAAACATACGGTTGGCTGGAATGGGTCGGAAGCTTCGGGGGATCCCGAGATAGATGTCCATAACAGTGGCATGGTGGTCATAGAATGTCCACACTGTACTCGTAAGTACTGGTTCCATCTGTCCGTGTGTTTGGCCTATCGGGTTGCTATGCATTGTCCCAACTGGCCGAAATGAAAGGAGGTTACCGATGACTGAACTTAAGTCTTGGGGGTCGCCATATATTGGTGACGCGCATAATGGTAACTATCAATGCCCGCAGTGTTTCTTTTTCGCCGGGCAAACTGTTCCTCTGCCGACCACAGAAGACTGGATGAAACATGCTGTTGGTTTCGTGGTTGACCGCCAGCCCACTGATTTTGATGAGGAGTGGATGGACGTTGGTAAAGTCATCATTCTCTGCCCACATTGTCAGCGCAAGTACTGGTTGCACTCTGATGTGCGACTAACTCAAGCCCTGATTGCGAGGTGCCCCAACTGGCCAAAGTGAAAGGAGGTGACCGATGTCAGAGATTTTTAAGCTCAAAGCTTGGGGCCTGCATGATCTTCGGGGCATAAAGTTTTCATCCCAGAGATCGGTGTGCCCTAACTGCAACTTCAAGCACGTCTTGGAGCAAGTCAAGGATTGGTCTCCCAGGGTGGTAGGCTGGAGCGGAACAGCGGAGGCTGAAACGCAGGAAGAGCAAGTTATGAACGTCGGTCAGATGGTCATCAGTTGTCAAGCCTGTGGTCAGGATTATTACTTTGATTGTCCCGAGTACCTTGCTTGGCATGTGGCTGAAAATTGCCCAGGTTGGTCGTCTAATGCCTCCGATCTAAGCACATTTCGAGCGCGTCTTAGTGAGGTGCTAGAGGAGAGGTTGGAATCTTGGGGGTTTAATGCCATCGAGGCTATCCCCTATAGCGAAAATTGGAATTGCCCGCATAAGTTGTGCGAGCATAAATGGCCCAATGATCGTGAAAAACGCTGGCAACATGTGGCGGGTTTTCACTACCATCCATTCCACAAGTTGGGGCGTGATTTCGCCGGCGAAGTAATTATTGAGTGCCCCAGCTGTGGTCGAAAGTATTGGTTTCATGTTGATCGTTTGCTGGTGGCGATGATTAGCAAAATCTCTGCCAGCTGGCCGCCCGAATAGGCCCTTTGTTTATCATCAGATAGCAGAGGGCCTTTTCAATTTTGTTTGTACGTAGAAGGATATTATTTTACTATTTAGTCGTCTCATTTGTCGGGCTATGATATATGTGCTACGTTTTTTATCCTCCCAAACAATATTATAATCCTCTCCCCGCCCGACATGCCCGACAGTCTTCGACTCTGAGGGATAAGCCCTCAGGCTCAGACTCGATGAGCAGTCGTGGCGGGCGGGCTTTAATTCCTCCCCTTCCACCAGAGGTGGACATGTGCAGGGGAGGTTAGGGTGCGGAGTTTAATTCACGTTCGTGTATTTCCTACTACCTACTTCCTACAACCTACCCCCTAATATGCTATAATGCCCCCATGAAAATAGGTCAATTTTTGATCAGCAAGAAGCTAAATTATCTGTTGGTTTTTTTGTTGTTTTTTATATTATTGGCTTGGCTACAGTTTAACTATCATCTGGGCGATCCGGATGGATTCTATCATGCCAAAATGGCCATCTTGTTATCACGAGGTGAATTATGGCGATCGTTGCCTTGGATGCAGTTCACCACCCTAACATTAAATTTTACCGACCATCATTTTCTTTATCATTTATTATTGGTGCCGTTTGTAAAACTTGGCAACCCCATTTATGCTGTTAAGCTGGCCACGATATTTTTCGGAGCGTTGTTTTTCACAGCTTTCTACTGGTTAATTTATAAACAAGGCAACAAACACGCCTTAGCCTTTACGTTCTTACTGATATTTAGTTCTTCTTTTATCTTTCGTTTAAGTTTAATTAAAGCCAATAGCTTGTCTTTAATCTGGCTGTTACTAATTTTTTATTGTCTTAGAAATAAAAAAGTTTGGTTGCTGGCTGTTCTTAACTTTTTTTACGTCTGGCTGTACGGTGGCTGGCTACTCGGAATTATGGCGGCCGGACTTAATTGGTTGGTCACCAACATAAGAGGGCAACACAAAAAA
>CAYTUI010000036.1:0-11993 GCA_964441335.1 uncultured Gammaproteobacteria bacterium
ACGTTATAAATTTCTTCCCTAGACCTCGGGGACCATAAATCAGATAGGCATGGGCCAAAGAATTTTCCAGCACTGCCTTCTTGAGGAGCGCGATCTGTCGGTCATTACCGAATATCGGCCAATTTAATTCCTTTTTTTTCATTGCCATAGATATAAAATGCCAAAAAAACGCTAAAAAATCAAGCTACCCCAACTTGTCCAAGGCTATATTAACCAGCTCGTCCGCTCTTTTATTCTTACTGCGAGGAATATGCGCAAATGTTACTTTTTTAAAATTGGGAATTAAATTCCAAACTTTAACAAACAATTTAGCCAATTTAGCATCCTTAATCTTATACTCGCGATTCATCTGCTTAACAACTAGTAAACTATCGAGCAGGCAGTCAAGCTCCACTACCTTATGCCTATGCGCAGCCTCCAAGCCATGAATTAATGCCTGATACTCCGCTTCGTTATTAGTGGCAATGCCAATTGCCTTACCTTCAGCGACAACTTCAATTCCTTTTTCGTTGAATAGGACAAAGCCGGTGGCCGCCTGCCCCGGATTATTACGTGAACCGCCGTCAGTATATAATTTCCAAGCCATATTATTTCTTGATATCCTTTACGTGTAATTGAATCTCTTTATTACCGTTCCAGCGATTGATCTCAACTGCAAATGCAATGTCAACCAAATCACCCTTTTGAATATTGCTCTTAGCCAGACTAAAGGCAATGGCCGGTATGGTCTTATTATTTTGCGTTAAGATTAATTTAAGATGAGTCGCATCCTTACCGACAGCGCGAACATCAGTAACAGTCACCTGCCGACTGACGAACAACGGTTTTTCATTGCCAATACCGAAAGGTTCAAATTGCGTTAACAAATCTACCGCCTCCCATTTAATATCCTGAAATGACAACTCCTTATCAATAGTCATAACCGGACCGAACTCGGCTAAATCTATATGGCTATTGGCATGTTCGGTTATAATTTCCTTAAACTCCTCTAACTTCTCAAAGCTTAATCTAAATCCGCAGGCCTGTGGATGTCCACCATAAGCTATTAAGACATCCTTAGCGGCATTTAACGCGTCCATTAAATTGTATGACGGGATACTGCGTCCTGAAGCCACAATCTTTTCAGTGTCAGCCGTCAAAATAAAACAAGGCTTGCCAAAATGCTTAACCAAACGACCGGCGACCAAGCCGGTTAAACCCTGCGGCCAGCCTTCTTTATAAAAAATCAGAATCTTATCTTCACTGGCACCGGCCAATTGATTTTTGGCTTCATTAAACATTATTTCCGTCTGTTTTTGCCTCTCGGTATTGGAGCGATCAAGATCCTCGGCTAACTTTTCCGCTGTCCTAGCATCATTTTCAATCAGTAAAATGTAGGCGGCATTTGCATGATCCATCCGACCGGCGGCATTAATTCTGGGCGCAATTTGAAAACCAATTGCTCGACTGTCCAAAGTGTCCAGATTAACATTGGCCCGTTCCATCAGTTTGGACAATCCCAAGCGCTGATTTTTTTTCATCACAACTAACCCATATTTAACGAGGGTTCGATTCTCACCTTGTAAACTAACCATGTCAGCTACTGATGAGATTGCTACCAAATCCAACAGCCATTTTTCCCTAGCCTCCTGTTCCGGCTGGCTAAGTTTTGACTTAGGGCTTTTCAATAATCCCTGGACCAGTTTAAAGGCCACTCCACCGCCGGCTAAATCCTTAAAGGGATAGTTTTCACCGGCAACTTTAGGGTGAATGATTGCCAAGGCTGCGGGTAATTTTTCGGGCACCTGATGATGGTCTGTAATAATCGTATCAATGCCTAAATCATTGGCCTTAGCGATTTCATTATAATTACTAATCCCGCAGTCGCAGGTAATAATTAGTTTAGCACCGTGTTCATTAATATAATCAATAGTGTTGAGATTCATACCATACCCGTCCTTTTCCCGGTGCGGTAAAAAGGTCTCGGTTTTGGCGCCTAAATTTTCTAAAATCAGATGCAAAATTGTGCTGGCCGAAACACCGTCAGCATCATAGTCACCATGAATCATTATTAACTCCTGTTGCTCAATTGCCCGATATATTCTATCCACCGCTTTTTGCATATCTCTGAATAAATAGGGGTCGTGAATATCACGGCTATAATCTGGATAAAGAAAATTATCTATCTGCTCCTGCGTTTTTAAACCACGATTATACAAAACCTGCAGGACAGTGTTGTCCAGCTCTGGGAATTCATTAAACCAAGCGCCGGGAGCGGCCTCGGTTATTTGCCATTTATTTTCCATATTTCCAATTAAAAATCCTAGTTGATCACTAGGATTTTATTCTACTACAATTTATTCGGCGCACAAAACAGTCCAATTGGGATCACCCTGATAAGGCATATCATCCAAAGTTAAATCGCTAAACTGGTCAGGTATACCATTAGTTTCACGTTCAAAGGACAGAAAAACGCACAATCCGTGATTATTCACTACTTCAGGGTGAGTACTAATGAAATATGAATCTAAGTACGATTCATTGTGGCCACCGGGCTCCTGCGGATAACCAGAAATATATTTATGCAAATCACGTAACCAACCGTCTTCAGTATCACTGACATAGTAATCCGCGTGATCAACAGCCGGAGCGCAATCAACATTAGTAGTGCAAGTTCCACTACTACCTACCGGGGCTTTCAGCGTACAGGCATCATAAAATGTACAGGCATTATTTATACATGCCCCTTGGGTACATGAAGTGCCAGGGCCACCCGAAGGGTCTCCGGCTATTAACTCAATATGCACCTTAGCCAAAGCCTTGTGAATAATAGCATCAATAGGACTTGGCATAGCATATTTTTCTATAGTTTCGTTTTGACCCAGCCCCTTCCAATATTTCGGGTAGCGGTCAACTGAATTACCAAAACCATTGTCGTTACGCCACAGTTCAGCCGCTTTGATAATAGTAAAAGCGTCAACCTGACGCCTACTGTCGCGCGCTTTTGATTGCGCGATTCCTAAAGCCACTAAAGAAATAGTAGCTAAAAAGGCAATTATACTTACTACAACTAATAGTTCCAGTAAGGTAAAGCCTTGATGGTTTCTAATTTTGAACAACCTCTTTCTCATAGACATGGGCTATTTTTTGATATTAATCTTTCTGACTTTAATTTTAACAGGTTTAGCCGTCTTGACAATAGCCTTCTTCTTTGGCGAAGTCTCTTTTTCATCAATATAATCATCTATAGTTTCTCCTGTTTCATCCAGATCATAATCAGCTATAGGCTCTGGTTCTGTATCTTCGGGCTCTACCTTGGCCAAGCGGGGTTTACCGGCAAATTTTAGTTTAAACAAAATTATCAAAATAATTGCCAATATTATGACGATTAACCAGAACATTGGATTAGATGGGCTTAAAATACTATCTTTAACATCTTTTGACTTCTCTTTACCGGCAGTCGGATTTATAACATCAGCCAATTCCTCTTTGACGCTATCCAATTCTTTTCCAACTTCATCTAAGGTAGGTGTTGTCCCGGTTTGTTCATCGGTAACACTACTGGCGGAATTTTGTGCTAAGGGGTCTGTTCCAGCCTGCTCCGTGACCTCGGTAGTAATGGGTTGCGGTTCGGGCTGTTTTATTTCTTCTTTTTTAGAACGACTGGCGTCCTGTGGATAAAAATCCTGACCATCATTTACTCCATCGCCGTCGGTGTCAGCCTTCTTGGGATTAGTACCCAGCTTCGCTTCTTCAGTATCACTTAGACCGTCATTATCATCATCAGAGTCTTTATTATCGCCTACTCCATCGCCGTCAGTATCACTCCATTCATTGCTGTCCAAAGGAAAAACATCAACACTATCATTATAGCCATCGCCGTCGGTGTCAGCTTTTAATGGATTTGTTCCTTTAGCAGCTTCTTGAGTGTCGGACAATCCATCATTATCATCATCGGTATCCACTGAATCACCGATTCCGTCTTGATCATTATCCTGATCAACACTCTGTAAATCAGAAATAACGCTGTTATTAGAGCTATCAGAGTCGGCTGGAAAAATATTGGTTACTTCGGTATAAACCCTAAAATCATCATCAGGAATGGTAAACTCCGTAAATACAGTGTCGGGCTGACCCGGCACAACCGAAACTGACAAACCCCCGTCCAATAGCTGGGTAGTATTCAAATATATATTGACATTGCCTGAACCATTAGTGGAACCTAAGTTTTTAACATCAACATAGACAATTGCTTTCTGACCGGCGACAAAATTTGATTTATTAAATCTAATGCTGGATTTATTAATTAGTAAATCAACATCAGCGGCTAAAACGGGCAAACCGAAAAGTATTAAACCTAAAAACATTAAAAAATAATATCTATAAAATTTAATCATATATTAAGTTTTTTTAACTGCGCTTTAGTAATAAGTCCATTTTGAGCCCCGATTTTAGACACCACCATACCGGAATTACAAATACCTAGCGATAACGAGCGGCTTAAATTATATTTAAACAATAATAATCCGGCAACAAAGCCGGAACCAAAAGCGTCACCGGCGCCCGTCGTATTAACAACCACACGATTTTTCAAAGCTGACTTGTATAAAAGTTTCTTACCGTCGTAGACATAAGCTCCCTTAGCT
Organism: uncultured Gammaproteobacteria bacterium; assembly: GCA_964441335.1. Lineage (GTDB taxonomy): Bacteria > Patescibacteriota > Patescibacteriia > UBA1558 > 2-01-FULL-52-15 > CAYTUI01. Next base: position 4,626 of record CAYTUI010000036.1, read on the forward strand.
CCCTGGGTAATAACACTAATTGACTGACCGAATTGATGAAGTTTTTTAATTAAATCGCGCGCCACGGGTTGCTTAATTTTCTCACCAGCCGACATCAGCAGTTCAGTCGCTTCGTCAAGGTTAAGGATTAAAACCTCAGTTAAATGAAAGTATCTCTTCAGTTTCTCATAACCGGCCTTAAGTTCATCAGCACCGGGATTCCAGGCTACTTTGATATTACTTCTTGTGGCATGACTAAATAAATTAGACAGACTAGTTTGCCACTTAGAACCGGATAAGGAGGTCAAATAGATCCATGGGGATCTAATTTTTGACACCAAACCTGCGGTAATCTGTAGTTCACCACGCGCTCCGGGGTAATAAAATATCACGCGATCCTCATGCCCCTTAACGGTAACTATAAAAGATATGGCCGTGCCACGATTCTCCTTAACCTGAACAAGCCCGTCAGCAATATGCTTAAGCTTTAAATTACGTAGAATATCACGTCCCAGGGCGTCGTGACCGACAGCCGTTAGCACTTGGGGCTTCAAGCCTAATTCGTTAAAGGTCGCCGCCGAGTTCAAAGCACCACCGCCATAGCAAAAATTGACATCATTTGAGACCAGTTTGGCTCCATATTCAAAACCCATTAAACGCTGTTTGGTCGGGTCTTGCCGATTATCAATTAAAACACCTTCAGCTGTCTTGAACATAATGTCCATGACGCCACTGCCGACCGTAGTAATTTTATGTTTTTTACTTATGACCATAGGCTATTCTTTATATATCTCCTCTCTTTTCTCCTTCAAAAAGCCAACCAAAGATTCAAACGACTCAATAAATAATTTGAATGGCGCTTCCAGAATAAAGTCAAAGATAAAAATAAATAGATTTATGCGTCGCATATTTGAAGATAACGCTTGGCCAAGTTTAACGATTGGTAAAGAGAAGAAATTTAGCAGGAAAGCCAAGATGCCCTGTCTAGTTTTAACCACGTTATATTCCTTGGTGGCCTGTCTAATCCTTAAAGCAAAGAAGCTGACAACCGTCACAAAGAATATGAACAAACCGATGCTTAGATAATTAAAATGCAAAGATTTAAGGGCGTAGATAATAAACCCAAAGGAAATCACGTAGATGACAAAATAGAAAAGGTATAAAATGCTATTCAGTACTGGCCGGCGTTTACTGGAGCTCTTTAGCAAAAATAAAGTGTGCGATTCCGGCTCTCCATAAATATAGCTCTTCAAACTGGTAATAATAGCTTCATAACTGTCCTTCTTCGGCATAGCCGATGTTAAAGCAACTGTGAACATTAAAAAAGGAGGGAATAACGCATTAATAGTCAGAGCCAAATAATTAACTTTATGAACAATAAAAAGATCATACGGATACTCCAGAGCAATGGCCAACAACATCTTGGTTAGAAAAATATAGACAATCGCCCTGATTGACCGACGGGTTATTTTGTTGCGAATTCTGCCATTGATAGACTTTAAAATTTTTCTAGCTTCCTCCTCAAATAATTCCGGCTTGCTCAAAATATCGGTCAATTGATCACCCGGATTATTTTCCACTAATTGCTTCAAAACCTTAAAAACAGCTAACTCCTTCTTCAAAGCATTCTTGATTTTTCCCTGATGCGGAAAATTCAAATGACCTTGAATACCGAGATAGATACTTGGCAATTTTTCCGCCACATACTCAATCAGCTGTTTATCATCATTCTTAATCCAGTCCGGAAAATACAGATTCATCAAATGATAAGAGATAATGGCATTATCCGACAGCAACAAATCTTTATGAATGGTAATGTACAACTGAATATTCTTTTCTCTGATTGACAAGCCCTGTCCCTTAATCTTAACTCTGTCTTTAACGTAATTATACAAAGCTTCAATCAGAGCGTCGGAGCGATTTTCCGAGGCCAATATCATATCCAGCTCGCAGGCCATAATACCCACTAGCCAATCATAATAATTCTTTTTGTTCTTAGCTTTTTGGGCTTTACCTTCCAGTAACTGGAATAAATACTCATATTTAGCAACCACCCGCTCAACTGACGGTATGATCGTTTCAGGCAAAGTTCCATTAGGCAAATAGCGGGCTCTAATTAAATCCTCTATCATAGACCGAGCGACTTTTGGTCTAAGGCTGTCCATCATCAGCTTGCGCTTAATAAACCTCTCCATTGCGAAACGTCGTAGCAACTGATCTTCTTTATAGTCAACGGTATTTCTGACCTTTTCATAAAACAAAGCCAAGCGACTGGCCATATCGTCAACCTCCAGTTTCTCTACATCTTCATCAACCGTTTGAGTAGCCTCAATAGCCAGGAGTCTTTGATAAAGGTCCCTAATACCTTGTGTTAATTCCATGGGAATATTATAACAGAATTTGCGACTTTTTTCTATAAAAAGAACCGCCCCTGGCTACAGGTTTAAAACCCGTAGCAACAGAGGCGGAATGAAATGGAGTTAGGCCGCGACCGGCCGAAAGCGATACCGTCGCCACTCTCGGACAACAGTTGTCCCTTTCTCATAGCAGGTCTGACAGCCCGGACAGGTCACTTGTGCGGACGTCATCATCGTGCCGCATAGATCACTAAACTTCAGGACTGCAACCGTCATCTTCCGGCCGCAGACGCACGTAATCGAACGACTAGCCTGTTTCAGATCCACCGTTTCAAGTGTTGCCATGTTACCCTCCTTGCTGGCAAAAGAACTGTGAGTAAACTAGAGCAATTTGGCGTTTAAGTCAAGCCTCACTTCCCCTCCGCTCATCATATATGTGGATACTGCGAGCCCAATTGGCCAATGAGATAGGGGCGGTCTCTTTAACAAACCCTAAGCTCTAAATTCTAAATACTAAACAATAGCTAAATTTAAAATATCAAATGTTTTAAACATTTGATATTTACACATTGGATATTATGATTTGTTTAGAATTTAGGGTTTAGAGTTTAGAATTTTCGCTCTACGGCTGCAATGCCTCTTCGCTATTACCATTAACCATAATGACAACCTCATCAATGAAATCAAACTGTTTTAAAGTATTTTCAATTTGACTGCGAATAGCGCTGACACGGCAAGAACCGCCAACCTGAAAAGCGATATTCTCGTCAAAATCAATAACTGCTGTGCGATCAGTAATATCCAAAGAAATAATATTTACTCCAGTATTTATATTGCTGAAGAATCCGGCGCTAATATCTGCTAACGTCGGTCCTGATAACAGTAACTCTACCGCTAACCTGGCTAATTCTTCATCACTTCTTTCAGCTACAGCAATGCGACGATAGTCGGGATAAGTTTTTTCGCAGGCTAAAGTCTGTGGATCTTCCATGGCGTTGCTAAAGAAAACTGAAATATCCTTGGATTCCACCTTAGGAAAAGCCAGCGGAATACTGGTCAAATGATTATTAGGCTCATCAGCTGCCCGAGCAAATATTTCTAACTTACCTTTGTCAGTCTCGGGCTGTGAATACGATAAATAGATTTTAAAATTCCCGGCTTGTCCAATCTGACTTTTGGCGACAGCTAAACCCTCGGCCAGAATTGTGCCATTGTCTTCAAGCAGTCTATAGCCAACAATATCATCAGGAACTAACGCCCGACCCTTTATAAGAATGGGTAAGCCCGCCTCCTGCTCTGCAATTGGTTCAGACACTGCAATAAAATAGTCAATTTTCGGCGCTTTTGCTTCCTGACCAGTAAACTTAAGCACAGCTAGAAAAGCCCCAATTATGACAACTATTATGATTATGCCTGTTAATATCTTTTTGTTCATATATTTGATTGTTACCTAGTATAGCACAGCAATTATAAAATTCCAGACAGTTCAAAAAAACCAAAATCTGCCTAAAAAAGCCTATCGCAGAAAATCAAGATAGATTCCGGCGATTAAAGCTAAAGCCGAGACCGCAAAAATCACAATGTAATTCCACTTCTCTTTGGTACTGACTAATGTGCTCAAAATATATTGCAAAGCGTCTTTATCCTGATTGCCTAACGCACCACAAGTACTTACCTTATTAGTCAAATCATTGTCACTGATCAGTTTGGCTCTTTTGGCTGATATATTATAGCGATGCCCAAAATATATTAAAAATCCGATGGTGCCGACATACCAAGCCACACTAACCCAAAAACTGCTGTAATTATTTAGAACAACAATAATTCTATAAGCAATTGTCGCTATTATCCCCGACCAGAAAAAAAATTCTCTCAAAGTCCGGTTGTGTGGTTTAATTTGTTTCATAATTGATGTTAAATTTTTACAAAATATTATTTTAGCTGGCTTAAGTATAACACAACAAAATTAAATTATGGCTTAAGGTGAAAAAAAAGAAAACCGCCCGAAGGAGGTTTTCCTGGGCGATCTTTAGTGAGTGACATCTCCTTTTTCAGGCTGTGGAGACGAAACTGGACGCATGAAACCGTTATAAACCAAGACGAAAATAATGAAATTGTGCAACGTATGAGCCATTATGGCCACAGCCAAGCCATAAATAACAAATACGTAGGAGTACACCAGCCCGGCAAAAAATATAGGGGCTAGCAATAGCAGCCTTAGAGGCGAGGTCTGCTTAGAGTAGTTCATCAGGTGGGCTGAAGTCCAGAGAGCATTGCTTAGTACCAATAGCAGATAGAACGCGACCGTGCCGGACAGCAGCGGTATTTTAGTCAGCAGACCGAGGAATAGTCCGCGGACTAATAGCTCTTCAATTGAGCTAAAAAACACCACCACCCCTAACCTGGCTTTGGTAGACAGGTTCACCATCGTCTTATCAGTTTGAGGGGCCAACCGTCGACGTAGAAGGATGGACGGCAAACCAATCATAATGATATTAGCCGTCAAGTTGATTGCCATGACGGCGGTTATAACGGTAACGATCGTTAGGAAGTTGGTTGAGTCAAGGCCGACAAGACCTTTGTGTCCGGTCAGGAAACCTTCAAAGCCCTTCCAGACAGCCATGAAGCTACCGCTACTAAGACTGGTCACAAAGATCAAGATGTAGGAAAGAATCGCTACAAATGACCATTTCTTGTCATATGCCTTTGACAAAACACACCTCCCTTCGTGTTCGGTTTATATGTGTAAAGAGCGAGAACAGATGATAGTAAATCAAATTAGACTTTTCGTCAACTAGAAAGAAAAACTAACAAATATAAAAAGCAACCCTCGGCTTTACGGCTCACCCAGCGCTCCTCAAGTGCTTACTTTCAGAAAAAAAACTCTCTCAAAGCTCGGCCGTGTGGTTTAATTTGTTTCATGTATATTAATTATTTCGGCGAAACCGCCATGTCAAAGTCTATCAAATAAACCCGCGGTGCGCGATTAAAATCCACCTTACCATTTTCATCTCTAAAAAAACGCAGGCAAAAATTTCCATCGTGCGTATGACCATGAGCTATATGTAAATCCTCCAAAACTTTCTTAATATTGTATTTCTGTGTCTCCAATTCCTCCCGAAACTTGTCTGATTTCCTCCCCCACTCATGTAAACTTAAATCCAGAACTCCGCTAAATACATCTACCATGCCAGTTTTGTTCAATCTGTATGAAACAATGGGCTCAATCGGCACATAATCAAAACCGGCTTTTCTCCAGACCTCATGATCTTCAAAAATTTTCTGCCAGGCTAAAAAAGCTTCCGGTTCAATATGCCTGACTATAACTTTATCTTTTAAATCACCGCCCACCAAAGTTGTGCCAGAACCGGTCTTAGCAAACTTTTTTCGTGAAAAATGCTCCTTATCCATATCATTACCTCTATATAAGGGTGGCTTTATCAGCTCTTCACCTAAACCCCGCTTTATTACTAAATCAAATAGTGCGGGACTTTCTCTGCGAGGAACATAACCTAACAGGCTGGCAGCAATTTTACGCACTTCAATATTTTCGTGTTCCAAACACAATTTAATTAGTGGTGCAACATCCGTAGGATAAGCATACTCTATTATCTCGGCGGCAATTTTCTGAAATTCAGCGACCGGGCTTTTCAAAACTTTAGCAATCAATCTAGGTATGTCATCATCGGGCGCGTAACTAATCATTCCAACGGTTATTTTTTGCGTTTCCAGATCATCTTGCTCTAAGCCGAGATTAATCAAAGAAATCCTATCATTGACTGACGCGAATTTTATCATTTCAGCCGCTACTCTTCTTTCTTCAGGATCAGAACTATGTAAACCTTGTTTTGCATCGGCAGACACAATTTCGCTCATGGATTTTTTGTTTTCACCTACTAATGATTCCATCAAATATGGGGCCTCTTTTTTTATTGCAAGATTTTGACTTTCTAAACCTTGTTTGATATTCATCGATACCAGAGCAATCAATTCAGCCTGTTCTTCTTTGGGCACAGTCAAAATTATCAGTGACGCTATTTTATGAATAGCAGGATTTGGGTGCTTTAAACCCAACTTTATCAAAGCCGTTCTTTCTCCTTTGGGAGCATAATCAATTACTTCAGCTGCCGCCTTCTGAACATCTGGATTAACGTGATTTAAGCCGAATTTAATAAGTTCCGACATATCTTCGACTGAAACATGCTTTATCTTCCAGGCCGCTGCGCTCTGGACATCAGGGTTGGGATGATTTAACGCTAACATGATAAGCTCAGACCTCCGATTTATGGGAGCATAATTTATGTCACTAGCGGCAATCATTTGCACTTCAAGATTAGTATGTTCTAAAGCTAATTTAATCAAACCGGCTATCTCTCTCGGTGGAACAAAATGAATCATTTCGGCGGCCACAACTTGGCAAGCAGGATTCGTCTGCTCCAATCCAAACATAATTAGATCTTTTTTTTCAGCACTAAAAGCCCTATCAATTCTATTTGCTAACGAACGAGAAGAATTACCTCCTCGCTGTAATATTGCCTCATCCTGCTCCTTATCTTTCAGATATCTTTCCAAACTGTGAGCAGTAATTGCGTCACTACCGGATATTTCATACATATCTAAATAATCCGCTAACGAGTCATTTATTTTTTGCGGTTCTAGTTCTAAAGTTTCCATAGTTAATTTATTTATAGACTCATCCAAAAAAACCAAGCGCCGATTAGAAATATTACACCACCCCAAAGTACTTGCCCGCCTTTGAACATCTGAGCTTTTTTATTTATGCGATCAGGAAAGGCAATCTTTTCAATTCCCTTAAATAAAGTGACCCAGCCTAATAGAGTAATCGTAACTCGCCAATCAGCAACCCAGATATTATGCGCGACAACAGTGGCTAATCCCAATAGAAAAGTAATATAGCCAGTGGCTATAGTGATAGTCCTATCTTCGGTATACCCTATAATTCTGCCTAATAACTTTGCTCCAATAGATAGCCCGCCCAGAATCATAAACAAACTGCCCCAAAATTGTGCTA
>CAYTUI010000037.1:0-11398 GCA_964441335.1 uncultured Gammaproteobacteria bacterium
ATTTTAGTGAAAAAACGACATAAAATCACTAATGTTTAAGTATGACAGAATTGAAGACAGTAGAATTTAATCCAGCTTTAAGGGTCCTGATAAGGAGCGAAGTAAAACGCGGCAAAAGTCTCGGCAGAATCTTGACCAACTATTTAGTTTCGCAACAAAATGTCAGCGGACAGGTTATTGATTTAGCATCCAAAAGTGATAAGGCCAGCTATAATCGTTTTTTAAAACCTGATAATAGTCGTCGTATTATTTACACCGACAAATATTCTGAAGGCGATAATTTATTGAAGATTGACTTAGAGCAGCCTTTTGGTATTGAGGATCAAAGTTGTGACACTGTCTTGTGTTTTAATGCTCTGGAGCACGTATATAATTATAATAATGTAGTTACAGAAAGTTTTAGAATCTTGAAAACTGGCGGGCAGTTCATCGGGTCAGTGCCATTTTTGGTAAATTATCATCCTGACCCTAATGATTATTTCCGCTATACTCACGAAGCTTTGGACAAAATATTGAGTCAGGCCGGTTTCCAGGATATTAAGATATATAATTTGGGTTTCGGGCCCTTAACTGCCGCCTATAGTCATAGTTACATTTTTTGGCCAAAGTTTATGAGAGGCGTAGTATTAATTTTGTCAATTCGATTAGACCAATTTATAGTCAGGAAAAGACCGCAATGGAAATTCAGATTCCCGTTAGCTTATTTTTTCCAAGCTACTAAGAGTTAATTATCGCTGATGAATATGGATAAAAAAATTGTTATTGTGGGAGCTGGACCGGCCGGCATGGCCGCTGCAATGGAGCTTAACAAAGCAAAGCAGCCATTTATGTTGATTGAAAAAAATAATCACGTCGGCGGCCTGGCCATTACTTACATTTATCTGGAGGGGGATTTGGAGTTTCGCACCGATAATGGACCACATAGATTTTTTTCCAAAAATCAGTATCTCTATGATTTTATAAAAAATTTGCTTGATGAAAAATGGAGACTGGTAGAAAGACACACTCAGCAGTTCATTAGAGGTAAATATTATGATTATCCGATTAATGCGATTCAGGTGGTAAAAAATTTGGGTCTTTGGACAGTAACCAAGGCTTTTTTGGATTATGTTGCGGCGAGAGTAGAATATGGTCTTTTTAAAAAGCCTCTGAATAATTTTTTTGATTATGCTGTAGCTAACTTTGGAAAGACACTAGCCAACTTAAATATTATTAATTACACGGAAAAAATTTGGGGTGTGTCAACCAAAAATCTCCACCCCGATTGGGCCAAACAACGTATCACAGGCTTGAATTTAAGAACTTTAGTTAAAAATACTTTAAAGAAGCTATTTTCTGGCGGTAGGCAGACTGATGTGAAAACTTTGGTAGATGCATTTTATTATCCTGAACACGGAACCGGCCTTATTTACGAGACAATTCGGGCGGCTATTGAAGCCGATGGAAATGAAGTGATGATGACTAGCTACCCGACAAAAATTTATTATCAGGACTCCAAAATTAAATCTTTGGATTTGCAGACGCCGTCAGGCTTACGTAATCTGCCTGTCGATTTCCTTATTGAATCAATTCACATTGTGGATTTTATTAAATTACTAGATCCCTTGCCTCCGGTGGAGATAGTTAAAGCGGCGGATAATCTGCATTATCGTCATCAAGTCCACTTATTTATTACTTTAAATAGAGAGAGGATTAGTCGTAATCAATGGATATATTTTCCGGAGAAGGATATTCCGTTCGCCAGAATTAGCGAAATGAAGAATTTTAGTGATCGTATGTCACCTCCGGGTAAAACTTCATTGTTCGTGGAATTTTTTTGCCACCCCACTGATGAGATATACAATTATGATAAGGACAAATTGTTTGAGCTAGCCTTACCTTATTTTGAGAAGTACGGATTTTTCAGTAGAGCTGAAGTCAGAAATTACTACCTTATTAAAGGCGGAAAGGATTATCCGATTTATGACTTGACTTATCTTGATAATCTAAAAATAGTTAAAGATTATTTGGACAAATTTGAGAACCTCTACTATATCGGTAGACCTGGCAGATTTAAATATACCAATCAGGATCATTCTTTAGAGATGGGTATAATGGCCGCCAAAAGCATACTGGACGGACGCAAGATTGACATTGAGGACGTTGGTGCCGAAAAGGAATATTTTGAAAAAGGCAGTGTTAAATAGAATGTTATAGTTATGAAGAAAAATAGCCAAACTGAAGTTGATGGACATAAATTAACGAACCCAGGCTATTGGGATAATTTTTTTGGTGATCAAATAAAGCGCAGACATCAGCAGAGACGTAATTATATTTACGATTGGTTTAAAGATATTTTGGGCTATCGCGCCAAAACATACGCCGAATATCTTTTATGGCAAGTTATCTATCCTAAATATTTACCCCAAGGCAGTAATTTAAAAATTGTGGAAATTGGATCGGCGCCAGGCTGGAATTTAATTCAGTTGCATAAACTTTTTGGCTATGATCCGTATGGTATTGAATACGCTGAAGGCGCTGTGAAAAGTAATAGAAGCAGATTCAATTCCGCCGGGCTTAACCCCGAGCAGGTGATTGCGGCAGATTTTTTTTCGGAAGATCTACAGGCTAAATATAAAGAGTCCTTTGATATTGTTTTGTCTTCGGGTTTTTTGGAGCACTTTGATAATCCGCAAGAAGTTATTGAGCAGCATGTAAATTTACTTAAGCCCGGCGGCACGTTGGTAGTGGAAGTGCCGAATTTTAGGGGCTTTAACTACTGGTTGGGTAATTTTTTTGACCCGGGGTTAAAGGATCATCATCACTTGGACATTATGGTGAAAAAGAATTTTAGCGAGGTCTTCAATAAATTGGGATTGGAACAGCAGTTCTGTAATTTTTTTGGCACTTTATATTTTGGTTTATATTTTAATCGTGGCCAAAATAAATTTAAACATATAATTAGGCGTTTTTTAGTGCGTTTTCAGGTAGTCCTCAATTTGCTTTTTCATGCTATTCTTGGTAAGAGAGGAGCGGAAAGCCAATATTTTAGCCCTTATTTAATGTATATCGGTAAGAAACCACAAAAATGAAAATTGTCATAGTAAACCAGCATATTCAGGACGTTATCGGCGGCAGTGAGATTCAGTGCGATTTAATTGCGGCTAATTTGACAAGCTTAGGGCATCAAGTGACTTATGCCGGTGCCAACCAGCAGCCTAAACAGTATCAGTCGTTTGGCTATAGGATAAAGCCCCCGGTTGGATCATTTGTTAATCCATAGCTTGTTTTATTATTTTGGTTTCAATTTATTTGTGATATTATGGTTTAAGTAAGCTATAAGTTCTATAAGAGTCAGTTTAATTCCCATATTTATGAAAATATTTATCTTAAATCAACACCCTCAGGATGTGATTGGTGGCAGTGAAGTCCAGTGTGACCTAAGAGCTAAGACGTTGGTAAAATTTGGCCATCAAGTTATATATGGAGCAGTAGGTTCGCAAGCGGAAAGCTATGATACAGAGTACATTGTGGAGCCGATAACCAAAAATTTTTATTCAGACTACGTAAAGTTGCTAAGGAAGTATAGGCCGGATATTGTTTATTGGCAGTTTAATAAGAAAAAACTGTTTTTGTCCGCCCTAATTGCTAGGTTGATGAATGTTAAGTTTGTTTTTTCAACTGCACATATTCGGGACATAAAACAGCTTGATCCGATTATGCCAAATTTTAGCGGAGATTTTATTAGTAGTAGCTTGTCGATAGTGTTAATTATTTTTAAAAATATTAGAAATTGGTTTAATTTTTTTGGACACTACTTTGAAACGGCTGTAGTTTCAAACAATGCTGATCAATTGAATAAATTACCAGCTAAGAAACAGCTGACAGTTCATGATGGCTTTATTAGTCCCGATGTTCAACCTTTTATTTGGCCTAGGCCTTACGTAGTTTGGATAGCTAACATAAAAGCGCGTAAGCAGCCCGAGATGTATGTGAAATTGGCTCAGGAGTTAAAAGACCTGAATGTGGATTTTTTAGTGGTGGGCAATATTCAGGACTCTGAATATAAGTATTTTGAACAGCCGGATAAATTACCGGCTAATGTTAAATATTTGGGCCCTAAGAGCTTATTAGAGATTCACTCATTATTGAGAGGTTCAGAGTTATTCGTGCACACTTGCGAGCCAGAAGGTTTTGGCGACGTTTTTATTTTAGCCTGGCTTAATAGTAAGCCTGTCGTTAGTTTAGCATTTGATCCTGAAAGTATGATAGAGAGCAATGGAATTGGCTTTTACAGTCGGAACTTTGAACAATTCGTCAAAGATGTTAGCACGCTTTTAAAGGATCATGATCTAAGAAAGGCGATGGGTTTAAAGGGCAAGCAGTTTGCCCAGGAGAATTTTGATTTAGATAAAAATGTTAGGAAGTTGGAAAGTTTTTTACAGTCCTTATGAACGAGTATATAAAAAAATTTTTTGATCAGATCAATGCTGAAAAGATTAATTACTGTCACTGGAAAAGTACGATTAGACTGAACCGGTCACTTGAAGGAAAGACCGATCTTGATTTGTTGGTAGATCCAAGTCAACGCGCGGAATTTGAAAACCTGATATTAAATTATGGTTTCAAAAAAATATTTAACAGCACAGATTGCCTGATCGAGTCGATTGATAATTTTTTGGGGTACGACAAAACCACTGGAGCATTTTTCCATGTTCATATTTATTACTATTTGTTTACTGGTAAAAAAAAGTATAAAGAATATCGCTTGCCTTTAGAAAAATATTTTTGGTCCAGCAACGAAAAGTATGAGAATATACGGATTCCAGCACCAGAATTTGAACTTTTGATACACATTCTTCGTGCGGGCATAAAAACTACCTTTAAGAACGTCTTGCGCAAGTTTGCTAGAGATAAAATTAAGGGTTTCAAAAATACTTTTGGTCATAGAGAATTGCTGTGGCTCATTGCAAGAGTAGATCTGGAGAAATTTAAAAAACTATTTAATCTGCCTGAACTAAATAATCTAAAGCCAGATATTTTTTGGAAAATTGTTAACCAGAAACAGGATGTTACATTTCGGAACTGGTTAGTTCTTAAAAAAAATAGCAAGCAATTTAGAAGAAAAGTTAAAGCGGTGAAGGTCGACCCCCATAAGGGTCGGCAGACAAAAGCAGGGGGTTTGACGGTAGCCCTTATGGGTCTTGATGGATCAGGTAAGAGTACAGTGGCGAAAGAGGTAGAAGAAAAGTTAAACTACAAGTTAAAATCGCGGTATTTTTATTTAGGCTCATCAAATAATGAAGGGCAACGCTCAAGTAGAGCGGGAGCTCGAATAGAAAGGGCTCGTTATTACCGTTATTTTCTTAAGTTTATAAATGTTCAGATTGCTGAAAGGCTTTATGATCGAGTGGTCCAGCGAGTTTTTGCTCAAGAAAGATTAAGGAAATACCAGGAAGGTTTGGAACTATCAAAGAATGGTTTTATTTCCCTTTTTGATCGTTTTGCAATAGCGCAAGTATCAGATCACCCGTCAGTAGCTGGCTGGGGCACACCTGGAGACATAACCGGCCGTGATAAAATAAATATTTTGACAATTTACGAAAAGATTAAGCCACCTGATGTTTTAATCTTACTTGATATACCCGTGGCTCGGGCAATAGAACGTAAAAGTGCCAGAAGTAGAAAAGCTTTGGAAGACAAGTATCAGCAATTACAGAATTTTTTTAATCAACCTCATGATTCTAACCTTATTAGGATTGACGCAAGCCAAGCTTTGGATAAGGTAGTTGCAGAAGTGTTAAATATAATTTGGGAGAGACTATAGTATGATACAGATTGAATTTACAGGGATCCCTGGTTCAGGTAAAAGCACATCAGTTAAATACTTGGATAGCCTGCCGGCTTTCCAGGCTTTTAGCCCCGCTATTGAAACTGTCCTTGGCAACAGGGTTAATTTATTTTTGTATAATAAATTTGCTAGCAAAGTATTATTTAAGAAATTTCAAACGGAGCACCCAGATTTAATCAGCCTAATTCTGCCCAGGGATAATGGTAGAGCTATGGGTTGGTTTGCACAAATTGCAGCTGGCTATCAATTATTAAAGGCTAAAGTCAGCGCAGGACAGACGGTTATTTTTGACGAAGGATTTATTCATTTATCTCATAATTTCTTCTTGAATCTTGAAGGGGAAGTAGACAAAAATGGTTTGATTCAGTATCTAGATCTAATTCCTTTAGCAGATCATTTAGTAGCTTTAGATATTGATCAAGCGACGGCTAAAGAGCGTATCAAAAAGCGTGACTACCACTACTTGTTAAAAATAGCTCGGAGCGAGAGATTGATAAGTATTTAGAACAATCGGCGGAAATAGTGCAATTAACGAAGGATATTTTAAAGCGCAAACCTATAATGATTCATGACTCTGTGGACAAATTGAGATTAGCTCTTGAGGCGTCTAAATAGTACGGTTAGAGTTACTAAGCTGACAATCTCAGTGCCTAACGAGGCGGCAATAACGCCCCAAATGCCGTATAGCGGAGCTAAAATGAACAGGGAAATAATTTTAAAACCGTAGGTGCCTATATTGAGAATATAGAGCTGTTTTTTTTTGGCGTGCGCTGTCAAAGTCGTACCGATTAGCGATTTCGGGTAAAGCAAAAAACCCAAGACAAAAACCTGCGAGTAAATGATTGAAGCGGTGTATTGCGGAAATAATATTTTAAAAGCTAAAGGTGTTAAAAGAATATATATGGCTATTAAGACGACTATGACCAGAAAGAATTTAAGCAGTTTAAGTGGTAGGGTTTTTTTTAATTCTGCTATCGGGCGCTGACTAAGTTTTGGAAACGCCAACGGTCCGACATTTTTAAATATTCTCTGGTAATGCTGTGGTGGAGTAGTAGCAAATTGATAGATGGCCAATTGTACCGGTCCCAAAAAATGAAAGACCAGTATCTTATCTAGGTAGTTGGAAACGACGCTAATGGCATTCATGACACTTAAATGTTTGGCATAATTATATAGCCCAGGGTCTCGCTGCTGATTTGGAGGGTTTCTTTTAACCGCTTGTCTAAGAAAAAAGAAATACGTTAAGGCATGAACAGAAAAATATATGGCAATAATGATGAAAATATTTTTGGTCAGATAAACAGTGGTGATAAGTACGATGGCCACAATTATTTTTATAGTCACGTTGAACTGGGTCATCAGTTTGAACATTCTCTTGCCCTGAAGATACGAACCAAACATCGCGAATGGATCAATAAAAGGCAGAAAGGCAGACATGATGGCGAATGATAAAGCCAGAGTCAGCTGACCGTTAATCAAATAATATCCGGCCGTAATTAAACCGGCGAGGCCTGCCATTGAACCCCATTTTATCGCTTTAATAACTCCCGGGACAAAAGAACCTTCATAGCCTTGGGAAACGGCCTTGGTTAGGGCGGTCGTTAATCCGGGTAAGCCAAAGATTCCCAGGATGCCGGCCACAGATAAAATATAACTGTAGGTACCGTAGGTTTCTTTTGATAGTAGATTGGCGAAAGCAATAGCAATTATTAATGATGATAAGGAGGAAACTCCCTGCGCTAAACTTAACCAAAAGCCACCTTTAGCCAGATAGACCATATCGGTTTTGGTAAATCTTTCACTAAGGCGCAATAAAGAGTAGGTTTTTGAGCGTAGTTTATTAAGCATATTTATTGTTTGGTTACGTTAGCAGTATTTTCTATACCAATCAAGTTAGGGTTGGATATTAAGTAATCGTAGATAGCATTGGCCGCCCATTCATGTCCCAATTCATTCCAGTGACCATCACAGTCAAAGACGGTCAATTTATCTGTTGACTGTGCCAGTTGCTTGAAAATAGGTAGTAGCGCCAGCTAATTAATATTATTGTCAGCGGAGATTTTCTCTAACTGTGCTTCCGGTTTATTAAAATCCCAAGAGCCAACGTCATATATTTTCTTAAGTTGTTCTGCCAACTGGGGGTGGACTCTAAATCCCTCGGTTAAAGAAATCAGTAAAAAATTTGATTGATTATCTGTGGCCATTTGCCGCAGGGCATTTAAATAGACTTCTTGTTCTTGCCAGGCCACTTGCCAGTCAGCAGGGTAGTTTTTTAAAAAGACTTGATACTCTGGGGGTATGGCTCCCGGATTATTGATAGATGTTTTTTTATTATTTTTTAAATTAAGATAACCATCGTATAACCATCGTATGGCGGCAGATTTTTTGGCCAGCGATTTTATAAATATTATATAGCCGGCGTCCTGATGTGCAAGCTTAGCTGGCGTTTCTATAATTAATTGACCATCAGTTGAAAAATTTGGATGATAATTAAGTTTAATAAAATCGTCCGTTACATCGTTGGTGGGTGTGAAAGCGTTGATAATTAAATCAGGCTCATAAGCCAAAACATAATCTTTTAAATAGAGCAGATTGGAATATGTTCCGTGACTGGAAATGCCAAATGACAGGACTTGATAATTGATGGACTGATTCGTTTGGTTCTGAAGTTTATTTTCTAACAGACGGCTGACGTTATTATCTGACGCGACTTGCAGAGCTTCAATATAGGAGTCGCCAAGAATGGCGATTCTAAAAGTATTATCAGGTTTCTTTTTATCATAGGACGGGGAGTTAAAACCAGCCGGGTTAGTTTTTAGGTGACTGGTCAGGCATTTATTTTCGTAGATAAATTCTTTGTCCGGGGTTAAAATTAGTAAATTTGTCAGCGGATCCTGGATGTGTATTTGCTCCCAGCTATAATGAGAAAATCTGACAAAAATTTCCAGAGCGAATAAAGGAATAAGTAGTCCTATGATGACGAGCAGTAAATTTTTCACAATATTCATGATTTGGTCAGAAGTTTCATAATTTCCTTAGATTGTGTATCATTATATCACCTTTAATTAATGTATAAAATATGAGACATCTTATTAGTCTTAAAGAGCAATCAGCAGAGGACTTAAAGAATTTATTGGATCTGGCTATCAGGTTGAAAGATATGAGAAGCCAAGGAAGGATTTTAAACGTTTTGCGGGGACAGACAATGATTATGTTGTTTCAAAAAACGTCAACCAGAACACGTTTATCTTTTGAGGCGGCTATGACAGAGCTGGGGGGACACGCTATTTTCTTGGATGCCAGAACCACTCAATTCGCCTTGACTGATTTTGCTTTGGAAATTCAAGCGATCATGCGCTATGGGCAGATTTTAATGTTTAGAGCCCGGCAAGCCGTTGGTGTCTTAACGGCGGCGACGTATAAAAAAATCCCCGTCATTGATGGCTGTAGCGAGAAGTATCATCCGGCGCAGGCGCTAAGTGATTTATTAACTATGGCTGAACATTCCTCCGGCCTAGAAAATGTCAAGAAAGTTGTTTGGTTGGGTATTGAAAATAACGTCAGTAACACCTTAATGTTGGCCTGCGTCAAATTGGGAATTGAATTTGTCTTGGTTTGTCCCGGGGTAGATAGCGATAGTGTGGATCTAGAACTAAATCACCAGGCCGAGGCTACAGGTTTAGTCACCAGAACACTGGATATTAAGGCGGCTTTAAAAAATGCCGACTATGTGCACACCGATACTTGGATGAATATGGAGTTTTTTGATCAAGGCAGTATTAAACCGGAATTTGAATCGGAATATAATGAGAGGCTCAAAAAATTTAAACCGTATCAATTAAGTGCGTCATTGATTGATAGTTTTGCGCCTCAAGCCAAAATTATGCATTGTATGCCTTGTCATCTGGGCTATGAGATCACTGAAGATGCCGTAAAGCATAAAAATTCTTTGATTTTAGACCAAGCCGAAAATAGATTGCATATGCAGAAAGCTATGATTCTTTGGCTTCTGGAGCAAGAGTCAAGAGTTGACTTTTCCTCATAATCTTGAGAGTATAAGCAAACAATTGAAAAATTTCTATGCTTAAAGATATATATTTGTTCTTGAAGGAACGAAAGAAATGGTGGCTTATCCCCATGATAATCGTATTGCTATTGATTGGTTCAATTTTAGTTTTTGCTGGAGGCAGTGCACTGGCACCGTTTATTTACACCATTTTTTAAGATCTGATGATTAAAGTAAAATGGTCTGAAACTGTGCAGACGTTCCAGCTCTTAACCCTGGTTGTATTAGTATTATTTTTGATTTGGAAAGCTGTTTGGCTCATTGCTTTAGCTGTTATTTTATTGTTGCTTAGTTTGAAAGAAAATCCGGTGTCCACAAAAATTTCCGGCGCCTGGTTGACGCTGGCCGAGGCTATGGGTGCTGTAAGTACTAAGGTAATTTTAACGATTATCTTTTTTGTTTTTTTAGTACCGGTGGCTTGGCTTTACCGCCTGTTTGAAAAAGAGCTCACTCACCACTTTTTCCAAAAAAAATCTGATAGTTATTTTATGGATAAAAAACAGAATTATTCAAAAGACATATTTGAAAAAACTTGGTAATGGAAAATAGCGACAAAAAATATATTTTAGGAATTTCAGCGTATTATCATGATTCGGCTGCCGCTTTAATTGAAGATCAAAATATTTTAGCAGCAGCTCACGAAGAAAGGTTTACCAGAAAGAAACATGATCCAGCATTTCCAATTGAAGCGATAAAATACTGTTTGAATCAAAGCGGCAGAAGTTTAAATGATTTGGACGCCATTGTATTCTATGATAAACCTTTACTTAAATTTGAACGTCTATTAGAAACTTATTATGTTAACGCCCCCAAAGGCTGGAAATCATTTCTCACTGCTATGCCGGTCTGGATTAAGGAAAAACTTTTTCTTAAAGGTTTGATACTTAAGGAATTAGATAAAATCGCCGGACAGAAAATTGAAAGGTCAAAATTACTGTTTAGTGAGCATCATTTATCTCATGCGGCCAGTGCTTTTTATCCTTCGCCTTTTGAATCGGCAGCCATCTTAACTCTTGATGCTATTGGTGAATGGACTACTGCTTCAATCGGTTTTGGGCAAGGTAACAAAGTTGAATTAAAAAAGGAGCTGCATTTTCCTCATTCTCTGGGCCTGCTTTATTCTGCCTGTACGTATTTTTTGGGATTTAAAGTTAACTCCGGTGAGTATAAATTAATGGGATTGGCTCCCTATGGAAATCCCAGCTCGCCGAAAATCCGGGAGTACAAAGATTTGATTTACAAATATTTAATTGATGTTAAAGAAGATGGTTCATTGTGGCTTAATCAAGAATTTTTTTCTTACTCCTCCGACGTAAAAATGGTTGATGATGCCAAATGGGAAAAGTTATTTGGTTTTAGAAAACGCCAGGCAGAATCACAGCTGGAACAGGAACATGGCAATCTAGCGTTAGCAATTCAGCAAGTTACAGAAGATATCGTCCTGAAAATGGCGAAGACTGCAAAAAAAATTACCGGCGCAGATTATTTATGTCTAGCCGGTG
>CAYTUI010000038.1:0-11043 GCA_964441335.1 uncultured Gammaproteobacteria bacterium
TTGATTACAAGACTCCAGCTGAACTGATTCCAAGCTATTGACCGTAATACGGGGTGTGATAAATAGATATGTTATGGTATAAATAAGATAGTACCTTGCAATTTAGCGAATTCTCTTCAGGACTATGATTAGCTAGTAGCTAGTAGCCTGTAGCTAGTAGGAATAAACCTTTATCTTTTTAATACAGGTCAGTAGCTAATTATGGCCCTGAAGAGAATATCTTGAGCCGAACATGTGGCTTGGGATGACTAGTCGGTCATCTTCTATTCCTTCCAGGCTTTGCATTGACGGTACACCCATATGTACCAATCATGTTCCAGCGCAGTTGGCTTCATGCTACTGCTCTTAGTACTCAAGATCTTCGCTCCAGAGGTCTTTCTACTGGCAGTCGAAATTTTGACCAAAGTAATGGTCATGATTAATCAAGCAATTGATAGTCTGTCCACTAGTAGGATCGCGTTTTAGACTCCCCTCGGGGAGTCTTCGCTTTCCAGACGTTTCGCAGACGGTAAAGGAGGTGTCTCTTGTTCGGACTTCAGCGTTTGTTCGGCTCGCGTACCAAGATCGTCCCAGTTCTGTCGCCGGAGGCTATTGAAGTCAGGAATTTGCTACGGCGGCATGGGCAGTTGGATATTGCTCAAATTGTCGCCAGTTCGTTTCTTTACGAAAGTCGGGTCAAGACTCTGCTGATGGAGTTGACGCGGGCGAAGGTGGTCAAGTCCAAGCAGGTTCAGGTTGGAGGCGAACACTGGACCGTCTGGATGTTGAGATGACAAAGGAGGTCGGCCTGTGCTTGGATTGAGACGGCTGTTCAATGGTCGCGTCATTACCACCCCGGTCATTACACCGGAAGCCTGGGAGGTTCATCGTCATCTTGTCCGTGTGGAGAGGGCGGAATTTCCGCAGCTGGCGGCCCAGTTTCCTGTCATAGCGCCTGAAGACATAATTAGGATGCTCAACACTTTGGCTGATGCCAGGCTGGCGCGTTCCAAACAGGTGCGCGCTGATGAGCAAGGGAACAAGGTCACAATTTGGGAAGCCCTATAACGGGGCTGTCCTCACAGAGAGGCTCTTCAACAGGAGCCTTTCTTTTTTTAACCAAATCATGGTAGATTGTCTATATGAAAAAATATTTAATAGCGTTAATTTTAGGAATCGTCATTTTTTTGGGTTGGCAACAGCGGGTCAATATTAAGGAGTTTTTTACTCCGCGAGAAACTTTACCACAGCCGGTAGCCTTAGTTGACGTCAAATCTAACGACAAGCAAGCGACTACAACTTTAGAAAAAAGTAATACTATTGAAAAGAGCGTTGAAGATACTAAAGAGCCAATACCTACCAAACTACCAACTACTAGCTACAACCTAGCCGTACCTTTTCAAGCGCAGGCGCCATTTGGAAATTGGGTGGAGCCATACAAAGAAGCCTGCGAGGAAGCCAGCTTGATAATGGTGGATCATTACTTGGCCGGAACTAGTTTGTCCAAGCAACAAATGCAGGACGAAATTGATAGTCAGATTAGTTGGGAGTTGGAGAAGTGGGGTGGGCATTTTGATTTAACTATGGCCCAGACAGCCACCTTGGCCCAAGCTATGTATAATTACCAGACTAGGATTATTACTGATTTGACTATTGATAAAATTAAAGCCGAAATAAATGCTGGCAACCCAATTATCATACCGGCGGCCGGCAGAGAATTGGGCAATCCTAATTTTAGACAACCCGGTCCGCTTTATCATATGTTGGTCATCAAAGGTTATCTGCCGGGCAAGTTTATTACTAATGACCCGGGCACTAGAAATGGAGCTGATTATGTTTATAGCGAAAGTGTTTTAATGGCGGCTATTCATGATTGGACGGGTAGTGCGCCGGATGGGGGGAGGGTGGGATTAGTCTTGTCTAAGTAAGAGCCAGTATTATTTTGTATTCTCGACCCTCCGAAGCTATCGCCGTCGCGTAGTCGCTATGGCGGAGCACGGTTAGCGAAGGAGGGGAGAGATCTCCAAGTTACTTTACGTTTGTTGTTGGAGATCCCTCCTGTCGTCGGGAATTCAGGATATTAATAAAAAATAAAACAGGATTAGATTCCCTGTTTTTTTAATTACCTTTTGGTTATTTAGACTCTGGGCATCGGAATTCGGACTTCGAATTTCTATTTTCAGATCTCGGTTTTCAGATCGCGGTTTTCGGACTTCGGGCTTCTGTCTTCGGAAACTCGATTCCCCTTCTTCAACTCATCTTTCAATTTTTTTCCGGCTTTAAATTTTGGCACGGTGACGGCCGGGATCTGAATTTTTTGAGTAGGATGTTGCGGATCAACTCCCATGCGGGCGCTACGGTCGCGGGCGGAAAAAGTCCCAAAGCCTGTTAGCGTCACTTCGCCCTTGTGCTGTAAAGTTCCGATAACAGTATTTTCAAATGAATCCAAAACAGTTTCTACGTCCTTTTTGCTGACGCCGGTTTGGGTAGCGATTTTTTCGCATAGTTCTGCTTTGTTCATAGTTCCCCTATTAATAGTTAGAGGTTGTGAATAATTTCAGAAAGTAGTTTGATTTTTAAACAGTGGCCGGTTTTAACACCCAGTTCCAGATAGACACCGGTGACAATCTTTTCGCCCTCATCGGCCCAGACAAAAGCGGTTTTTTCTTTGTCCAGGAAACGGTCAATGATGATTTCTTTCTGGACACCTAAGACGCCGTCATTAATACCGGTCATGCCGACGTCGGTAATATAGCCGGTTCCCTGTGGCAGGATTTTGGCGTCGGCCGTGGGGATGTGCGTATGGGAACCTAGGACTGCTGAAGCCCGGCCATCAAAGTACCAGCCAGCAGCTACCTTCTCACTGGTAATCTCTCCATGGAAGTCGAGAACCAGTAATTTAGGTCGTCCTAGGCGCTCATACAAGTTATCAAAAGCTAGAAAAGGGTTATCTGTTCCTTCGAAGTTGATACCCTCTCTGCCTAATAAGTTTACCACAAATAAGGACCTGTTGCCAATCTTAATTTCCAACCATTTCTGGTCTTCCGGAGTCTTTTCCACGTTGGCCGGCAAGGCAATCTGGAAGCTGTTTTTTATCTCCGGACTGGCCGGATCTTCCTTAGACCAGATGTGATTGCCACCGGTATAATAATCAACTCCGGCCTCTCGCAGTTCAGTCAGAGTTTTAGTAGTCACACCTTTACCGTGGGCCAGATTTTCAACATTACCAATAACCACATCCGGGTTATATTTTTTTCTCCAGACAGGCAAAATTTCAGCCACGGCGCGACGGCCGGGTTTAGCGACAATGTCGCCGATGAAAATTAGTTTGATCTTTTCTTTAGCGGGCATATTCAATGACTCTTTTTTCCCTGATAGCTGTAACTTTTATCTCACCCGGATATTTTAGATCAGCCTCAATCTTGTTGGCAATTTTGCGGGCCAGTTTTTTCATAGTATAGTCGTCAGCTTTTTCAGGATTGATAAAGACTCGGATTTCACGGCCGGCCTGAATGGCATAACTTTTTTCAACTCCATCAAAGGAATTGGCAATGCCCTCAATCTCACCCAAGCGCTGAATGTACTGTTCATAGGAGTCGCGTCTGGCGCCCGGACGTGAGCCGGAAATGGCATCAGCGACTTTAACAATAACACCTTCTAGAGTTTTGGGGCTGTCTTCATGATGGGCAATGGCCATGTAGGCGATGTCTTCGGATAGGCCGAACTTTTTCATCAGGTCATAACCGATTTCCGGATGGCCGCCCTGAATCTCATGATCCAAAGCTTTACCGATATCATGGAGCAGTCCGCCTTTACGACAAACGTTAACATCAGCTCCCAGCTCTTGAGCCAGCAAAGTGGAAATATGACAGACTTCCAAAGCGTGCTGCAATTGATTCTGACCGTAGCTGGTGCGGAATTTTAAGCGTCCTAAGATTTGTAGGAGTTTGGGGTCTAAGCCAACAACGTTAGCCTGATAAGCGGCTTCATCACCGGCCTTGGAAATATCCTGAACCAATTCTTTTTTCACTTGAGCTACTACTTCTTCAATTCTGGCAGGATGAATACGACCGTCCGCCATTAGGATTTCCAACACTCTTTTAGCCAGATGGCGTCTAATCGGATTGAAACCGGAGATCATAATACTTTCGGGTGTATCATCAACGATAATTTCCACGCCGGTCAGCTGTTCAATAGTTTTAATATTGCGTCCTTCTTTACCGATAATTCTGCCTTTCATTTCATCGCTCGGCAGAGGCACGATTAAAGCGGTTGTCTCGGCAGTGTGGCCGGAGGCAATTCTTTGAATAACGGTGCTGATAAGATTTTTAGATTTACGTTCCAGTTCTTCGGTAGACTGCATTTCCAGTTTGCGCATTCTTTGCAGCAACTCTTCTTTCATGCCGTCTTCCACAAAACTCAATAAGACGTCTTTGGCTTCAGCCTGATTTAAACCGGCGACCTTTTCCAGTTTCTCCAGCTGTTGCTCTTTGATTTTTTTAATTTCCTCTTTAGCATGCTCTATCTTTTCCAACTGTTCGTAAAGCTTCTGTTGTTTACTTTCAAACTCCAGTAGTTTGTTATCAAAGAGAGTCTCTCTTTTTTCCAGACGTCCTTGTAACTCCTGAATTTCTTTACGTCTTTCACGCTCCTCATTCTTAGCCTCTTCAATTATTTTTAAAGCCTGGTCCTTGCTTTCCAGCACCAGTTGCTTTTGCTTATTCTTAGCTTCCTCAATCAGTATATGAGCCTTTTGCTCGGCTGATTCTATACTGCGTTTTGTCAGCAATTTTTTGATGACATAACCAAATCCCACGCCTATGATTAAAGCGACTAGGATCAAAAAATATTCCATTGATTAATTCTTTCAGCTGTAACTGAAATTAGGATTTTGGAGTTTATAACAACACGCCTAAAATATTAGGCCGAGAGAAATTTTGATGTTGTTGTTATGCTGTTCACGCGATTGATATCAAATTGACCGGAAAGTATTTATAACTTGAATCAAGAAACTCTATAAATATCCTTAGTTCAGTACAAGTTAGTAGTTAGTAAGCTAAATTAGAGATAATTTAGCAAACTGACCATAACACAAAGCTTTTAATAAATCAACCCCGTCGCTCGCGAGCGACGGGGCTATATTTAGCTAGCCAGACAGGCCAGCCAAAGTTCCAACTGGTTAGCCAGCTGTAAGGCCACAGCCTGACTGTCGGTTGTCGGCAGTAGGATGTTGGTCTTTAGGTAAACTGGAATACTGGACAGCTCTAAGGCCAGACAGCTGAACTTCCGGTCATCAGTCAGTGGGTCATAGCTAAGACCTGATCCGAGATAGGACAGCTCTTTGAACAATAAAGTCTGACCTTCAAAGTAGGAGCTGATGCTCCTTTGTCCGTCGGTCAGATTGTAGAGGAAAATCCAACCTTCGTAGGTGGATAAAGTTTCCGCCCGGCTGCTGGAGAACCAGGTGGTTTGGGCTAAACCCAGAGCAGTGATGATCGGCTGTTGCTGTGGTCTGCTGATCAGAATCAGGAAACGCCGCTCATCTTCTGCCTCCAACGGTATCAGTAAAATGCTCAAGGAGCCTTTACTGACAACCATTGACCTTTGATAGTCAGGATCACCCAGACCGGACGGCAGTTGATCAATCTCCTGTTGCAGTCTGGTGACAGAAGATTGACTGTCGGTTGTCAGTTGCCACTGCTCTTTATTAGGAGCAGTAACAGTTGAACAGCCGACCAGGAATAGAACCGCCAGGAATGCAAGTAGGCGCATGACCTCTAACCTCCCCAGCACCGCAAAAGACAACTATTGTCCTTTGATAAGCTGGCGCAAAACTTGAGCAACAAAAAAACAGGGCTTGCGTCAGCTCATTAAAGAGCCGTCCCTGTTTGTTGTGAATATTTATTTTACGCGTGACTGTATTTTAGCAGTCTTTTAGTATTTGATAAAGCAAGCGCCCCACTTAACAAAATGTTAAGCGGGGCGTTGGAGATGTCGTTATTGTCCTTGGAGTCTCCAAATGCTGAAGACCAGCAGGCCAACCCCCAATATTCCAAAAGGAATTGATAGAACAGGGTAGTTGGCGAAGGAAAAATGATCGGCGAGATTAGTCAGCCCGAGAGCGGCTAGTACTCCGAAGGCAGCCCAGCTACGACTTCTATTCACTTCTCCGCTCATGTCTCCTCCTTGGGGAAAAGTGGTTTTGGAAACATTCTAGAATGCCAGATGGTTGACACCGGGCGGTAGAAGTTTGACAATCAGAGCAATGAAAGCCGCTATTGCCAAACAGACTGCCGCAAATATACTGGTGGACTTTACGGTGAAAAGCCCATGGCTAGATTGCTTTTTTCGTTGCACGTTTTTTCCCCTCTCCTTTTTGTGGAGATTTCAGTTACTCGGCGGTCTTGTTGACCTCTCAAGGTTCAGGCCTGTTAAGATGACTACAACAAACCCGAGCCAGTAGATGATAGCGGAGACAAAGATCAAGCCCTCCTTTTCTACCCAGTCGGATAGAAAGTTGGCACCGATGTAAAAAATCATACCGAACAAAACAATGCTCCAGCGATTTCTGTACCACGGCATTTTCAGGCCCCCTTCCTGTAGCGGTTTATCCGCAGGTTTGAAAGAACTTTTATTTGATAACTTTATCAATAATGCCGTATTGCAGAGCTTCTTCAGGAGTCATGTAGTAATCGCGGTCAGTATCTTTTTCAATTTTAGCCAATTTTTGTCCGGTGTGTAGCGCTAAAATATGATTCAAGCGGTCCTTAATTTTTAAAACTTGTTCAGCTTTAATTTTAATATCGCTGGCTTGACCTTCGGCGCCGCCCATTACTTGATGAATTAGAATTTCAGAATTTGGTAAAGCCAAACGTTTGCCTTTAGCTCCGCCGGCCAGTAACAGAGCACCCATGCTGGCGGCCAAACCAATGCCGATAGTGGAAACATCTGATTTGATATATTGCATAGTATCGTAAATAGCCAAGCCATCGGTTACTGAACCACCCGGAGTATTGATATATAGTTTAATATCTTTGTGCTGGTCTTGGGAGTCTAAGAATAGCAATTGAGCCACAACGCTGTTAGCCACCATTTCGGTAATCGGTGTGCCCAAAAAAATAATGCGTTCTTTTAACAGACGCGAATAAATATCGTAAGCGCGTTCGCCGTAACTGGTTTTTTCAATGACTGTTGGTATGAGATTCATGGTGTTAGTTTAGTAGATTAGTAGCTTGGTAGATTGGTAGATGATGCGACTCGGGATTAGGCAAAAGGCTCTTCCGTTCTTCAGTTCTTTAGTCCTTCAGTTCTTCGGTCCCTCCGTTCATCGGTTCTTTAGTTCTTCGGTTCCTTAGTCCTTCGGTTCCTCCGTTTTAAAGTATCATAATTTATCAGAACGTCAAGCCAGCTCCACTTTTCACAGAATAATGCCATTCATTTTTATTAGCCACCGTTATTATATAAGTTATTAGTAATTTTTTAAAAGTGGGGCTGGGTCAAGCTATCTGCCAATGGCCGGAACCATTCTCAACTATTTTTCCGGGTATGGTGAAACCGGAAGATTTTTGGTGTCCGCCGCCGCCAAACATAGCCGCCAGTTTTGCCAGGTTTGGTTTATCATAAGGGGTCCGAAGTGACACTTTGAGTGAGTTCGCTTCAACTTCAGTTAAAATTAATATAGCATCGGCTTCATTAAGGCAGGCCAAGTAGTTAGCAAAGCCCCGCATGTCGTCTGGTTGCGCGCCACAGTTAGCGAAATCTTTGTTAGTTATATAGGTGCTGGCAAAACTATACTTGGGGTTCAGTTGTAAACGTTTTAAAGCCAGACCCCAAAGTTTTAATCTGGGCACATTTTGGTCCAGCATAGTCTTTTGAAAATTATAGTAGAGGTCAGCGCCGCTCTTGAGTAATTGACTGGCTAATTTAATTGTCTCGGCTTTGGTAGCCGGGTTGGTTAAAAAAGAAGTGTCGGTCATAATCCCAACCAGCAGACAGTCGGCTATTCGGGGAGTGATATTGGCTTGCCAAATATTTAACAGATTAGCAACTATTTCGCAGGTGGAGCTGGCCTCGGTATTAACCAAGTTGATTGATCCATAATTGGCATTGGTAGGATGATGATCAAGGTTAACTATTTTATAGTCGGAAGTTATTTGATGTTTTAATTGATCAGCGCCGGCTCGTTCAAGAGTACCACCGGTATCTACAATTATTACAACATCAATCGGTTGTTTAAAAATTTCCGGATCATTAGTATATTGACCACTGCCGGGAATATGGCTTAGGTCATAGGGGATAGGGTCTTTACAAAAAGCCAGAACTTTTTTTCCGCGTCCCTGCAAATAATTTAGTAGAGCAGTGCCACTGCCGATGGTATCGCCATCCGGTCGTTCGTGAGAAACAATTAAAATACAGCTGGCCGGGTCCAACAGTTCTTTTATCTCTTTGGCGATTGACTGATAATTATACATAACCGAGCAGTGTAGCGGGGATTGACTAGATAGTCAAGTTTAAACCCTAATACCCAAACTATATGAGATCACGTCCTCCGCAGTGCGTGGTCGCGGATCATAAACGTCTGATAATTCGCGAGGAGCAGAGTATATTTAGCATTCGTAAAGCGATAAGAAGTAGTAATCTAATTCTCAAAGAATAGTGCGACGAAGCGATCTCTCCTTTGTTTAAATATTCAAATCCTAAACCCTAAATCCTAAACAAATCATAATATCTAATGTTTAAATATATAAAGTTTAAAACATTAGAATTTAAGATTTCAATATTGTTTAGTATTTAGGATTTAGAGCTTAGGGTTTTATCTTGAGACCGCGTCGCAAGCTCGCGGATGTCTGCTAATGCACGCTCGTTTCTAGAAACTCTCCTAGGATTTTTCTCTAAGAGCTTCATCAATAGCCGCCAGTTTGATATTAATTTCATCAAATTCCCAGTCAATGCGCGGCACGTATTTCATTTTCAATTTTTTATTGAGAACGCCTTGAATATGACCGGCGTTTTTTCGTAGAGCGCTTAAAGCAGTACCGGCTTTACTTTCGGGCAGAACACTGACAAAAACTTTGGCGTGCTTTAAATCAGCGGCGGCTTCGGTTTTGGAAATGGTAATCAAACATCCCTGCGGCGGTTCAAAATCGCGCAACATAATGTTGTTAATCTCCTGCGTCATCAGTTGATTGATTTTCTCAATTCGTCTAGACATTGGTTTTTTGAGTTTCCAGGAAGAATTCCAGCGTGTCGCCGACCACAATGACCGGCTCGCCGTCAAATTTCATACCAACCTGATTACCACTGACTACCTCGGTCATTTTTTCCTTATTGGCTTCCAGATCGGATAAGCGACCGAAGGTTATAACATTTTCACCGCGCATGACTTTAACAACCGCGGGATTGGTTACCTTTCCGTCAACCACTTTACCGCCCAGAATGGTGGATTTACCGGATTGTTTAAAAATGGCCAGAACCTCTAACTTGCCGATATAAGTGCGAATAACATCAGGTTCTTGCATGCTCTTGAGTCGTCTTTCCATTTCTTCCAGCAGTTTGTAAATAATATCGTATTGCAATAGTTCAACTTTCTTCTCTTGAGCCATTGTTTCGGAGGCGCGGCTGGTCTTAATAGTAAAAGCGATCAGCACAGCGCCGGTAGACTCGGCCATTAAAATATCGTTTTCGGTGATAAAGCCCAGACCTTTTCTAATTATTTTAACTTTGGATTTGGGAGTGTTGAGCTTTAACAATGATTCTTCAATCGCCTCCAAAGAGCCTAAAACATCGGCGCGAATAATTAAATTCAGTGTCGGTATTTTTATGTCCTCGTTTTCTTCGTTGTGGAGATTCTGGGTTGATTTGGGGGTGGTTCTTTTGGACGGCTGATTTTTTAAAGATTGTTTAAAAGCTTTGATGTCCAGAGTGACCTGCAACATGTCGCCGACTTGGGCAACGTTTTTAAGTCCCAGAATTTTAACCGGTGTGCCCGGAGTGGCGGTCAGTAAGTCCTCACCTTCCCAGGTTTTCATGGATTTGATTTTACCGGCTATTTGACCGACCGTTACCAAGTCATTTATTTTTAAAATTCCGGCTTGTATTAAGACAGTCGCCACCGGACCTTCATTTTTATCCATGTGTGATTCAATAATTGTTCCGACAGCTTCGCCGCCTTCATCGGCCTGTAAGTTTTCCATATCAGCCACCAGCAAAATCATGTCTAAAACATCTTCAATGCCTTGACCTTTTTTGGCCGAGATGGGAACGCAAATAGTTTTACCGCCCCAATCTTCCGGTTGGAGATTAATTTCGGCCAACTGTTTTTTAACCCTTTCTATATCAGCGCCTTCTATATCCATTTTATTAATAGCCACGATAAAAGGCAGTTTTTCTTTTTGAATAATGGCGATGCTCTCTAAAGTTTGCGGTTGCAATCCGTCATCAGCCGCCACAACCAAGATGGCCACATCAGCGACCTGCCCGCCGCGGGAGCGCATGGCTTTAAATGCTTCATGTCCGGGAGTATCCAGAAAAGTGACAATTCTATCTTTACCGTCTTTGGTAACTTTGGTTTGGTAAGCGCCAATGTGTTGGGTAATACCACCAGCCTCGTCATCAATGATATTGGTTTTTCTGATAGCGTCCAGTAATTTAGTTTTACCGTGGTCAACATGACCCATCACAACTACCACCGGCGGACGGACGGAGTTTTTTTGACGATCGGCTAAAACATTCTGTAATTTTTCTTTTTGACTAAGTTCATGAGATTCTTCCAAGTCCTGCTCACGGTTAACCTTAAAGCCCAGATCCTCGGCAATAATTGTGGCAGTTTCAAAATCCAGCCGCTCATTAAGACTGGCCATAATACCATTTTTCATCACCTCGCCCATGACCTTAGCTAAAGACAGACCCATTTTTTCCGCCAGCTCTTTAATAACTACTGAAGAGCCAATGGTAATTTCCTTGTTTTTTTCATTCCCTTCTACCTTACCTCTAACCTCGGTTATTTGCTGATAGCTCCTATTGATAGCCTCCAGTTTCTGCTGTCTTTTCCAGGCGGCAATGATC
>CAYTUI010000039.1:0-10647 GCA_964441335.1 uncultured Gammaproteobacteria bacterium
GGACGCTAGGGCAACATGCCGAAAATGACTTCAACCGATATTCTCATCAGACTACCTCCGGGGGTGCTCACCATGGCGGAGAATTCCTCATCGTTGAATCGGAGGTGCTCCAGATGGTGTCCGCAGAAATTCGTTATACCCCGAATATAGAATTGAACCATATCCTGATCAGGGGTCTGACCAAGTATCAGTTGGAAGCCCGAGACACTACCTATAGCCAGTCGCTGTTCGGTAGCAGACTCGTCGGACAGCATGATTGCCACAGTAGTGTTGAGCGGGAAGAGTTTACAGCCACACTTGGGGGCTAGAGTCTCCCAGCGCTTGAAAGCGTTTTCAAAACGCTCTCCACGTTCACGATGATCCATTTTGACCTCCTATCTATCAGTCGTTTTGTCCGACTAATAGACCTCGTTGTATTTGACCAACTTAAGTCTACTTGACTCGTGGTCATAGACATAGACAGTGACACCGCAATTGGCCGGCGCCTGTCCTTGTGGCCAGCTGGTGGCCCGCTCGTAGTCCCACCGTTCCAGCAGAAAACGGAAACAGCGTAGAGTGCCGCCGTGCGTGACTACCAATACGCGTTCGCCTTGCCTGTCCCGGAACAGCATGTTCAGGAATAGGTAGACCCGTTCCGATACTTGCGCCAGACTTTCGCCACCGGGCGGTTGAGCGAAGAAGCCGCCGAAGGTGTGCCAGTACCCCTTGAGATAGGGAAAGGCCGCTTCAGCTTCGGCCGTGGTCATGTCATAGGTGTGACCCGGGTCTCTTTCCCTGATGAAAGGATTCATCCGAACGTTGACGCCCTTGAGTTCCACTGCTGACAACGGTCTAAGCAGAGCATCAAGGGTGTCTACTGTCCGTCTGTAGCCCGAGTGATAGGCGTAGTCAAAAGGCGGAAAGCGGCGACGCAATTCCTGCCCGGTGATGAGGGCTTGCCTATGACCTAGGGCAGTCAGTGGCATTTCGTGATCGGCTATGCCCTTGACGCTGGAACGCGCATATTCGTCCGCGAAGTAGGTTGAACCTTTCTTGGCTAGATTGCGCATTGATTCACCGTGCCTGACTAGTACCAGCAGTGACGGTCTGTTCATGTTGCCTCCTTAGTCTGTTTTTTTGTTTTGGGTTGTGAAAAAAAGAACGGTTAACACTAGCCCAGCGCTGATTTATTGTCAATGTGTAGTTTTATTTCAAGGATTTTCTAAATAGTTGGTGGTAGTTGAATTTTTGCTAACTTTATGTTAAGACGTCGGTAGCTGTGCCGTAGGTGGCCAGCAATAAAAGGCTCTGACGAGCCAGGAGGTTCTTTCCATGAAGATGAGCGTAAACACCTCGATGCAGCGTGAGTCGGGTCATTCTGCCCCCCACCAGCCTACGGCGGCTGTGGAGATGTGTGTGGAGGCCTCTCGAGCCTGTGCTACTATGGAACGGTTGTTGGGCAGCGAGCTGGCCAAACTGGTTGAAGTCGTCAAGGTGTGTTTCTATGAAAGTGAAACAGGACACGATTGTATGCCAGACTTTGAGATAATTGTGTCGTTTCAGGGAGAGCCCAAGCTCCAGACATCATTTAGGGCGTCCGAAGCGTTCGGCATCTTCCTGAAGCATCAACGTGGGGAATCGGATAAGACCTTTGGAGAACGACTCGCTGTTCATTTGGTGGAGCGAGTGAGAAGTCTGATGTCCCGACACTGTTATAGTCTTAGAACAGAGGCTGATCTTCTAGAGCAGGCTTTGCGCCAGAAGAGCTGATGCTCTAATGCTTTATGCCCCCCTCCCTTTAAGTGGAAGGGGGCATATTTATTTTAGATATTTCTTATATATCAGTTGGGTCAATGATGATCATTTATAAAATAGTTTACGCTAGGGTTCAACAGTTAAAGTTAGAACATTATATTGAGCACTGTCTAAATAGTTGCAGTCAACGTCAAGCGTCACCGGTACGTCCTTTTGATCCACTTTTACAAAGGCCACTTCGTAACCTTCTAAGGTTACGGTTTTGGTGCCGATAGTGACAATTTGGGGATCGGGAGCCAATCCGTCAATCATTAAGATGCTACCGTTTTTTATTACTAAACTGGAAGGTATGGCCACACAATTGTCGAATTGAATTCTATGCCCGCCGTATTGAGCTAGGAGCTCACTATAGTCTAAGCCTTTAGGTATCCCTGACGGGTTATTTTTAGCGCTTGGCGAAACTGTCGTAACAGCAGTAACCTTCTCTTTCTCTTCGGCATTTTGATTAGTCGTTGTTAAGGTTTCTTGGCGAGGCACGTCGCTCATTCGTGGATATAAAAATAAATAGGTGGCGGCAATAGAGATAACCGCCGTGCCGAGTACTAGGTATAAAGTTTTTTGATCAGTGAAATTCATCGCGGTTGTTTAATTATCAGATTTCTAGCTGATTACCAAATTCTAGGGAAGCTTCAGCGTAGGCGTTTGACAGGTTGCTGATAGCGGTCTCTGCTTCGGCTTTAACTTTTAAGTAACTACTTACTGTTGCTTTGGCTAATTTGTTAACTGCGGCGGTGGCTAAATCTTTTTTGACTTCAAGTTCAGCTTTTGTCTGGAGCCAGGCAGATTGGCTAGCGCTATTCAGTAGTTGTAAATTGCCGTCAATGCCAATCTGTAATTTGGTGAGCTCTATTTCTAATTTGGCCAGCCTAGCTTTAAGGGTGGCAGTTATCTCGCCTCGGTCGTCGGCTGTTAAATTATCATCTGTAGAAGAGTCGTCAGCTTGTGACGGTGTTTTGTTATCGGAGTTAACTTTTGTCTGAGAATTGATTTCAATTTGTCCGTTTACTCCCCGATCATCTAGCTGCGACTCTGTTGAAGTTTGGGTATTATTTCGGAGACCGCAACCAGACATAATAA
Organism: uncultured Gammaproteobacteria bacterium; assembly: GCA_964441335.1. GTDB lineage: Bacteria > Patescibacteriota > Patescibacteriia > UBA1558 > 2-01-FULL-52-15 > CAYTUI01. The sequence continues at coordinate 2,872 of CAYTUI010000039.1, forward strand.
GACCGAGCATAACCAGACTGCCGAGATAGAGATGATGCTTTTTAGTGAAATTCATGTTTTTGACTATTAATTATTAGGCTATTCCTCATATGTTAGCTTACGAACTATTCAGGAGTTTGTTACATTATGCGAGATTTCTTTGGCAACTGGCGCTAACTTTGTGTAGCATGATTAAGGTAATTTGCCACTGATAATTGATTAGGATATACTTTTATTGCCAGCTGGTAACTTGCGTCATGGAGAATAGGAGGACTAGATGAGAACCAAGGTAAAGGTGCAGATGCAAGCAAAGGGAAAGCCCAACTGGGAGGACATCAGCATCGCTCGTTTTCGAGAACTGATGCGCGCTTATAAGTGCGGACGTGCTCTGGTGGAGTCTTTTCTGGCCGGTGTGGAGCAGGGTCACATCTACACCACCGCGGCCAGATTCCGCGCTGTGCCGGTTCGACGCGGCTAGCGTTATGCGGGGAAGACATAAGTCAAATAATTCGCTGATGCCATGTCAGCGGTTAAGCGGCCCTAGTTATAGGAGCCGCTTTGATTTAGAGACTTTTTATGCAGTAAACGATAATATCTTATAGCTGATCTATGTGCCTCATTTCTCCCTTGCTGAAGCAGTAAGGAAACAGGATGATCTTTCGGCAACTTTAAGCTGCTATATTTTTTGGGAATAAATATTTCCTCCTGCTTTTTGGCCAGCGAAATAATCTTGCCTTGCCAGTCCTTTCTAAGTATTTTAACAACCGTATTAAGTTGGGGTTTACCGCCATCCAAAACTATTAAGTCAGGTTGTGGCCAGTCATCATGCTTTTGTCGGCGTTCCAGCATTTCTTTCATAGCGTGAACGTCATCAGCTCCGTCCACAGTGTTGATTTTAAATTTTTTATACTCTGACGGTTTTTTAACTCCGGCCTCCAAAACCACCAAACTGCCAACGTTCCAATTCCCCTGAATGTTGGAAATATCATAGAATTCTATTCTGACCGGTACTTGCGGTAAATCCAATAGCTGTTGCAAATCAAAAAGAATTTTTGGCAAAGCAGTTTGGCTATTAATCCGTTGGTAATAACTCCAGGCATTTTTTTCAGCCAGTTCTAACAGTTTTTTCTTAGAGCCTTTTGCCGGAGCCAACAGTTTAGCGGGCTGTAAAATTTGTTTTAGACTACGGCTGGGTTTGAGTGGCAATATAATCTCTTTAGGTAGCTTTTCCGGTAGTGTATAATGTTGAGCCAGCGCTGTCTCCAAAGTCTCTTCAGACGTTTGATCCAGCGGGCGTTTCATTAAATAATTAAATTTATCTAAAACTTGCCCTTGGCGGATTTGCAGAATTGTTATGACCGACTCCTTGTTGATATTTATTACACTGATGACATCCTGATTGTGGTCGCGATTGGCAAAAACATTCTGCGGCTGGTTAATCTTTTTCCAAGCCCAGATTTTATTTCGTAGTTTGGCTGCTAGCTCATAATTTTGTTTAGACGAAGCCTCGGCCATTTGCCGTTGTAGCTCTTTATATAGATGCTGGCCTTTGCCTTTTAAAATTTCTTCAGCCTGTTTGATAAATTTGGCGTATTCTGCGGCTGAAAGAAATTTTTCGCAAGGCCCTAAACATTTACCCAAGCCGTATTGAATACAAACCTTGCCTTTGGGCAGTTTTGATAAATCTCGGTGGCAGGTTCGTAGAGGTAGAATTTTATGCAGAAAACGAACCATAGTTCTGGCGGCTACGGCCGAAGTATACGGACCGTAATATTTGCCTTTGAGTTTTTTCCGTCCGTGGACTGTTAAGATGCGCGGAAAGGCCTCGGCTGTAATAACAATATGCGACCAGCTTTTATCGTCTCTTAAGACAATATTAAAATCCGGCATGTGCTTGCGAATCAGACCAGCTTCTAATAGTAGAGCTTCGGTTTCATTATCTACTACGGTAAAATCAATGTCTTTGGTCTGACGGACCATTTCCTGTTTGGCTGGCGATAGCTCCGAGCCTTTAATCCAATAAGAGGCAATACGATTTCTTAAGTTTTTGGCTTTGCCAATATAAATAGTTTGGCCTTTATCGTTGAGGAAAAAGTAAACGCCGGCAGAGGTGGGGATTTTTGTTCGGCCAGAGGCCGACCAGCCTTTGGCTGGTGGGTAATCTTGTTTCATGGGGATAGAATACAACACTTTATGAGGATTGACGAGTCGTAGTTTTGATTGCGGTAGCGTCTTTTATTGTCGCAAATTTAGCCTGTGGCTGGTAGCTAGTAGCTAGTAGCGCGCCAATCCTCTCCCTACCCTCTCCTTTCAAAAGGAGAGGGTAATAAGCGTATGAGGTTTCGCCAAACGTCTATTAGAATCGTAACCTCCCCTTTTGTAAAGGGGAGGATTAAGGAGGGGATAGTAAAATAAGGAAAGGGGGTGGCTTGCGTACGAGTATACATTGTGCTAATTTACGGTGTTCTTTGGAGTATGTTAGTTTGGTCAAAGGAAGGGGGGTTACTAATGTCTATCCGGATTCTAAGCCCTGAAGCTACTATGCGGGCTCTGGAGCTAGCCAAGAGTTCTTATCGCCCGAAGCAGATCGTGGATCTCAAGGAACGCATTGCCGGCGAAACCAGGCGTCTGCAGCTGCGTTTGGATTGCGGACAGAGCGTGGACGACGAGGACGCCAGAGCTGTAGTCCAGATGAAGCTGGAGCTGGACGGTCTGTACGCCGACTGGGCCGAGGGCAAGATCAGCTGAACAGCTGAAGACCGGGGTAAGATTTCGCGCCAAGCGAAAACACTGCCTCGGTCTTTTCATTTTGGCTATATTTATTTTAGTTAAAATGACCCGATTTTGGAACTCCGTCAAGGACTTGCAAAGTCTAAAGGATCGTTCTAAAATGCAGTGATTTATATTTAACAACATATCTATGCCAACCCAAGATTTAATACGGCAAATTGAGCAGAATCGCGGCTCTAAGGTTATAACCTATATCACAGGAGATCGGCCTGGGCCTGTTAATGCTCGTATTGCTATGGATATCATCCCCATCTTTAGCCAGCAATTAAGGGCTATGGGCAAGGTTGATAAGATCGACCTGTTTTTATACAGTATGGGCGGCGATACTTTAGTTCCTTGGAGGCTGGTGTCTATGATCAGGGAATACTGCAATAAGTTTTCCGTTTTGATACCCTATAAAGCTCACAGCGCGGCTACCATGGTTGCTTTAGGTGCTGATGAAATATTGATGACCGACTTGTCTGAAATTTCTCCCATAGATCCGTCTACCGCTAATGTCTTTAATCCGATTGATCCGAAAAATCCGAACAGTAGAATCCCCATTTCAGTTGAAGATGTGATGGCCTATTTTGATCTTGCCAAAAACAAGTTTGGTATTAAGAATGACGCGGAGTTAGCGCAGATTTTTAATAAGTTTGTTGAAGCTAACCCTCAAATTCATCCATTAGCTCTAGGCAACATCAACCGGACTTATAATTTAATTCGTAAAATTGCTGAACGTTTATTAAAGAGTCATGCCAATCCCCTTGCACCAGATAAAATAGAGGAGATTGTTGAAGAGTTAACGGGTAAATCTTACTCCCATCAATATTATATTGGTCGCAAAGAGGCTAAAGATGATCTGGGCTTGGCTACCGTTGTTAACGCTCCAGAGGATTTGGGTAAATTGATGTCTGGCCTGTATGAAGAGTATAAAAAGGAAATGCAGTTGTCTGAATCCCAATGGAGTCCGGAAGCTGAATTAGGTGATAATGTTTCTCAAGCTGTTAAGCCTTATAAAATTGCTATGGTTGAGAGAGCTGATAGCTCTAATTACTATGAGTTAGAGATGGAGTTCAAGAGACAACAGGTCAACATAACTCAACAAACTCCCCAGGGTCCAACACAGATCTCTCAAGAACAAACCCCATGGAGAGTTTTTAAGCAGGGGTGGATATCAGTAAAAAATGAGTAAAGCTGTTATCAAGGATAATTTGTCAATATCGGGGGGGCGGGAGTCGACGCGGGCCTCCTTGAATTCGGATGAGTCTTTGGGCGATGTAAAATATCCGGTTACTGGGCTAAATTCTTCTCAGAGTCAAAGTTCTGATTGGGTTGAATCCAAGCTCAGAGAATCGGAGGAGAAAACGCAAAAGGATATTGAGGCCGGACTAAGTAAATTTAATGATAAAGCCGAAACTTTATTAGAGCAATTTAGTTCAAAATTAATAGAGCTGAAGAAAGATTTTGATCACGATATAGCTAAACAAAATGGAATCATGTATGCATTAACTACTGTTGTAATTGTAGGATTTTTTGCCATAGCTGTTAGCTTCTACACAACCAACCAGAGCATAGCGGCTGAAGCAAAAGCATCTATGTTAAACAATTCCTCATCATTTTTACAGGCTTTTAGTGATATGCAGAATACGAATAGTCAAATAGGTGACTTATATAGCGATATTTTAGATAAGTATGAATCACTGAAAGATCGAATCATGGATTTGAATCTGGAATTCAATGGTTTGAAGGCTAGGAATGTATACCTAAAATAATTTATCAAAGGCGAATTACTCTCAGTTCTTGACGCTGGGAGTTTTTTGTAGTACACTCTACGTTAGTCTATTTTTTTAAGTTTCTTCACAATGTCCAAAAATATTGTTATCAAGGGCGCGCGGGTACATAATCTGAAGAATATTTCTTTAGAATTGCCCCGCGATAAATTTATTGTCATCACCGGTCTATCCGGCTCGGGTAAATCGTCTTTGGCTTTTGATACTATTTATGCTGAAGGTCAGCGACGCTACGTAGAATCACTGTCAGCTTATGCCAGGCAGTTTTTAGGTTTGATGGATAAGCCTGACGTTGATCAGATTGAAGGTTTATCACCGGCCATTGCCATTGATCAGAAGTCATCTTCCAGAAATCCCCGTTCAACTGTCGGCACAGTGACTGAAATATATGATTACTTAAGATTATTGTATGCCCGCATCGGTGTGCCGCACTGTCCTAATTGTGGACGACCGGTGAAACGCCAGTCGCAACAGCAAATGCGCGACCTTATTTTGACCTGGGGTAAAGATTCTAAAGAAACCAAGGTTCATTTATTAGCGCCAATCGTCCGTGATCAAAAAGGCGAGCACCGAAAATTGTTGGAAAATGTCAAACAGTCCGGTTATACCAAGGTTCGGGTGGATGGCGAGCTGATGTCTATGGCTGACGCTTTGGATCTGAATTTGGATAAGCAAAAGAAACATACCATAGATGTCATTGTGGACCGTTTGGAATTGGACGGCACGGCCGAGACCGATAAGCGTCTGGCCGCTTCTTTGGAAACAGCTCTGGATTTAGGTAACGGCACAGTGATCGCCATGTTGCCTGATAAGAAAACTGAACAGATTTTAAGCGAAACTTTTTCCTGCCCGGTTTGTGGTATTAATTTACCACCGATTGAACCGCGTAATTTTTCCTTTAATTCACCACACGGCGCCTGTCCGGATTGTACCGGCTTAGGCTCTAAGTTAGAGGTTGATCCGAAATTGGTGATTCCCAATGAAAAATTGACGATTGCCGAAGGCGCTATCAGACCCTGGACCAGAACAGCCTCCAGCCAGACCTGGTATTATCGTATTTTGGAGGCCGTAGCCAAAAAATACAACTTTTCTCTGGATGATCCAGTCAAGAACCTGACCAAAAAACAACTGGAAATTGTTCTCTATGGCACTGGTGACCAGACATATAAAATGGAATGGAACGGCGAACGATTTACCGGCGACTTTAATTCTTCCTATGAAGGGGTAGTTAATAACTTGGAAAGACGCTATAAGGAAACCGACTCCGAATATATCAGAAGCGAGATTGAAAGGTATATGCGCATTTATGAATGTCCGACCTGTTTGGGTAAAAGACTTAAACCCGAAGCTTTAAGCGTTTTAGTTGATGAGAAAAATATCGCGCAGGCAACTGACTTGACGATTGAAGATTCACAAACCTTTTTCGGCGGTCTGGATAAAAAATTGTCTAAGAGAGATTTAACTATTGCCAAACAGATTTTGAAAGAGATAAATTCCCGTTTGAAATTTTTATCTAATGTCGGCCTGGAATATTTAACCTTGAATAGAGGAGCGTCAACTTTGTCCGGTGGCGAAGCCCAACGTATCAGATTGGCTACACAGATTGGTTCTTCCTTGGTTGGCGTCGTTTATATCTTAGATGAACCGTCAATCGGTTTACATCAGCGCGATAATGATAAATTGATTGCCACTTTAAAGACTTTGCGCGACTTAGGTAATACGGTTATTGTGGTGGAGCATGATTTGGATACCATTTTGGCCGCTGATCATATTGTAGATATCGGGCCGGGTGCCGGAAAACACGGTGGCGAAGTAGTGGCCGAAGGTACTGCACAGCAAGTTGCCAAAGTTAAGAAATCTCTGACCGGTCAGTATATTTCCGGTAAGTTAAAATTGGATATTAATAAAAAATCGCGTAAAGGTAACGGTAAGATTTTGTCCATTATCGGCGCTGAAGAATTTAATTTAAAAAATATTGACGTTAATATTCCGCTGGGTAAATTTGTCTGTCTGACCGGTGTTTCCGGTTCCGGCAAATCCACGTTAATGGTGGAAATTCTGGCCAAGGCTCTAGCCCAGCATTTTTTTAGAGCTAAAGATTTACCCGGTAAGCATAAAAAGATCGTCGGTCTGGAGCATTTAGATAAGGTGATTGATATTGATCAGTCGCCGATCGGCCGTACGCCCCGTTCCAATCCGGCCACTTACACCGGCGTCTTTACCTATATAAGAGATTTGTTTGCTTCTTTACCGGAAGCCAAAATTCGTGGCTATAAAGCCGGTCGTTTCAGCTTTAATGTTAAAGGTGGACGCTGTGAAGCCTGTCAGGGCGACGGTTTAACTAAAATAGAAATGAATTTTCTGCCGGATGTTTATGTGGAGTGCGAAGAATGTCATGGCCAGCGTTATAATCAGCAGGCTTTAGAAATTCATTACAAAGGCCAGAACATTTCCGATTTGTTAAGCATGACTGTTGAAGAAGCTATGAAGTTTTTCAGCAATATTCCCAATATTAATAATAAGCTCAAAACTCTGGTTGATGTCGGACTTGGATATATTCAGCTTGGTCAGTCGGCCACTACTTTATCCGGTGGCGAAGCGCAACGTATTAAATTGGCGACCGAATTATCACGTCGTTCAACCGGCAAGACTTTGTATATTCTGGACGAGCCGACCACTGGTCTGCACTTTGTGGATGTGGAACGCTTACTGACTGTTTTACACCGCCTAGTTGATAAAGGTAATACTGTTTTGGTAATTGAACATAATATTGATGTCATTAAGACTGCCGACTGGATTATTGACTTGGGTCCTGAAGGCGGAGACAAAGGCGGCTATATTGTGGCCGAGGGGACAGCTAAAGAGGTGGCAGCCGTCAAGAAATCCTATACCGGGCAGTACTTAAAAAGGACTTTGGGATAGTTACAACTGTTTAGGTAATAGTCAGTACTCAATAATCAATAAACAGACAATATTTAATTGTTAAGTTTTAATATTTAATATTATTTATTTGATATTGTTTGATTATTGTAAGTTTGGATATTGATTTTTTTATATAACGCCCGGTGGCTTTTTTATTTTGACCAAATTCATAGTTACTAATCAATTTAAAAAAGGAACCCCCTGCAGTGACACGAATGTCTGCTACAGGGGGCTTTTCGGTTGAGGAGGTTTGTCGCGTTCATGGTTCTGACAACTCTGGCGACGGCCTGTAGCCGAATAATATTTGTCGAAT
>CAYTUI010000040.1:0-10527 GCA_964441335.1 uncultured Gammaproteobacteria bacterium
ACTCCTAATCAAGCCCTCCAAGCCTATGGAGTGCAATATGTCCGTACCTAAAACATCGCTAAAATGCCCAATCTTAGCTTAAATAACCCTATTATGATAAAATCAATGGGAATTGGGATTTGTGAAGTGAAAGACGGCCGCCCACTTACCACTTCCACGCTTCCCTCTTCCCTCCTATTAATCAAATATTCGATGGGTCAATTAATTTTCTTCGGCACTCCTGACTTCGCAGTTCCGACTCTCAATAAACTTATTGAGCTTAATTTAGTTAAGGCGGTTGTGTCACGTCCGGATAAACCCAAAGGCCGCGGACAAAAAGTTGAAGCCTCACCAGTCGCGCGAATTGCTTTAGATAAAAACATTCCTCTACTCCAACCTCTCCAATTAAACAATGAGTCAATTAATCAATTAAAAAATTATCTACCGGCCACTTTTTTTATAGTCGCCTACGGCAAAATTATCCCACAGACCGTTCTGGATTTGTCAGAATTACCACCCTTAAACATTCATCCGTCACTATTACCGGAACTACGTGGCCCTTCGCCGTTGCAGACTGCTCTACTTCAAGGTTTAAAACAAACCGGCGTCACCTTAATGCAGATTGACGCCGAGATGGATCACGGCGCTATTATTGACCAACAACAATTAGCAATTGACGAGCAAGACTATTTGCCAGAGTTAAGCGCTAAAACAGCAAAGTTGGGAGCAAAATTGACCGCTAAAAATATTACGAAATATTTAAGCGGAGAACTTGAGCCAAAACCACAAAATCATGAGATAGCAACATTCTGCAAAATGATAAAAAAAGAAGATGGTCTAATAAATTGGTCAGAGTCTGCCGAACAAATTAGAAATAAAATACGGGCCTTTACTCCCTGGCCCGGCGCTTACTTCTTTATTAATGACAAGCGTTTTAAAATCCTTAAGGCTGATTTACTACAAGCTACAAGCTACTCACTTCGCCCAGAGGGCGACCGCCCTTTGGGCGGACAAGCTGGAACTTGGCAGATGGCAGATGGGGAATTGCTTATTGGTACTTCATCAACCCCACTAATTATCCAACTCATTCAGCCCGAAGGCAAAGCACCTATGTCCGGACAGGCCTTCTACAATGGTTACTCTAAGATTTTAGACGCGAAATAGGAGGTGAAAAAAACACTTCCCTTGACAAAATACGCAATAAAGCGTATAGTTTTTTGTTAAGTTTTCGTTCCTTTCAGCATAGTCTATACGTCCTCAAACCAAGGAGATTGACATGAGCCTAACGATCAAGCAAGGCCAAGTGGTTACGATTCTGGATGATCTGGAAGTTGATCATCTTCGTGTTTCGGCGGAGATATTCAAGGAACGCACCGTATTCGTCCTGCCCAGCATCTGGAGAGGCAGACCGGTAGCTCACGCGAATCCCAAGCTATCTCAAATCCGCAACTTCTCTACCATAACCAAGCTTGTGACAACGCCGAGCGGTATCCAAGTTTTTCTGATCCGGCGCTATCCCTTGAGCTGGATCCACTCCCTGACGGACAACCTCCAGCGCTGGATGAACGGCCGCGGTGGTTTCAAACCGATCCGCACCAGCGTCTGGCAGAAGAGGTTTGAGCAGAAGTCTCTCATTCCGGTCATCAAGCTCGGGATCAAAGGAGTGGTTGCTCTACCCTATGTCCCGAACTACAACCTGCACGACCTGCTGTACTATCGGGTGAGCAAGCTGTCGCCCTTGGACATCAGATCAATTCTCCTGCGGGTAGCTGGTAAGCTCAATGAGCTTCACGCTCGGGGAATCACCTGGGGCGAGCCGATCGTCCACAACATCATCGTGAACTCGGCGACCTTTCAACCCACCATCTGCGACACCGAGGTCAAGTATTTTGACCACTTGAGCCTGAATGAGCAATTCGTCCGCGACTGGTGGGATTTCATCTTCAGCGCCTGTTGCGCTCATCGCGGCAACGATGCTGAACGAGTCGAACTCGCCAGGATGTTGGTCGTCAAGATTGACAACCCCTCGGTGAAAGCCGATCTGATGAAGCTCTGTCGCCAAGAGCGCACCTGGAGACAGAAGCTGTTCTGGCCCGGCATGATGGGTCTGTTGAGTTTCGTTGAGCTTTCAACCTACAACGCCGTTCGTCAGGCTATCAGCCGGGACTGATGGCTGGGACGAATCAGAGCGGAGTCCACTGGGATTCCGCTCTTCTTTTTTTACTCAAATTTTCTCTCAACAATTTTCTAACACTCATCCCCTAACTCATAACTGATTACTAACTCTTCACCACAATCAGTTGTAAATTGTTAACGGTAAATTGTTAACTGTTAACTGTCGTTTTCGCCCTCGCCTTCTCCGTATTCCAAAAACCCATATATTTACCTAACATCAATCTGGTCTGCGCGTCAATCGCCGGAATTGATCCAAATATTATAAATGTCACCGGGAACAGAATCCACTGCAGAAGCATAATTAAATAATCCATAACGATCTTCCAACCACGTCCCTGTCTTTTCGGCAAAATATAGACACTCATCAAAGCAGTAACCACCAGGCCGAGAACCGCAAAAGTCATCAGAAAACTTAAAACAACAGGAGCGGCCTGGGCAATGGCCGAAGTCTCTCTTTGTCGCTCGGCCAAATAAAGCGGTAAATAGCCCATGATAAAAATCAAAATTGGAACCGTGGCCCAGGAATAAACTCCCTCTGTCTGATTCCATAAATAAATCAAAGCTTTCTTTCTGGGAATCTTTTTATTCTTGCTAAAATGCCACATCATGTAAGGAAAGTGCTCCACTCCCCAAGCCCAGCGCCTAATCTGCTTATATTGGTTTATTAAACTACGCCACATCTTGCCCATATAAACAGTGTCCATGGAAACAGTAATATACATCGGTGTCACTTCATAATCGCCGTCATAGCGCATCAGTCCCTGCAAAAATATGCGCGAATCTTCGGTCACGATATTGTTCTGCCAAAAACCGACATCCACCAGCATCTGCCAGCTCATACTATGCGAGGAAAAAGTAAACAGTCGGTCTGACCTGGCCAAATCAGTTAATAACCAAAAAGTTGTAGAATTGGCAACCACTCGCGTCACCAAGTCTGATTCCCAAACATTATTATGATAAAGCGTTAGTGGCTGAAAACTGGAACGGTAAGGATTGGGATGACTTAAAAATTTATGGGTTAAATAAGAAAAATATTGAGCGTGCGCTCTGGTATCAATATCAAACGAGGAAACGATAATTTTTTTATAATCAAGCCCCAGACCGTCAATATATTCTTTGGCTTTATGACCTGCCCAAAATAAATTGGAACCTTTACCGCGTAACTCTCCGGGTAAATCAGGCGGATGAACAGTAACTAAAATTTTATAAAAATCATTAGGATACTTAATCTTAATTTTTTCGGCAATCTGACGGAAATGTTCTTCATTGGCACCTTCGCCGGCCAGCACGATGATAAACTTTTTAATATCATAATCAGAGTTTCTTAAACTCTCAAAACTATCCTCAATGACTTCATATGGCTCTTTGTAGGTCGGTAAAAAAATCATCTGCCAATAATCACGCCAATTCTTATCGCCGCTGGAATAATCTACGACCAATTTTTGTCTCCAATTAAGCTTAATGTCCTGACGAAAACGATACCAAGAAAGAAGCATATAGATTAGCAAATATGTCACCCGCAATAGCCAATAAGTATCAAAAACAATAATAAAATAAATTCCCCACAATGGTTTCCAAAATGACAGGCCGATGGCCAAAATCAAAGTAAGCCAAACCAAAGCCCCGGGAATTATTTCCCAGGTCCGGTAGAGAAGGTAATCTTTGGTTCGTTGCTGCATTCTAGCTTTTAGCTTATAGCTTATAGCTGTTAGTTTTTCTTATTCAATAAACCCTCTAAAAGCTAACAGCTCAAAGCTAATCTTCTAAGAGTGGTTTAAATTGGTCCAGCACCGCCTGAAACGCCGCTCTACTCTCTTCCTTAATCGGTTTGCCCGGCGGCAATATTTCATTAAAGGGATTTATCTTAACGCCGTTTTTCACCATTTCATAATGCAAGTGCGGACCGGTTGATAAACCGGTTGAACCGACATAGCCGATAGTCTGTCCCTGTTTAACTTTCTGACCGACCTTAACAACAATCTTTGATTGATGAGCATAATTAGTAGAATAAGTTCCGTTGTGCCTAATACTGACCAGATTGCCATAACCCTGCCTATTCCAGCCGGCAGAGGTCACTGTACCGTCACCAACAGCTCTAATTGGCGTACCGGCGGCCGCTGCGTAATCAATGGCTCGATGACCGGTAGCAATATCAAAAGCTGAAATATAGCGTAAGCCTGTGGTAAAACCGGAAGAAATATATCTAAACTCCACCGGCGCTTTCAAAAACATTCTCTGCACAGAATTGCCGTCAGGGTCAAAGAATCCCTGATTATCATCAGACTCTTTAAAATAATAAATGTCATAATTTTGTCCCTGATTAACATAACGAGCGGCTAAAATTTGACCGGGCATAACATACTGTCCGTCCAAATAGCGGGCTTCATAAATTACTTTGATCTTATCACCCTGTCTGACATCCATGGCAAAATCTACCTGCCATTGAAAAGCCTGTGCTAAATCCAGGATTAACAACTCGTCCATGCCCTGTTCAATAGCCGAGATATATAGAATACTGTCCACAGTCGCCGAAGCAGTCTGCACTTTCACTTCATAAGGAATAGGAACACGTTCCGCTTTCCAAATATAAGTCGGCTGACTAACCGCATCAGTTGAACTGGCCGCTTCACCAATCCCGCTTCCCACTTCCCGACTAGCAATTAAATCATCCTCTGTCCCAATCCGATAAACCATTTTTACAAACTCATCAGTGTTTTTATCAAAATACAATTTTAGTTCTTTACCGACCCTAATCTTAGTCACGCTATAGGCATCTTCAGCCGCCGTAACAATAGCGCTGACATCGGCATAATCAATTCCAGCGTCTTTCATTAAACTTCCAAAAGTATCATTGTCTTTAATCGGCACGGAAACGATCCGGTAGGGCTCTTGAGCGGCAACTTCTTTAACTAATTGTTGATTTTCCGTCACCTGCTTTTTAACAAAAAAGCCTCCTAGACCAATGGTCAGGAGTCCCACAAACGCCAGTAAAACAATTATTTGCGGTTTTAAGAACCTCTTCATAAGGTATTTACTATTCTAGTTCAATCAGACAAAATATTCAACCCGAATCGGGATTGACAAAAATAGTGATTATTGATATAAAAAATCCACCTTTTGTACTTTCCACACCAACCAAATCCCACAAAGCAGGGTCAAAACCAGCTCAACTGGAGTAAGGAGCAAGTTCGCATGAAGCGCAAACAACGCATTAACAAGGTTGACCGCTGGATGGAAAAGCGTGAGCGTCAGCTATCCAGCTGGCAGAGCTCCAAGAGACGTAGACAGGGCAGATTACGACTAGCAGCCACGGTTATCATCAGCCTGATTGGCCTGCTGATTTTCCCCAATCTCTGGTCCTGGAAGATAGTGCGCATAGCCTTTATCTTCACGGCAGGCATCTGTCTGATGGATCTGCTGAATCTGGCGTACGCCTCCGCCTTTCCGCTAATGACATCTCCGTGGCTATCGCACAGCAAACGCTGGAAACTCTTCAGACAGGGCTTTGTGGACACCTACTTAGCACGTCGAACAGCCGCTAGCACCATCTTCCACAACGACAATCTGTCGTATAAGGAACGTGAGGCTCTAAACCTCTCCCAATACGCCAGCCGACTGCCAAGTAACCTGCGTCAGGATCTAAACGACCTCCTGAAACAGGGACGCCTGACTGCCGCGCGACAGTTGGTCAGGGACTATGAGCGTCAGCAAGACCAGCGACGGAAACGCGTCAAGGAACTGCAAGCCGAGGCTGAAGCCAACAGCTGTCTAAAAGGCGTCTCTCTGCTACTTGAGCAAGACAACCTACCTTGGGCAGAGCAGGTTGTAGCTACTGCCGGTCGACTGATCAAACAGGCGCGGGAAATTGGCATTGAAGAGAAGATCAGAGCGTTGCTTAGATCCGACGAATTCGTGACGGCAGGCATCCTCGTCGAACAGGCAACACAGAAAAACGAGAGGGAAGCTGACATCTCCAGGATTCTGGAAATTCTGAAACTCGCACCGACTTATCTCCAACGGGAGCTCCAGCCGCAGTTGGAGAATCTGCGACAGCTCACCTTTGACAGCCGCGAATACCGCATGGCACGCCATCAACTGGTCAAGGCGCTGGACACTCCGCCAGGAAACAACCTGCGACAAGCAGGACAACGGAAGTAACACGTCGCAACTTCGAACCCCCTGTAGTAAATGCTAGGCATCACTACAGGGGGTTTTAAAATAGTTGACAAATCTTTATATTACTGCTATAAAAGACTGTTCTGATATCCGTTCCTTTCATCCAACAAGGAGGTTCTAATGTCCATTCCCAGACCCTCAAAGCCATTCACCTTCGCGCTGATCATCGCCTTTGCGATGACGTTGATCGGTAGCGTGGTCATCTACCCAGCTCTGTGGGCAATCTGTTTCATCGCCGGCGTCATCTTCGCCAGCGACCTCGCCTATGTCAGACCACGGCAGATTGCCGGACTGGCCTTGGCACTGCTCTTGGGCGGTGCCTTTCCCTGGCTCTTGGCTCCGCGTATCTTCAGCCCTGACCTCAATCACTCCATCGTGCGGATGATTCTCGGTGCTGTCGCGGCTCCTGCTCTCTTCCTGGCCGGACGAATGTTCATGGCCTTTGCCAAGGGCGGCAAGAAAACCAAGACGGTCGGGAGCAGGTAACATGAGCATCAACCCCGCTGTCTTTGTCTTCATCCCGATGGTGCTCGGCCATTTCGTGGCCGACTTCATGCTTCAACCGAAGTCCATGGCTTTAAAGAAGTCGCAACCTGGATTAGAGGGCGCAGCTACCTGTACCAGACACTGCCTTATATACACCTGCACCGTCTGCCTATTCGCCTTGAATTTCACCCCGATCTTCGCCCTGCTGGTTTTCCTATCCCACTGGCCGATTGACCGCTGGTCTTTGGCCGGCAAATGGGGAAAGTTGATTGGCCGCCCTACCATCCTCGAGACCTTCGGGTCGCTGGAAGTGCGGCGCGACATTGAGTTAGGATTTGCTGTCCTAGTCTACGCCGTTTCCGACAGCACGATGCACCTTGTCCTACTCTGGGGCATCGCCAACCTGATGTGGTAACGCTGAAACTCCAAGGCACCAAGCCCAACCCCTCGCTAGGACACTGGCGGGGGGGTTATTTATTTTGGGATAGGGATTAGGAGATAGGAGTTAGGTGTTTCGCCCAGAGGGCAATCGGCCTTTGGCCGAAGGAGATGGGGAATGGAAGATGGGATATTGAAATTTGATAAAAACTTCGCTAATGCGTAGCGGCGGGGGTTTGGCCATCGGCTCTGAGGCCTGACAGCCTTACCGCTCAGGCTCGAATGAGGGGCAGGTGCTGTTTGAGCCCCAGAAATGAGAACAGAATTTTAAAATAAACTAGTTGACGAGGCCAGACCTCCCCTTTCCCCTCCTTGTCAGGAGGGCTCTAACTAAATGAGCCTCCCCTGCTAAGGGGAGGACTAAGGAGGGGTCACATTAATATCAATTATCAAACTAAAAATTTACCATCGTCAATCAATTTTTTAATCTGCCTAACAAACATATCAATTTCACCTTGAGTTTTCGCCTCCGCAATCAATCTGATTATTGTTTCCGTATTTGACGGGCGTAAATGTAGCCATTTTTTTTCAGTCGGCCAAAATAAACGCAAACCATCAGTTAAATCAACTTGGGCATCAGGAAATAATTCCCGGACCTGCTGATAAAACTTAGGCACATCAGTTATAGAACGCGCGTCAATCTTTTGTTTAATCATGACAAATTTCGACAGTTCAGCCACCAATTCCGACATTTTTTTGCCATTCTGTCGCAGTCTATTAATCACCTGAACAATACCTGTTAAAGAATCTCGACCTAAATTAATCTGCGGATCAACTATTCCGCCGTTACCTTCGCCGCCAAATATAGCTTGATACTTTTTCATAGTCAGCACCACATTAAATTCGCCGACCGCCGAACGGATTATTTTTATAGCCGAATCTTTAACCACTTCATCTATCATCTGACTGGTGGACTGATTGACGACCATTGTTCCGCTTAGCCCGCGAGCTACAAAAGTGGCGGCAATTATCGGCAAAGTATATTCTTCCGATAATAAATTTCCTCTTTCATCAATTAAAGTCAACCTGTCAGCATCAGGATCAACAACCACGCATAGATCAAATTTCTTACCTTGCAACTGCTCTTGCGTCCAAACTAAATTTGCCGGTGTTGGTTCAGGCAGGCGCGGAAACGGCTGGTCTGGATCATTAGCAATCTTTATCACTTCGCAACCCATAAGTTCCAACAAACGTGGCACAATAAATGAACCGGCTCCGTTGACAGCGTCTACTGCCACAATCAATTGTCTGCCCGACTGAATGATTTTTTTTAACAGCTCTAAATGCGCCTCAATCGTGCTTTCATTAACATCTTCCGCAGCAATCACCAAACCGGCTGGACGATAACCGTCTACATATTTTTCAGCTGACAGCACAATTTTGTCCAACAGTTGCTGATCAATAAACTGCCCTTCATTATTTAAAAATTTCAAACCGTTGTATTCAATCGGATTATGACTGGCAGTAATATCAATACCAGCGCCAGCCTGCAAAGCTCTGACAGCAATTTGCGTGGTTGAAATTGGAATTAAATCAGCGTCCAATATTTTTTTTCCGGCGTCTGTTAAAGCCTGAAAAACGGCGGGCTTTAAGAGCCGGCCGCTGGGTCTGGAGTCTTTACTGACTAATACGCTATCCCCTGCCAAATTTTCGGCATAGGCCCGGCATAAAGCATAAACAGCGGCCGGCGTTAAATCCTCCGGTGCTAAGCCTCTGATACCAGAGATACTGATTTTTAAATTAGTAAAAGCTGACATCAATTTATTCTAAACTCCTGATATAATTCTCAACGATTTCCAACTGCTCGCGGCTATTTATACCCAAAGCTTCATGAGGTGCGATATTAATAGCCGATAACTTTTGTTTCTCCTTAAAGGCCGCCGCTATCAAATCGGTTAAATAATATTCACGTTGAGCATTATTATTACTCAACCCAATTAGTCTTGGCCACAACCAATCAGCTCGAAAACAGTAATAACCCGGATTAACTTCAGTAATCAGCCTTTGTCTGTCATCAGCATCCTTATATTCAATAATGTCAGTAATTTCACCCGAGCTACCTCTTTCAATTCGGCCGAAGTGCAAAAAAGCCGAACGCCAGTCATTAAAATCCGGGACAATAGCTGTTGCTAAAGTGATAACATCGCCATTCTGATGGTGTTCGGTCATCAGCTTATCCAACATGGTCGGACTAATCAAAGGATGATCGCCATATAAAACAATTATGGAACTGGCTTTATTATTTAAAAATGCTTGGGTCACTTTAACGGCATGACCTGTGCCTAGTTGTTGAGATTGAAAAACATAGCTAGCTCTGTCAGCTAGCGCGTTCTGCACTAAATCAGCTTTATACCCTACAACCACCACGGGTTTATTGGCGATGGACGATTTTTCAACTGCGTCCAACACCCTAGAAATCAAAGACTGACCGGCCACTTCCACCAACACTTTGGGCAGTTCCGTGGCCATTCTCGTCCCCTTCCCCCCCGCTAAAATTACCACATATGTATTTTTCATAGCCCAGACCTAACCTCCCCTTGAAAAGGGGAGGAATTAAAGGAGGGGATTTCAACTCCCCAATTACTAATTACCAACACTTTCGTCCCCTGACATTATCACAGTTATATTTGACGAGCAACGGAAAACTTCAACTAATCAAATTCTATCCCATCCTAGTCTTCTATCCCTAACCTAGTCTTCGAGCTTGACCCGCTCAGCGGGTCTTGTCGAGAAGCTTTAAATAGAGAGGTCATCAACTTAAAATTTCTCGACTCCGTCGCGCTACGCACTCCTGCGCTCGAAAACTAGGTTTGGGTTTACGGTTTAACGCCCCCCAGCTTTCAAATCACAACTCACCTCTATAAACCAAATAACCTCCTTTTCATTAAAGGAGGTTTAACTATAAACCCGAGGGGATTCCCCAAATTGCTAATTACTAATTATCCCGCCACCAATGTCAAATTAAATGTAGGCGGGATCCCGCTCTGAAGCGGGACCAATTACTAATTACTACTTTTCTTCTTCCCTCTAGCTTCCAACATCACTCGTTTAGTCTCTAAACGTTTCGTAGTCTTCTTCGAGCTTGATTTCTGCCTTCTACCAAAGGCGTGTCTTCTTTTGGCCATAGTATTTTGATATTAAATTATGATATTCAGTTTATCAGATTTTAGCTCTAAAACAAAGCATAAACAGGACCCCGCCGCTCGCAAGCGGCTAGGCCGTATTACGGTCAATAGCTTGGAATCAGTTCAGCTGGAGTCTTGTAATCAATTC
>CAYTUI010000041.1:0-7895 GCA_964441335.1 uncultured Gammaproteobacteria bacterium
TACCAACTGAGCTACGACGGCATGCGTTATAAACTTATTATGAACTCTTATTCTAACACAACTACAACTGCCTGCCCCACGAAGCTTCAGCGTAGTGGGGAGCTACGACGGCATATTTTTTCAACTTATTACGAGCCCTTATTCTAACACCATCACAACTGCCTGTCCCCCGAAGCTTTAGCGTAGGGGGAAGCTACGACGGCAAAACTACTAATTAATTACGAACTCTTATTCTGACACAATCACAACTGCCTGCCCCACGAAGTCCAGCTAAGCTGGACGTAGGAGGGAGCTACGACGGCGTACTAACAATTTACTATTAACAATTAACAGTTAACAATTGACCATTGACCACTAAATATTAACTGTCAAAGGTTAAGTGCTAACTGTCTATAAGGCTTCAATTTTCTCCCTCAAACTATCAATTTTTTTGTTATCGGGATTTACCTCCTTCAATCTATCAAGATACTGGGATGCTTGCTCTTTATCCCGCAGAATTATACTAATTTCCACCAAAAAGTCAAGGACTTTGGGGTTATTGGGAGCCAAAACCAGGGATTTCTTGGCTACCTCTTGGGCTTTAGTATTATCATCCATTGTCCGATAAACATCCGCTAACTGCAAATAATACAGATAATTATTTTCATCCAAGGATATTGACCTTAAATATTCCTCCTCTGCTTCCTTAAGATTACCTCGAGCCATGGATATTTCCGCCAGACTGTGAAAAACCTTAGGATCGTCATTATGGGTTAAACTTAGCAGATATTCCAAAGTTTCTCGGGCATGATCCAATTCCTTACGACCCTGATAAATTTGTGCCAACAATAAATAAGCTTCCACGCTATGATCATTAATATTCAAAGCATCAATTAAAACATCTTCCGCCTTATTATACTGTTCTTCATTTATATAGAGCCGAGCATTCTCCAGCAAATCCTCCAAAGCCTTGCTTTTTTTTACTTCCGAAGATAAATCTTTATGAACCATCTTTTGCAAATCTCTTTCAATTTGCGACAGCCTCTCTTGCCATTTTTTTATTACACCAGCAACGCTAAAACTTCTCAAACCCAAGAAATCCAGCAACCCAACCATATTCTTAGACACGTCCCTTTTTAATTTATCCTCCAAAATTTTTTGTTTCACTTCCTCATCTTTGGCTCCGGGAATCTTAGCGACATCAACATGAACCAGTTGCGGGAATTTTCTGATTACCAAAAAAATAATAAAACCCAAGCTGGCAAAAATAATTATTACTAAAAAAATATCAAAAATATTCATCTAAGCTTTGTTATTACTGCCGAAAATTTTAATTATTTCCTCGGCTCGACGCTGTACAGCATTTGTGGAAATTGACAACACTTGACGAGGATCTAATTTCTTCTTAAAATCAATGGTCTTGGCCGCTTTAATAAAACCTTGCGACCAAGCAATCCGCAAATCAGTATCAATATTAATAATACTGACACCGATTTTGATGGCGTTTTTAATTTCCGAAGCCTTATTGCCGGAACCGCCATGCAGTACCAGTGGCACTTTAACTGAAGAGGCGATTTGTCGCAAGCGAGCTAAATCAATTTTCTCAATTCCCTTAAAGGCGCCGTGAATTGTTCCCACGTTAACGGCTAAGGTATCAATCCCGGTTCGCTTAACAAAGTCGGCGGCTTTTTTCGGATCAGTCATCATTTGTCGATAGTCAAAACCTTTTTTTATCTGTGTCAGTCCTTCAGCGCCAAGTAAAGCTCCCAATTCTCCCTGAACCGCTACTTTATATTTCTTGGCGAATTTAACCGCTTCAGAAGTTAAACGAATATTATCTTTATACGACTTTTCCGAAGCATCCATATGAACAGAACCATATCCCAAAGTGATACAATTTTTTACCAACCGTAAATCCTTACCATGATCCAGATGACTGACAATGGGAACAGCTTTACCAATATCCTCGGCCACCTGTTTAATAATTTTTAATATCATATCATTGCCGGCGTAGTTGATGGCCTTGTCGCTGGTCTGAACAATGACCGGCGATTTTAATTTAACGGCCGCCCGAATAACCGCTTGCGTCATCTCTAAATTAGAAACATTAAAAGCCGGAATGGCATAATGACCGTGTCGGGCCTTAACTGCCAAATTTTTTAGATTGGACATCATTGTTTAATTATACTTTTAATTTATCGAGATGCTAATTACTAAATCCTAAGCTCCAAATTTCAAACAATCTAGAAAATATAAATACAAATTCCTAAACAGTTTGATTTTTTATATTTTGGACATTTTGATTTGTTTGAAATTTGATGATTGTAATTTGAAATTTTTATTAATCCCCACTTATAATCATTAACTTTCAACTAATCTGCCACTTCTAAAAGATCAACAAATTTCTCCGCTTTCAGGCTGGCGCCGCCGACCAAAGCGCCTTGAATGAGTTCAACATCCATAAATGGTTTTATATTCTGGGCGTCAACACTGCCACCATAAATAATTGTGGTTTGCGCTTTAACAACCTCTAACGGAAACATATCTATCAAGGTTTGACGAATAACGCTGGCCATCTTGGAAGCCTCTTGGCCATCTATAGCCTGACCGGTGCCAATCACCCAAACAGGTTCGTAGGCAATAATAATCTTCTGACCCTCTGTCAATTCAATACCGTTTAAACCTTCCAGCACTTGCGTCATGACACAATGATTTTGACGGCGCTCTGTCCTTTCCTCGATTGTTTCGCCAACGCAAAGTATCGGGACCAAATTGCCAGCTAGTGCCGCAGAAATTTTACGATTAATCATCTCATTGGTTTCGCCCAAATATTTACGTCTTTCTGAATGACCGACTATGACATACTTACATCCAACTTCGGCTAACATCACGGGCGAAACTTCGCCGGTAAAGGCGCCGTGCTCCTGCCAAAAAACATCCTGCGCGCCCAAGGCAATGCCAGAACGGCCGAGCACTTTATTTACTTCCGCTAAGGCCTCAAAGCTGGGACATAAAATTATTTCCAACTCTTTTGACAATTTAACCTTTTTAACTTTTTTACAAATATTTTTTGCCAGCTCAATAGACTCGCCCAAAGGTAAGTTCATTTTCCAGTTGGCAATAATATATTTTTGATCCATATTATAGTTGCACAAAACCTAAAGTTAAAAGCATGACTATGATGCCGGCCAGCAAAGCACCCAAATTGACATAAAGAAAAATATGCCGCGCTTTAATACCAAACAACCAGCCAGCCAAAGCGCCTGTCCAAACTCCGGTGCCAGGCAACGGTATTGCCACAAAAATCATCAAAGCGATTGAACCGTAGCGCTCATATTGACTACTAAACTTCCGCCTGGTCCTCTTAAATATAGCATCCAAAAGCTTAGACAGCAAAGAGCTCTTGCGACATAATTGTTCAATCTTAGGCATAAACCAAACAATAAAAAAAGTCGGAATGCAATTACCTACCACTGCAATAACAAAAACCTCCCAGGGATTTAAATGATATTGCAAAATACCCATGGGAATAGCCAGACGCAATTCACCAACAGGGATTAAAGACAGAAGAAAAACATTTAATTCAGGTGACATCATTATATATTACCACTTAAAATTTTTACTTACCCAATAACTTAACATTTTTAAATCCTGAAATCTGTCGGCGTCTGTTTCACTGCCCAAAATGGCTGCCAATATCGTCTGGCCGTTATCCTCTACTTCAGCCACAATACAGTAGCCGGCTTTATTAATAAAACCGGTCTTGGCCGCCGCAATGTTGATAAAACTTTTGAGCAATTTATTTGTTGACTTAACAGCATAGTCATGACCGCCGACGGATTTAAAATTATATTTATCCTGATTGGCGAAATTTCTAATGTCCGGGTATTTAAAAGCTTCAGTCGCGAGTTTTATAACCTCCTCAGCTGTAGAAACATTATCCGGTGAAAGACCCGTGGGGTCGCTAAAAGAGGTATGCTGTAATCCAAGATCCTTAGCCTTAGAATTCATAGCGGCGACAAAATCCTCCTGTGATAAACCGCTGGCCCTGGCTAAAACCATAGCCGAACTGTTATCCGAAGCTATCAGGGCAACGGCCATAATATCTCTTAATTTAATGGGGTCGCTATATAACAAATGTTGCAGACCACCGTTTGTACGATCTTGAGCCGTTAATTCAAAAGTCTGTTCCCAACCCGGATTATTCTCCAGCAGTACCAAAGCCGTCATCAATTTGGTAATACTGCCGATGGCTCGCACCTCATCTTTATTCTTCTCCCACAAAACTGCGCCGCTGGCTTTGTCTATAACCACAGCAGACTTGGCGGTTAAATCAACGCCTAATGAATCGTTGGCAATTTTCACCGGCGCTTGAGCATTTAATTGCTTATCAATCGTCCAGGAACCCCGAGCTTGTTCTTGGACAATGGCCGGTCCGCGGGTATGCCAGGAAAAATTATAAGCATAGGCCGGCGGTTGGCTAAAAAAACTGCCGAAGCTGATGACTGTTAATAATATTTCCGCAAAATTCATGAGTTAGTTTGGTAGATTAGTAGATTGGTAGTTATACACGTTAATTCTTCCGTTCTTACGTCCTTTAGTTCCTCCGTTCTTTAGTTCTTCCGTTCTTTAGTTCTTCCGTCCTTCTATCTCCCTCAACGACAGCTGACGATACTTTCCCGGCGCCAGACTACCAAGTTGCAATGAGCCTTCAGCAACACGCGTTAGGGAAATTACTTGATACTCTAATTTTTCAAACATCCGGCGCAATTGACGATTCCAGCCCTGATGAATAGTTAAGGAAACCTTGCGATTGGTGATCAACTTATAACTATCAACTTTGGCTAAACCCTCCTCCAAACGTAAACCCTTTTTTAAAGCCTCCAGATCGCCGACACGAAGATCTTTATCAACCGTCACCAAATACTGTTTGTCAATTTCAAATTTCGGATGTGTCAGACGATAAGTCAAATCACCGTCATTGGTTAAAATAATTAAACCGCCTGAATCTTTATCTAAGCGCCCCACCGGATAGACCGCTGGCTGGGGTGGCACCAAACTGGTTACTAAGGGGGAACGTCCTCTCTGCTGACGCGAACTAAGGTAGCCGACCGGTTTATTAACCAGATAATAAACTTTATCCTCTATCTTGACTTCCCTGCCTTTAAAAAAAACCCGGTCATTCAATTCATCGATCTGTTTAGGTAAATCCGTTTGCACAGCTCCGTTAACCTGAACCAGACCGGTTTTTATCAGCTCTTCTGCCCGACGTCTGGACGCTACTCCGGCTAAGGCTAAATATTTTGCTAATCGCATCATATCAAATCCTCATTCCTTCGGCCAAAGGCCGATCGCCCCTTGGGCGAAATTCCTAACACCTAATACCTAGAACCTAATTAAAACACCTCACAAAAAACTAAAGCTTGACCTTCTCCGCCTCATCAGCTTTTGGTTCCAACACGGCATGCAAATTTTCGTCACTGTTCAATTTCTGAAAGTCCGGCAGCTCTTCCACAGAATTAATTCCCAAGAAACGCAGAAAATCCATGGTTACACTATAAGTAGTGGTTAAGCCACCTTTTGCTTCCTGGGGCTCAACCAAACCCCTTATCATTAAATTACGCAATATCAAACTACAATTAATACCTCTAATCTGATCCAGCTCTTCTTTGGCAATCGGCTGACGATAAGCAATAATGGTCAAAGTTTCTAAACTTGGTTTAGACAATTCGCCGCTAACCTCATCATGCAAAAATTCTTTAACCATTTTGGCGTTATCCGGATTGGTAGAAAACTGCACCCGCCCGTTATTAATCAGAACATGAACCCCTTGGTCTGCTTTATTATATTTGGACTTTAAACTTTCTACGGCGGCTTTAACCGACTCCTCGTCCACCTTTAAAAAATTAGCCAGTTCTTTATATGATACCGGTTTGGCGGAGACTAATAACAAACTCTCAACCTGTGATTCTATTTTACTCATGATGATTACTGTTTAATGAAATATCAATATCGGCAAATAATTTGTTCTGATTGACAGTCACAGTCCTTTGCTTTACCAGCTCCAACAAAGCCAAAAAGCTGACAATAGTATCTACCTTATTTTCCTTATTGTAAAAATTACTGAACTTACTCTGAAAATTTTTCAATAGCTCGTCGCGCAACTGATTAATTCGTTCTTTAATGGACACTGCTTTAGCAATCATCATCTTGGGCAATTTTCTGACTTCTTCCAGACGGCTTAAAACATCAACAAAAGCCTGCGCTAACTGTCCAATATTAATTTTCGGCGGCGGATTAAATTCCGCAGTCAGCTTAATTTTCATCGGCTGTAAACGTACATAGGTAAATTTCTTCTTGCCGATCATTTTCTCAATCAACTTGCTGGCCTGATAATACTGCTGGTAAATTTTCAGCTGTTTCTCCAAATCGCCGGCGTCCTCTTCCTCTACTACCAGATTGGGTAATAAATATTTGGATTTAAGATAAATAAGTTTGGCCGCCACAACCAAAAAATCGGCCACCTCTTCCGGCACGATCTCTTCTATGCGGTGTATATAATCTAGAAATTCATCAGCAATCTTGGCAAGCGAGACAGTTGTAATATCCAATTCTTCTTTTTCAATCAGCTGTAACAGAAGATCCAAAGGACCTTCAAATTGTTCCAATTTAATACTATGCATTAGCAGTTAATCTTTATTGGGCTGATAAAGTAAAACAATTCTTACCGGTATCATGAAAATTAAGATTAATTTCCCCACCTTTGTCTTGCGGTACCGGAATACGAGCGGCAGTCTCATTGGTATTACTGTTAGTATCAAAGGTGGCGCACAACTCAAAAGATTGCGCGTCCACAACACGATACTCGTAATCCGAGCCGGTCAGTGGATCTTTCAGCTTGGAAGGAAAATAACCTGGCTGATCAGCTATAACTGCTAAATCAACAGGCAAACTTTTATTTACTGAATAATAACCTCGTACAGATCCGGCTATTTGTTGCAAATTATCCACCCTGGTCAAATCAGCATTTTCCAAACGTGCTTCCTTAGGCGAACCGCTAAGCATAAATCCTCCCACTACAGCAGCGACTACTACAATAGTGACAACAATGGCCAATATTTTATTCACTTTTTTCTTCCTTTCTAAGGTCTGACAGGTAATACAGGAAAATAACCCCAGCAATTACCAGAACCGTTAAAAATTTTAAACCAAAGCGAGTTGTTAACTCTCCATTAAATAATCTGTTCAATAAAGTAATTAAGTCACCGATGATCACGCCGGCAGTAATAAATAAAGTTAAATAAGTCAGCCATTTTCTGACCTTAGAACCTCTAACATCGGCGTCTTTCTTAATTTTTTTGTTCATCATGCCGGAAATCCACATGTAAATCGGGAAGGCGATAATCAGTGAGGCTAAATAGTTGTTAATGGCAGTTCTGGAAAAGGTCTGACCATAAGCGTTAATCGTATCCGGAAACGCCTTATTAATGAACTCGTATATTAAGGCGCCAAAACTGAAGGCAGAGACATAGAGCGTTAAAAACATCAACAGGTATAAGAAAGCTTCTCTGGCAGACATATATGGTTTGCGGCGCGGCACCGGCAACGGAAAATCCACATCCGCAAAATATGACAAGGCTTTGCTTACTTCATCCTCCGGCCAACTGGCCTTAAGTAAAACTTCCTTAATCTTATCTCGGGACAAACCTTTAGATAAAGCTGTCCTGATAAATTCGTTTAGTTCATGGTTCATGTGTTTAGTTTAGTAGTTTGGTAGATTAGTAGATTGGTAGTTATACACGCAAGTTCTTCCGTTCTTTGGTTCTTTTGTCCCTCGGTTCTTCCGTTCTTCCGTCCTTACGTTCTTTAGTTCTTAAGTCCCTACGTTCTTCAGTTCTTCCGTTCTTTGGTTCTTT
>CAYTUI010000041.1:7995-10217 GCA_964441335.1 uncultured Gammaproteobacteria bacterium
GTTCTTTAGTTCTTAAGTCCCTACGTTCTTCAGTTCTTCCGTTCTTTGGTTCTTTTGTCCCTCGGTTCTTCCGTTCCTCCGTCCTTACGTTCTTTAGTTCTTAAGTCCCTACGTTCTTCAGTTCTTCCGTTTTTTAGTAGCCACTTTCTTTTTCGCCGTTCCTTTGTTCTTCACTTTCTTCGTTCCTACGTTCTTCCGTTTTTTAGTTCCTCGGTTCTTCAGTTCCTTTGTTCTTACGTTCTTTCGTTTCTTAACTCCTCCGTTCTTCGCTTTCTTAAACTTCCTCTTCTGCCCGATTATTTCCACTCTTGGCTCCTCAACTTTTAAATAATCTTTAACCGCCATCAAAATACTTTCGGTCACATCACCGGCACTGAAAACTACTTTTTTACCTTTAGACAAATCTTTATCAATCACTGACGACAACTTATGGATAGAACCAAAGCCAGTAATCTTGCCCGGTTTAATATTCAGCTTGCTTAGTAACTGCTTTTCAGTCGGTATACTGATATTCTTAACTGTACCACCGGCTTTTTTAATGGCTTTTTTGAGTTTAGCAAAGTCCAAATTCTTGTCAGCCGGAATGGCCACAAAATAAAAATTCTTGTCAGCTTGAATAATCAAAGTTTTGGCAATTTCATTTAGTTTCTTCTTTAAAGTAGCGGCCACATCATAAGCAGTATAAACGGTCTTGTGTTTCAAAACCTCGTAATCCACTCCCCAGTCATCTAATTTTTTTACTAATTGTGGGTTAGGCATTATTTTTCTCCTGCACTCCCGAGCTTGCCGAGGGATCCCGATAATCCGCCACTGACCATCTCATCGGGTTCTCTCGCCCCGTTCAATGGGGCTCGAGAATACTTAATTATTTAAAGGTAATCTTTGTTGTTTATCCAACAACTTGCGGGCCATTTTTCGACCCTTAGCTGTTAAAATTACCGTTTCAGTATACCATTTTTTGGCGGTTTTGACACCTTGAGCTTTAACATAATCTCGTGAAATCAAACGCTCAATACTTTTCACAATATCGTTTAAAGCAGTCTTTTTGTTAATTTTTTTGGTGGTATAGAAATTTAAAAAAACAGACTTATTAAGTCGACCCTTTTCCAGACACTCTTTCATAATATATAACTGCAGTTCCGACAGTTTCATAACTATAGTATAGAGCTTTTTGACTAAACTTTGAACTTTGACAGAGACCCAAAATTATGGTATGAAAACGGTCTGTACCTTTCATTCTAACTAACCACCTACGGCGGCAGGAGGCCAACATGGAGTTAAGAGACTTCCTGGAGCGCCTCAAAGGCCTCAAGGATCACCACTGGACGATAGAGCCCGAGGACAGTATTGTACTACACGATGGCCCACTCAAGTTGTCGCCATTGACAGCCGTACTGTTCAAGCTGACCTACCACTTTGCCGCCGTTGACGAGTATCAAAGTTCAGTCCATCTTTTGTCCATGGATGAGCAACTGGCTCGTGACCTGATTGCAGCCGCGCATCAGGAGCAAACCGAACCTGCTCTGCAAGAGCTACGTCGGCAAATGCTGGACGCCTTGAGTCTGGATTACAGCAAACGCACAAGCGAAGCAAACTGGGTCACTGACCAAGACGGTTTAACACGCCCGGAGTTCTTCCAATAACCCAAAACACGGAGGCTCTATGACCTACGAAAAATTCCTCCAGGCTTTGGAGGAGCTCTTGGAAACAAGAGATGTTACGCCGTTTGTGGATGAGCAAGGCAGGATTTGTCTGCTCTACTCCGGTCATCAACTGACTCCCTTAAGCGCCGTTTGCTTCTACAAGAAGCTCGACCTGATGGACAGTCGTTTGCTGGCCGAGATCGCCAGAGACCTAGAGCTCCAAGCTCAAGACCTGCGGCACATCCACAAGGCGACCGAAAACCGCCAGAGTCCTCAAAGTCAGGTGGCCAGAACGGACATACTGACAACCCTCAGGCTGTGGCCTGAATACCGATAACCCCTCACCAGAGCGCTGGTGAGGGGTTATTTAATTTAGTTCAATAATCAGGAAATATGGCTCTCATTTGTAAGTAGTCAGAAAAAATTTCAAATCTGTGAAATAAAACACCAGCGTAGCGATGGGGGTTCGGGGGCGGGTGCTGTTTGAGCCCCCAAATACAAGCACAAAAAATCAAAAGAGTGAGGCGAGTTCAGCCGCCCCCGAGACTTTTGGTTACTTTTGGTCACAAAAGTAACGCC
>CAYTUI010000042.1:0-223 GCA_964441335.1 uncultured Gammaproteobacteria bacterium
TAATCATGAAATAACTACTTGATCTGTCTTTAGAGACGGCTTTGGACAGATTTTTAGGTATTTACAAGACCGTCAATAGGTGTAGGGTTGGGGGTAGAAGGGTGGGGCTTTAAATAGCTTGACAAAGATATAGTGATGTGGTTAGATAGACCATAAATCTAAATTTTTAACTCCCAATTTATAAACAGTTCAACTATGGTTTTTTGGCGGAATATCAGTATAA
>CAYTUI010000042.1:233-10065 GCA_964441335.1 uncultured Gammaproteobacteria bacterium
CAAAGCAGAGGCGGTTAGTTATCCTTTGAAAATTGAAAGAGTAACCGATGCCGGTTTTATCAACCCCG
Organism: uncultured Gammaproteobacteria bacterium; assembly: GCA_964441335.1. GTDB lineage: Bacteria > Patescibacteriota > Patescibacteriia > UBA1558 > 2-01-FULL-52-15 > CAYTUI01. Next base: position 302 of record CAYTUI010000042.1, read on the forward strand.
ATTCGGCCGCTAAATTCTATACAAAAGTTACTAATAGCGGGGATCAAATTTTAAACCGCGTTGAGGTCGTTGATAAGTGGCCGGCCGGTTTTACCGTTAATGGTCAGTCAATCAGCCAAACAGTTTGGGTGGTTGATCAATTGCAACCCGGTCAGTCTGTCTCTGAACTTTATACTGTGGCAGTGCCATCTAATGCCAGTCTTGGCTATTTAACTTTCAGTAGCCGGGCTATCAGTCAAACCCCGCCGGTAGAAGCCGTGATTGATTACGGTGTAGAGGTGAGACAGATTCAAATACTGGCCGCGGAAATACCTACTACTGACGGAGTTTTTTCCAGAGTTTATGTTTTGGGAGGCGCGCTTATTTTTCAACTGCTATTGATTGGTGTTTTCGCCTTCAGAGTGGCCAAACAATATAAACATAGTCATGAAATCTAAATTAAACATCCTACTGCTGGTAATCTTATTGGCCTCAACAGTGTATGTGTCCAAAGCTTTCTTCCTGGCTTATCAAGAGGAAATTGCTATGGTCGACCAGCAGGTTCAAGTAGCTAACGCGGATCAGGTTGAGGCGGACGCTAAGGCGTCAGATCAACAGGTTGCCGATACTTTGAACGAAATCAATTTTGATGTGCCGGCCGATGAATCTGAAAATGCCATCACTGACAATCCAGCCAATGAAAATGTCAATCAAGCTGATAAGAAGGTTACGGTAACTGACGATTCTAAACCGGCAATCAATACTTTAAAAGTTGCCGCCATGAGAGTTAACTCCGCTGTTTTGGAAGGCAAAACCAGTGGCACCTTGAACAAAGGCCTGTGGCATATTCCCGGCACTTCAACTCCAGATAAAGGTGGTAATACAGTTATCTCCGCCCATCGCTGGAAATGGGGGGCAAGTAGCGGCAAATCTTTTTATGACATTAACAAGGTCAGTTTAGGAGATCAAATTGAGCTGATCTGGAAAGGTAAATTATACGTTTATAAAGTTTCCAATATCCAGACCGTCACGCCGGATAAGATAGAGATTCTTAATAATACCGCCCAGCCAAAATTAACACTGTTCAGCTGCGCGCCGCTCTTTTCCAGTAAGTATCGGTTAGTGGTTGAAGCCGATTTAATAAGCTGATTAATTTAAAGATTAAAATATAATAAACCTGGAGGGGTTAATTAATAAGAGGACAATAATTATGAAGAAATATTTCAAGCTAAAACACCTGCAGATAGTTGTCAGTGTCATCACCATAGTTTCTATGGTTGTGCCTTACAATTTTCAGCCGGTCTTAGCGGCAACAGACTTGGCTACAATAGATAACGTTCCGTTAGTCGAAACGGAAGTTATTGTTGAGCCTGTCGCAGAAACACCCACCGTATTAGGTGAGGAAGTTTCTGTCACGGTAACAATTTGTCATGCCACCGGCGCGGGGACGTACGAGACTCTCCATGTTGACTCTCATGCTATAGGCGGACACTTTGATAATCCGGGTACTCCTAAGGCTGGTCACGAGGACGATTTATATTTTGCAGACGAAAGGGAATGCCCTCAACCGACGCCTCCGACAGAGTCGACAATGTCAACAGTTATTGCTGACAAAATTGTTTGTCGAGACGAGTCATATTTACCGAATTGGAGCGGCAGTGGACACGTTATAGACAACAACACTGCGGCCAATTTTTTAAGTAACGTTAATAATCAGGGTGGTCAGAATTGTTGGCTACAGTCAGGTTGGGATTTCCAATGGGCTTATGAAGGCGTTGAGAACCCCGGAGATTCAGTAGATGATGGGGGCACCGATTGGCTGCCATTTGGCTATACTGACGCCAATGGTAGAACTCAAACTACGGTAAATATTTCCGGCCACAGCGAAATTAGGGTCAGAGAAGTATTTCAGGACGGCTATTTGCCTTTTAGTGGAGCCAGCTCTAATGACTCTAATAGTGCGGAAATTTGGTGTACCGGAGATGTGCTGAACTACGACAATTTTGATTGGATTAGAAATCCACAGGATGATAATACTTATTATTGCGTGGCCTTTAATGTTCAGTTGCCGCCAGAGACCGGTTCTATCCACGGACAGAAATGGAATGATGTGGATGGTAACGGCCAGAGGGGCGAAGAGCCTGCTTTAGGCGGTGTGACTATCACAGCTACATTGATTGGTGATTTGCAGTTTGCGTCCTCAACAGTAACAGACGAGCAAGGTAATTATTCGCTCGGCAACCTGCCATATGGCGACTATGATGTTTGTGAAGAAACACCCACTGGATGGACACAAACTTATCCTGAAGCTTGTCATCTTGTGACAGTTAATTCCAGTAATTCTGAAACGTTCTATGATTTCGGTAATCAAGAATTGCCCAGCTTATGCGGCAATCAAAGATTGGATCAGGGCGAACAGTGCGACGACGGTAACAACACTAATGATGACGGTTGTTCTGCAACTTGTCAGTTGGAAACCGCTTCTTCCTGCGATCAACCGACAGGAGCTGGTTGGTGGGCTGAATACTTCAACTATTCCCGCGAACATCAGGATATGAATATACCTGATGTCGGAGATAATTGGCCTGATGCCGGACATGGCGACCCCATGGGAGCTTCATGGGATACCGATTGGTATGATTCGGAATATTTCAGATTTGCCAGAGTTGATAGCAGTTTGAATTATGGTGATAACTATTTTCCCTTTGATTTTGCTATAGAAGAGGATGATATCGGACATGAATATCATTTTGGTGTTCATTGGAGAGCAAAAGTAACCGCGCCGTCTGACAACAGCTATAGTTACAACTTAAGAACAGACGATGATTCCTGGGTTTATGTTGATGGCGCGTTGTTTGATTCCGGTTTAGCTGGTATACACGCTCCCACAACCTCTACAACTACAACTATGTATTTGACCGCGGGTGACCACACGGTAGATGTTTTCTTCGCTGAAAGACATACTTCCCAGTCAGCCATGACTTTGGTTTTGGATGATCAATTAACAATCACTCCTTTACCAAAAGATTGTCCGAATATGTGTGTTTCCAAGCTGGATTTTGTTGATGTAGACGGCAACCTAACTCCGGATGAAGATCATGGTTTAGGCGACGCTACTGCATTTACCAGCTATTACTTGCCAGCATTGGGTACCACCAGTACCATGCCTTATTGGAATGAAAAAGCTGATGTAAACAGTGATGGTATAGTTAATGTTAAAGATTATCTCTGCGCCGATAAGTATTACAGTACCGGTTTATATGATGGATGTTTAATAGACTGTAGTGATATCTGTTCTAGTCCTCTAGACTATGACAAGGATTATCAGATTGGCTTGGGAGATGGTACTACCTTTACAGCCAAATATGAGACTTCACTAGCTACGACCATTTATGATGCCGAAGTTGATCTTAATGATAATGGCTATGTAGATTACGGAGACTATTCTTGCGCTAACCAATATATTGCCACTGGCGATTATCAATGCAACTTAAGCTGTCAGGCTACTTGCGGAGATAAGACAACTCAAAAACGCTTGGGTGAAAGCTGTGATGACGGCAACATTACCAATGGCGACGGTTGTAATCAGTTCTGTAGGACCGAAACTAATCAGTGCGACGAGCCGAATGTCTTGGATTATGACGGTGATTATGAATTTACTTTTGACGACGCTGTCTTGTTCGGTACATATTATCTGACAGATGATATTAAGGCCGACGTCAATAATAATGATGTTGTTGATTACGGCGATAAGCTCTGCGCTGACCCATATTACAAAAATGGTTTAGCCTACACTTGCACAATCGGTTGCGAAGAATATACACCGGTTTGCGGTGATACTCATAAGGACGCCGGTGAACAATGTGATGACGGTAACAACAGACCTGGCGACGGTTGCAGTGCAACCTGTCAGTCCGAGAATGATATCCATGGCTATAAATGGAATGATTTGAACGGAAATGGTTTACGCGATTGTCCTGTAAGTGACTTGCAATCAAGTGAAGCACTAGTTGGCGCAGTTTGTGAACCGTTATTGGCCGGCTGGACTATCTTCATTGATGAAAATAATGACGGTATTCTGAATGGCGAAGAACAGAGCACTACTACTTCTGCTTCTGTAAATCATCTGGGTTGGTACTGGTTTGAGAACCTACCAGCTGGCGATTACAGGGTTTGTGAAGTTGTGAAAAATCACTGGACTCAAACATACCCAATTATGTCGTCCATTGAATCATATTGCCACAATGTTACATTGCCCGATGCCTCACTTGAGCAGACTCTTAATGCGGTCTTAGCTCCGGAACATAATTTCGGTAATCATTTAGGAGCTTATTGCGGAGATGCAATTGTTAATAATCAGGAAGTTTGTGACGCAGGTGCCGATAACGGTAAAGGTGTTGGTTTCTGTAAAGCCGACTGTTCCGGTATCGAATCCAGTCCAATCACCCCGTCAGGTGGTGGTGGTGGCGGCGGCGGCGGCGGAAGTTCATACTTCTACGTCAGCTTACAAGTTGACAAGACTGTCACTCCGACAGCTGTAGAACCCGGTTCACAGTTAACTTACAATGTTAAGATAACTAATCGTGGTAACATGATTGGCGCTAACTTAACCTTGAAAGATACTTTACCCGCGGGCTTTACCTTTGCTGATAACGGAACTATTACCAAAGAATGGTCTTGGGACACTATTAGTCCTAACCAGACAATGGAAGTAACCTACAAAGTAAATGTCAGCAGTACTGCCGCTAACGGAACCTATACCAACACAGCTGTTGCTGATGTTACTAATGGTCCTGCTACGCAGGACACTGCCAATGTCAGAGTCGGTGCTCCTAGTGTCTTAGGTATTAACACTGAAGTTGTTCCACCAGCCGCTCCTAATGCTCCGGCCGGTGAAAATGTTCAGGTCTTAGGCTTTGAAGAACTGCCTAATACTTCCGGTGGCTTTAGTCTGATGGAAATGTTAGCTATCTTCATGTCTTTGGCTTCAGGTATGTACTTGGCCAGCAGATTGATAGTTGATAAAAAGCGAAGTACTCGTTAAAAGATAATGATCAGGGGAGGGTAAAACCTCCCCCTTTGGGTTTAAAAATATAGCCAAGCATGATTTTTCCGGTATTGACAAAATTATGTTTTGGTAGTAGGTTCAGGTATAAACAAAAAGTTAAAAAAGAGAGAATCTGGAGGGATTTAATCAATTTAATTAGAATAAAGTTCATGAAAAAACTTTATAAGTCAATCCATATCGTGTTAGTTGGAGTGCTTGTTCTCTCTACTACACTGATGTTGCCGATCAATTTGGTTGGCGCTCGTCCGATTTTGCAGGAGATCGCCCCAATTGATCAGCCGGTAATTGGTGATGAAACACCAGTAGAACAGCCGATAATTGTTCCAATTGAACAACCGGTAATCGTTCCGGTAGTTGGCGAATTTACGCCACTACCAGAGCCAACTCCTTCAGTTGGTATTATAATGTCGCCAGTAGATGTTGGTAGCATTACTTTAGATGCGGTTACAAATATTGGTGGAAACACCTATCGTGTTAATGGAACCTGGCAACCAACTGGCAACCAGTGTTGGATACCACAAGGTGGACCTAACAGTGGAGGCGATTTTCATTATCGTATCCGCGTAATTAATACGACTACCAATCAACAGGTTTCTATTATTGAGCCGGCTCCATGCAATGGTAATATTGTCGGTCCGATTGCTCTAGCTGATCGAGGAATTGGTGGAGCTTGGCCTGCAGCCGGACAGACTGGTGGTACATTTGATTTGACAAGTGGTGGTACACCAGAGATCTGCGTTATATTGGAACACGCTAATCCAAATGGAAATGATTACGCGTTTGATGGTCAGAATTGTAAAACCACACCAACTAGTTGCACCAATCCTTTAGACTACATTGATGATGGTGATGTTGCTCCTAATAAACATATTAGTTTATCAGATGGTACTAAATTTTCTGATTATTATGGAACAGATAATCTTTTAGCTGATTTAAACCATGATGGAAAAGTTAATCATGGAGATTATAAGTGTGCTAAACCGGATATTTCTAAGGGTACCTATACCTGTCCATTTGTTTGTGAAGCATATACACCACGTTGTGGTGATAAGCATGTTGACACAGAAATAGGTGAGCAATGCGACGGCAAAGCCGTTGATGGCAATGAGTGCGATTCTGAATGCCATATCATATATCCAGAAGAAGTTATTGGTGATTCCTACTCAATTTCAGCACCGGCTGTCATCTCGGTAGATTACAGTTTAAGTTTACCTACAGTTGTTGAAACACCAATTGTTTCTGAACCCCAGCAGGTTTTAACAGGTAACGCACAAATCGTTGTTAAGCCTGTTGCTCCTGTAGTGGTTGAACCAAAACTGGAAGTTGTTGAGCAGGTTTATCAACCGAGTGAAAACTTGATTGTCAAAGTTTCTCCAGCTCCGGCTAAAATTAAATTGGCCAAAACTGCTGTGAAGATTGAGGACGCTGTTAAGCCGGTTGTAAAGCCTGTGGCAGTAGTTAATACTGCAACGGCTGTTCAGACACCTTCTATTGTTGAGCAGATTGTTACAGCTATTCAATCTACTTTGAACAAATTGATGTTTTGGAGATAATCCAAATAAGTTAAGTAGAATTAAAACAACCCTTCAGCCTCTGGCCGAGGGGTTGTTTGGTTTATGGGAATGTCCCAGTTTAAGGTAGTAATGTTATCCACAGGTTGCCCTTTGACAAAAATCTACAATATGATATTGTATTAGTATAAGGTAGTTAAGTTCTAGCTGTAATAAATATGAATATAGTAGAAATATATAAGAAATTCCCGACTAATAATGATTGTTTGGCTTATTTGGAAGACATACGCTGGAAAGGTGTCCCCGTGTGTCCTTACTGCCATTCAAAAAAAGCTACTGCGGTGCCCAAAGAGCACCGATACCATTGCAATGCTTGTAAAACCTCTTTCAGTGTATTGGTAGGCACCATCTTTCATAAAACTAAACTAGACTTACAAAAATGGTTTTTAGCCGTTAGCATTGTATTAAATGCTAAAAAAGGATTGAGCTCTAGACAATTATCAAGGGACATTTCAGTTAATAAAAACACGGCTTGGTATATGTTAATGCGTATAAGAGAGGCTATGACTGATAATGAGGGTTTATTAAGAGGGATTGTTGAGGCTGACGAAACCTATACAGGTGGTAAAGAGAAAAACAAACACAATAATAAAAGAGGTGGTGGAACTACTGGTAGAAGCACTAAAGAGAAAACTCCAGTTCTGGGCACACTTGAAAGGGGCGGTAGAATAAAAGCAATTAATGTGAAAGATGTTAGTCAAAACACACTTAAATTTGCGGTAATGCAAAATGTTAGTAAGGGCTCCACCCAAATGACTGATGAATGGTATTCCTATAAATGTCTTGCTAAACAATTTGATCATTTGGTTGTTTCTCACGCTAAGGGTGAATATGTCCGTGGTAATGTTCACACTAATGGAATTGAAAGTTTTTGGAGTTTATTCAAAAGAGGTATCGTTGGTCAATATCATCAGGTTAGCAATAAATATCTAAATAAATATATAAACGAATTCTGTTTTAGATATAATAACCGAAAAAATTTGTTTGTTTTTGAATTAGCTTTACAAAAAGCGTTAACAATTAAAGCGTAAAAATATGTCGGAAAAAATTCTAAAAGCAACTCATCACGGAACACTTAAAATTGGTAATACAGAACTTAAAGTTGCGGTTCTTGAAGACGGTTCAAGAATAATTTCAAAAAGTGCAATTTTTAAGGCTTTTAAACGAACAAGAAGAGGAAGAGCCAGAAATGAAGAGAGAGAGCCCAATATGCCCGCTTTTATTGATGCAAAAAATCTAAAACCCTATATTTCTACCGATTTATTAGATGTGCTCAAACCTATTTCTTATATAGCTAGTAATGGTAGGGAGTCTTCGGGCTATAAAGCTGAAATTCTACCTTTACTTTGTGATACGTATTTACAGGCTAGGGACGCTAAAGATTTAAAGGCACAACAAAAACCATTAGCCGAAATAGCCGAAATACTTGTTAGAAGTTTATCAAAGGTTGGTATTGTTGCCCTAGTTGATGAGGCCACTGGTTATCAGGATATTAGAAAGCGGAATGAATTACAGGAAATCTTAAAGGCTTATATTAGCGAGGAACTTTTACCTTGGACAAAGAGATTTCCAGATGAATTTTATAAGGAAATGTTTCGGCTGAAAGGTTGGTCGTATGACCCTAAGAGCGTAAAACGACCATCTCTTATCGGAAAATTGACTAATCAACTTATTTATAAACAATTGCCCCCAGGTGTTTTACAGGAACTCAAAAGCAAAACTCCTAAAAATGAGAAAGGTAATTATACAGCTAGATTTCATCAAAGTTTAACTGAGGACATCGGTCACCCTAATTTGAAAGGCCAATTACAGCAAGTTATTGTTTTAATGCGTATTTCTCCTAATTGGAGTATTTTTGAAAGGAACTTTATAAGGGCTTTTGGTGGACAACAGAAGTTAGATATATTTGGGGAAGACGATAAATAAGGCTTATTTTAATTATTTTTTTAATAAAGTTTACTGCCTTAAACTAGGATATTACCTGATATATTGGGTCTTGGGGCATAAAGACTAGGTAGTGGCATGAAGTTAGGGACCTACAAACTACTCACTACTTCCTACTCACTAAACTGCAGTTGACTCAAATCCAGTTATGTAGTATAAATTATACTCGTGTTAAGCTAAGAAAAAGTAGCCGCTTTTAGCGGTTTTAATTTATGGAAATAAGGAACATCGCTATTATTGCTCACGTCGACCACGGTAAGACCACTCTGACCGATGCTTTGATGCGTCAAACAGGGATGACTACCGGTGATGTCACTATGGACAGTAATGACTTGGAAAAGGAACGAGGTATTACCATTTATTCCAAAAATACCTCTGTCTATTATAAAGATACTAAGATTAATATCGTGGACACTCCCGGCCACGCTGACTTTGGTTCGGAAGTGGAACGGGTTTTACGATCAATTGATTCAGTTGTCTTAGTTGTGGATGCACAGGAAGGTCCGATGCCGCAAACCAAATTTGTGTTAAAGAAATCTTTGGAGCTGGGCTTGAAACCGATTGTGGTTATTAATAAGATAGATAAACCAGCCGCCCGACCGGAAGAAGTTCATGAAATGGTTTTTGAACTATTTTTGGACTTGGGAGCGACTGATGAGCAGCTGGATTTTAGTACAATCTACGCTAATGCCCGCGACGGTGTAGCTATGCACAAGCTGACCGATAAATCCACCGACCTGATGCCGCTGTTGGATGTGATATTGGAAAAAGTGCCGGTAGCGTCTTCGCCTGAAGCCAGTCAACAATTATTAACCATCCAGCCTTTTAATTTGGCTTATGATAATTTTTTGGGCCGTATGGCTATTGGCCGTATTTATGGCGGAACAATTAAAGACGCGCAGAACGTTATTATTAAGGATATAAACGGCCAGAGTTATACGGGTAAAATTACCAAGTTGTTTACTTTTGAAGGTGTGACTAGAAAAGAAGTTACAGAAGCCAGTGCCGGCGATATTATTATGGTGGCCGGATTGCCGGATATATTTATTGGTGAGACTATTTGTGAGGATGACAAACAGGAGACATTGCCGGCCATTAATATTGACGAACCAACAATTTCGCTAAATTTTCTGGTCAACAATTCACCGTTCGCCGGTCGCGAAGGAAAATTTGTTACCAGTCGTCAGATCAAAGAAAGACTG
>CAYTUI010000043.1:0-9981 GCA_964441335.1 uncultured Gammaproteobacteria bacterium
GCGAGTTCAGCCGCCCCCGAGACTTTTGGTTACTTTTGGTCACAAAAGTAACGCCCGCCGGCGAGGCGGACGGGGGTGGCTACAAAAAAAGTAGCAGGTCCAGACCCGCTACTACCTACTCCCTACTACCTACTTCCTACTACCTAACTTCATCTCAATCCCCAAATCATCCAACTGTTTTTTACTGACCGTTGAAGGTGAATCCAACAAATGATCTGTGCCGTCACTGGTTAAAGGAAAGGCGCTGATCTCCCGCAGATTCTTTTCGCCAGCTAATATCATTATTACTCTTTCAATACCCGAAGCAATACCTCCATGCGGTGGCACACCGTATTTAAAAGCGGTAATCAGATGTTCAAACTTTTGTTTATCGTTGGCAGTAAAACCAATCAGATCCCAAACTTTTTCCTGCAATTTTGGATCATGAATTCTAATACTGCCACCGGCTACTTCAAAGCCGTTTAAAACCATATCATGCTGTAAACTTCGGGCTTTCAAGGGATCACTATCCAGCAAATCAATATCATCAGGGTGCGGAGCAGTAAACATGTGATGCGACGGTGCCAATTTAGTCGCTCCCTCTATCATTTCAATTTCCTTAGCCTCATTATTAAACAAGGGAAAATCTACCACCCAAGCAAAGGCTAATTCATTTTGGTCATTTTTGTCTGTCCGTAAATCAGGTTTATCTGTCTTAAATTTTTCCAGCGCGTCTTTATGCTTTAAACGCGGCCAAGGTTTGGCGGTAATAGTTTTATCCGGAAATAAAGTTTCCACCATGGTGGTCATCATCTTTTCGATAAACTGCAAAATATCTTCTTGCGTGACAAAAGACATTTCCATATCCAGCTGATAAAACTCTCCGGGACTGCGGTCGGCGCGAGCGTCTTCATCACGGAAGCAAGGCGCAATCTGAAAATATCTTTCAAAACCGGCCACCATCAGCAATTGTTTATACTGCTGGGGACTCTGCGGCAAAGCAAAAAACTTTCCTTTGTGTAAACGCGAGGGAACTAAATAATCGCGTGCTCCTTCAGGAGTTGATTTTGATAACAGCGGCGTTTGTATTTCAATAAAACCGGCCTGCTTCAGATAATCTCTGAAAAAGAAAATAACCTCATGGCGCAATTTCATATTTAAAGCCAAACGTTCATGACGCAAATCCAAATAGCGATATTTTAAACGCAATTCCTCTTTGGCCTGACGTTCTTCATTATCTATTTCAAACGGCGGAACTTCCGAGGTACTGATAATCTCCAGACTCTTAGCCAGTATCTCAATATGACCGGTCACCAAGCCTTCATTGATTTGCTTTCCTCCCCGCTTCTGCACCAGACCGCTTATTTTCAAAACATACTCCGGCCGAATATCTTTAATTAAGTCGGCGCTGGAACCCATTTCGCTGGGCACGCAGACTATCTGAATTAAACCGGTGGAATCGCGTAAATCAACAAAAACAATCTTGCCCATTTTGCGAATGGTCTGCGCCCAGCCGGCCAGCTCAACTGTCTGACCGTCGTTGATGTTGATTGTTTCGTTGATGTAGGTTTTCATGGTTTAGTTTGGTAGCTTGGTAGCTTGGTAGTTTAGTAGTGCATGCGTCTGCTCTACAAATCTACCACGCTACTAATCTGCATACTATCTATGGTCTCAAACGGTTAATTGCCGCTTATCAAATGGAACGCTTGGGAAATAAACCAACACATCCACGCCCTTGAGCTCCATCATCTCGTAATTTTTTCTCGTCATTAATGAGAAATTTCGACCGTCAGTCAAATACTGATCTTTAAAAACTTGATAATCATTTACTTTAAAATCCGGGGCACCCCTCTGCGGTCGAGTTGGATCTGGTCGCCTAATCTTAATAACTTTTAATAGACCGGCTAACGTATTCAAAGGCTCACTTAATAAATAAGTAGAACCGGCTAGCGTTCCAGTTTTATCTCCCAAAGTCCCTAGAGTTTTAACGAGCTCGTGCAAATCATCAAACTCACTCTCATCCTTTGAAAAAATCGCCAAATAGTCAACAACCAAACCTTCTTCTTTAGTATTATCAATAATCGCTTTCAAACCTTGATTAACAATATAATTTACAATCTCCTCCAATTTTTGTTTTGTCATAAACTTTGCATTAACCGTCCCTCTACCAATCTACTTATCTACAAGCTACATACCTACCAGTCTACATACCTACGGCCTTAATCTATTAATTGTCCTTGGGAACGGAATTGTCTCACGCACATGTTTAACGCCAGTCATCCAGCCGACCAGTCTTTCTAAACCGACGCCAAAACCGGAATGCGGCACACTGCCGTAACGACGTAAATCCAAATACCACTGCCAATCAGACAAAGCAAAACCTTGCTGTTTAATCCGCTCTAATAGAATATCATAATTGTCTTCACGTTGCGACCCGCCGATAATTTCTCCGAAACCTTCAGGCGCAATTAAATCACTGCCCAAAACCAAATTGTCATTATCAGGATCGCGCTTCATATAAAAAGCTTTGATTGCCGTCGGCCATTTTTCCACGAAAATCGGCAAACCACTTTCCTGCGTCAATAAAGTTTCATCGTCCCCGCCTAAATCCTGATTATCTTTTATGTCAGAGCCTAACTGCTGTAATTTTTTCACAGCTTCGGCATGAGTCATTCTGACAAACGGCGCCTTAATCTTTTTCAGTCCTTCAATATCCCGCTCCAAAATCCCCAACTCCAAACTGCAGAGTTCCAAAACCTTCTTAACCACAAAACAAATCAACTCTTCCTGAACTTGCATATTAGCCTGATGATCGGTCCAGGCCATTTCCGCGTCCATCATCCAAAACTCTGTCAGATGCCTTCTGGTTTTGGATTTCTCCGCCCGAAAGACCGGTCCGAAATCAAAAACCTTGCCGAAAGAAAAAATCGCCGCTTCTATATAGAGCTGGCCGCTCTGTGCTAGATAAGCTTTTTGTTCATCAAAATAATTCAGTTCAAAAAGTTCAGTGGTGCCTTCACAGGCGTTCGGTGTCAAAATCGGCGAGTCAATTTTTATAAACCCCCTATTATTCAAATATTCAAATATGCCATTAATTACCACGTTGCGGACCCGCTGAATCGCCCACTGCTTACTGGAACGCAGCCACAAATGACGGTTGTCCATCAAAAAATCCACCCCGTGTTCTTTATTACTGATGGGATATTCGGCGGCCAACTGCTCAACCTGCAAATCCTTAACCTGAAGCTCATACTCCTCTTTTTTGGGATGCTTAGCTACTTCGCCACTAACAATAACCGAGGACTCTTGCGTAAGTTTCAAAACTGTCTGCCAAAGCTCCGGCGCAACACTCTTCTCCTCAACAACCGCCTGACAAAAACCCGACCCGTCTCTTAACTGCAAAAAAGCGATCTTGCCTGATGATCGCGAGTTATATACCCAAGCCTTAATTGTAACTAGAGAGCCGACTTTATTTTTAAGCTCGGCAATAGTTGTGGTTTCTGCCATATAGATTAAATTAGCTGATTTTAAGGTAATTATCAAGAGCCCCGCCCAGTCAGTTGACCAGGCGGGGTCTTAGTTAAGGCAGGACCACTTTGGTCCAATCGTCGATTTCGGCCTCGGCGATTTGAGCCGTGCGGCCGCAACCGTTGCGACGGGCGTTAAAGAACGCGAAGTGTGTGCCGGCAGCCAGAGCGCAACCGGCGTCGCTTTCAGAATCGCCGACCATGAGTGTCTGCTCCGGTCTGACGCCGTGATGATCCATGACTTCGATCAGGCCGGCTGGATGGGGTTTGTTCAAGCCAACGAAACGAGAGTTCTTACCCAATGCCAGGATCGGCAAATTGGGCACTTTCAAAACCCGAGCTTGCGCAAAAGCCACGTCTTGCTGTGTACCAGTCAGGACATGAACATGCTTGTCGCTGCTAATCAACCCCCTGACCACTCTGCGAGCTCCTTTGTAAGCCACCGTATTGGCGGCTCGCAGTTCCGGGCTATCAAATCTCCAGTAGTGATCATTGAAGTAAGCCCGATGCCCGCCCTGAAAACCACTTAAACGAGCGAACAACTCTTCGTCGTGGTAGTTATTCCAGAGCAGCATGGCGTCTCTAAAACTGACCTGCGGCAAACCCAGATCCCACTGGGTTTCGTTGATCTTGGTCACAATGTGTCTTTCTTTGACCTTAACCAAGGTATAGTCAAGGTCAAAGACAACCAAAAGAACAAGTCGAAACAGCTGGCCTACTTTCACATAGGGATTGAGAAGCAAGATATCCTCCTTAACCTACGGTGTAGGCTGCTGGTTGTTGTTGTAAAGAAACTAGAACAACTTGAAACTAGCAAGAAATATACCCACCGTCAAATAATGAGCATACTCCTAGATAAACGCTGGGGATTTTGAATATTAGAAAATTGACCCCTCCTTACCAAGGAGGGGTAAGGGGAGGTCAGAGGGGTTTAAAGTTTAAAAATTAATTCTTAATGAAATAAATCTGGTGGTTTATCTGATTTAAAAACAGCCCCTTCGTTATTCACAAAGGGGCTGACGAGCAGAGCGCTTGGCCAGGAATTTCTGGCGCAGTCCGGCCACGGCCTGCAAAACCTTATGTCTGACAATCCGGTCGTCCTCGTCGTGTTTGACCACCACCACCGCTATTGGGCGATTCCTCTTGGCCTGTGATTCAAACCTCTTGCGACCGGCTTCAGAACTCTTAATCTGGATGTAGATATGACCAACGTCAGTATTGACGATCAGATCAATTCCTCTCATGTCCTGGTCATGGGTCGGGGTGATCACCTCCTTAAACCAGGCCGGTAGTTGGTCGTCTTCAGGCACTTGAACAAGGACAGCCAAAGCCCTGTGTTCGTTGAACGAGCCAAGACCCTTGGTAACATCAGGCAGTCTTTTGACCCAGCGGCCAAAATTCCTGCCGGTCATCGGACGCTCTCTGTGATGTCTCATCCCACCTCCCTTCAAAGAACCGCAATCAGACAAAATAGCGCATCTGCTTATATTTGGCAAGCCTGCCAAAAACTAAGTCTTTTATTTATAAATTTGCCGGTAATATTTCACCGCCTCTGACAATCCTGTTTCAATAGTGTGCTTCGGCTGATAACCTAATTTAGCAATCCTAGCAATATCCGCCTGATAGAACATCGGCTCACCCGGACGATTAGCCACCAATTTAATTTCAATTTCAGCATCCATTAACTCCATCAGTTTAGTCGCTACATTATATAAAGTGGAAACACAGCCTGAAGAAATATTGTAAACATTTTGATGATTATCCTGGCTAAACGCATCGTCAAAATTTTCAATCAACAACCGCAAACCGGCGATAGTATCATCTATATAGGTAAAGTCCATAGCCTTGTCTTTGCCGCCGTAGATTTCCAAAGACTCCTGCTTCATTATTTTTCTGATCACCAACGGCACAAATCTGTCCGAAGTATCGTAGCGACCATAAACATTGGAAAAACGCGCAATGATTGTTTCCAGACCGTCAGTTCGCCGGTAACCTTGCGCTAGACTTTCTCCAAATAATTTACTGGCCGAATATTGATTAGCACAATTTAAATGATGAGCCATTGCCTCATTTATCTTGCCTTCATGTCCGCTGGTCAAAACATCGCCGTAAACTTCGCGGGAAGAGGCAATGATAATTTTTTTAATATCCAACTTTCTGGCAATGTCATATACTCTATTAGTAGTAATAACATTTTCTACCGCCAAATTTGGATCTTTAATTAAATCAAAAACTCTGGCATTAGCCGCCAAATGGATTATGATATCAACTTTAGCAGATCTTAATTTGTCCAATAACTCCTCTGTCGGACTATTTAGCATATCAAACATAACAGTCTGCTGTTGGGCCGACTGACTCCAGTCGTTCGGACGTCTGTCCAAACCCAAAAAATCTGCTTTGTCGGCCAATAGACTTTCAGCCAAAGCTGTGCCAATCATACCGCTAGAACCGGTTATAAGTATCATGAAATATAGTTATAAAATAATAGCCATAGTTTAATAGATTTGCGTCTTTTTGCCAAACTTGCCTAAACCAACCTAATGTGGCAATCTGACGACAGTTCTTCACAGGAGGATATCTGCATGACAAAGGTTCATCTCACTGATCTGACAATCTGCGACTGTGATTGCCACAACGGCGACTCTCATCACATTGTCGCCTGCTGCAACCCTTGCCCGATTTGTCAGAAGCGAATCCAGCGAAACTGCCTCAAAGACCACTACAAGAGGTCACACCCCCGGAGAAAGTCTCCGGTCAACCGATAGCTTCAGGGCTGCGATCGTCAGATCGCAGCCCTGTTAAATTACTTTAAAGATTTTAGAACTAAATATCCTATCTTAGATACTCTTCTCGGCTAAACAAGCGGTCAATTCGGGTGTCTGTGTCCAGCCACAACGACCAGTGGCCTGCTTTTCACAAACTGCTGTCTTATAACAGACAAACTGTGGTTGAACAACACAAGCCGTGAAAATAGGATCATCAGGCGTTGTACAAACTTCATTGTTACAACCCATAACCACACAATCTACTTTAACAGATGGTGTAATTGGCTGTGGCTTGTTATCTACTGTGGTGGTTGGTTTATTGGTATTGTTAGAGTTAACACCGGGCTGACCGACGGTTGAACCGTCATTAGTATTATCAGCCGGCTGGTTAACAGCATCTTCCGTATTAGTATTAAGCTGATCGTCAGTGGTTTTATCAGTCTTAGGACCGGAATTGGCGGCATAAATAAAACCGGCGATAATCGCGATAATTACCAAAATTGTTATAATTCTAGTTTTAGAAGGCTTATTACCCCCTACCGAATCCTGATTAGTCCCACCGGATAATTCAGAACTGTCAGGCGTTACCCCTCCTGCGACCTGACCAGAGTTCTGAATAGGTTGATTTTGCTCCATATATTTAGCTTATTTAATAAATTATAAGGCGGTCTTATTCTAGCATTATCTCCGGTAAAATCAACCGTAAACTAAAACCCCGCCCGTCCTTTGTAGTTGCAGGTCGCGACCTACTATTACGGACACGGCTGGGTCTTAAAATATTGAAACTACTAAAAACTAAATCCAAACTGACAAAATCGCTCCCATAACCAGAATTGTCAACAGCTGATGAGCTGCATCAATCCATAATAATGATTGCGAACGTCCGGAAAAGACGTTATTAACCGTCATCGCGGTTACCACGAACCCCAGCCAGATCCAGAAACCGACTAGCAGTCCGGCCTGAACCGTTGTCGCTCCGATCCAAACTAATATATTATCTAAAATAAAGGCCATGACTATGCTTGCCACAAACCAAGTTGTGTAAGCAGAGCTCATGCCCTTTTGCACTTGCTTATCGCTTCTGCCAGTTAATTTCCGCCAAGGTTTCCCAAAAAGAAACGATGAATACCAGCACCAAGTAATGACAGTACTGGCAAGCACGGCGGTAATAATGGCATCAAGCTGGATGACAAAATTGCCCATGTTTTTGTTTTTTAATAATCTTACCTATATTATACTAATTTTTGACAAATAAAAAAAGGGGGGTTTGTGAAGACCCGCCCTGCCTAGCCAACCAGCATAGAACTGACGTCCGGCCTTTTATAACTCTTATCTGTATTAAAGATGGGCAATATTAACATCAGCAAATACCCGAACCACAAGAATCGCGAGGAAAAGATGTCGGCATTTTTATGATAGATAAACAGCCAATCGCATAATAGCCCGACGATCACCCAACTCAAACCGTAAGTCATCGCTAACCTGACTTTTTGCGGTTTAACCAAGCGAGTAAAGAGATAAGCCAACAGACCATTGATCCAAGCCAGGAAAAAATGCATAGAGAAAATGCCTGTCAGACTCCAATCGGACATCAATGACTTCAGGCTATAAATAATTAGCCAAATAACCACCCCGATAATTAGAGCTCTACCCCATTTCATAGGCTTTTAGAGAAACACAACTTATATCTGGGGTATAGCACAAATTGGGGAAAAATAATAGGGCCCTTCCTCGCGGTGAGGAAGGGCCCTAGAAGCAGAGGTCAGCGAACTTGACGGAGCTTCTTGATGCCACCCCAAGTGACCGGCACATCGCCGATGAAATCGCGGATCTCGTCAGTATGGTTGAGACCGATGTTTTCCTTGAACTTCTCCTGAACGGCGTCCAGAAGATCATCGATCGTCACACCGGTCATCGATCCGGCTTGGATATCACGATCCATGGCCAATGACGCCGCCCGCTGTACGATTCCAGCGATCATAGCACCGCTGGTAATGCTGGCTAGAGTCATAGTCATGGCTTCATGCCCTGACTCCGGAGTCGGCTGGATGGTGTACAGACCCAGTTGCGAATCAAACAAGGCGGCTGCTGCCTTCTTGGACAACTCATCCAGATCCGAATGGGCGATGACGGCGGTCTTACCAAGGTGGATGCGGAAAATCAACGCCGCAACGTCCTGGTCAGGCCGACCGATCTTGATCTTGCGATCCACACGTCCATCCCGCAGCAACGCCGGATCCAGGATGTCCTCCCGGTTGGTGGCGAAGATGAAGAAGGCGTAGGGATCGCGCATGCCGCCGAGTAAACCCAACAGAGCGTTGACGATTGAGTCGGTAGCGTCGGTACTGATACCGGTACCGCGCTTCTTAGCGACAGCATCGACCTCATCAATGAAGATGACCGGCCGATAACCGTACTGCTCGTAAAAGCGCTTACCCCAATCGCCCCAGGAACTGACCGTCTTCTCGGCCTTCCCGACCAGGTGCTCCAGAATCTCCGAAGCATTGACGTAGAGAAAACCGACCGGAACGGTCGTACCCGGATGCTTCTCGCGGTGCACCTTGGTCAACTCCGAAGCCGCCGCCCGCCCCAGTTCGGTCTTACCGCAACCGGGCGGACCAAACAGCAGAGCGCCGCGCAGTGCCTTCTGCTTGTAGTGCAGATAGAGCGCCGCGTGCTCCACCGGACGAATGATGGCCTCACGTAGCATCTGTTTGGCCTCATCCAACCCGCCGATATCGGCGAAGGTCACGCCCGTGCTGTTGTTCAGCTGGAAACGACCATCTTCCAGACCGAAGTCCTTGAGAATCATCGTGCCCGACTGATCCAGACCGACGCGGTGACCGACTTGCGGCTGGCCTGCGGAAATAGCCAGACTGACGACGCGACTGTTGTCGCGGTAGTCAACCCGATACAGACCACCAACCAACAACTGCTCGACAGTGGCCATTTCCCAAACCGGCAACTCGTCGGCAATACCAACGATTATACCTTTGGCACGGGTAACGCGCACTGTCATCCCGGGTTGCAGATCCAGACCTGCGGGCACGGGACAGTCGGTGATACGACCGTCGTGAGAGATGATGACGCGGTCCTGATGCTGGTCCACCGGCTCCACCTCTACCGGCTGACTTCCGCCAGCCACAGAGAAGGATTCAATAGCACCGTCATCAAAGGCCACTTCAATCTTCAGCTGGTCATCGGGTTGTGAAACCACGTAGCCGACAGCGCCGACCAGTTCCGGCCGTCGTTCACAGACGACGACTTTGACTTGACTGGCGATATCGTACGGCTGAAATGCCGACGAACCACTGGTGACTTGACGGTCGATGCGTAGCACTACCGCCAACGAGCAGGAGTTGTCCTCCAAACTGGTCAGTAGAGCGATGTTGTTGAGCTTGGCCAGGACTCTGGTCAAAGCTCGACCCAGCCTCGAAGCCAAACCTTGTTCATCTTGTCCGCCCAGCACTTCCTTGAAAGCCTGGGCCGGACTGATCTTACCTTGCTGCATACGAGTCAGAGGCCCCGTGCCTTTTTTTCTTCCTTCGGTCAACTGATCCTCCTTGGTTGATAGTTAACTAACCTGTTTTCAAAAAACGTCCTGCTATTTAATAGCAAGCCATTATTATTACCATATTTTTATACCAATGTCAAGCCCTCGTAATGGTTCAATAGCTTGGAATCACTTTGGTGGTAATATCCAAGCATAT
>CAYTUI010000044.1:0-5866 GCA_964441335.1 uncultured Gammaproteobacteria bacterium
TTCCGGCCAAAAAATTAAAGACCAGTAAAAGTCTACTGATATTTTGGCGCCTCTTATTGACTAACGATAAAACTATGGCTAAATCTTTTTTTAGCGCTAAAGCCTTCATTTCTTTGGCAACTATTATTGGAGTAGTGGCTCTGGCATCAAGTTACGCTTATGCCCAGCCGAATATTAAGAATGGTGATCTCTTATTTCCCGCTAAACAGCTGGGTGAGCAGATCGTTTCAGTTTCAACTTTTGGCAGTGCAGAAAAAGCCAGTCTTTATCAATCATTTGCCGAACGCCGCGTTTATGAAGCAGGTTTATTTTTGCAGGCTGATGGCCAAGCCTTAGCTTTAATTTCTAAAGCGCGAGCCGAACAAGCCAGTTCAACCGCGTCTACCTCAACAGATTTCAATTTTAAAAATGAACATTTGCGCAACCGTTTTCTTTGGAGCTTACGCTGGGCCAGAAATTGGACTGAACGCGCTATTGCTAAAGCCAGTACTATTGAAGACCCGGCCGAGTTGGACAAGTTGTTAAATAAAATAGGGGAGCGTCAGGAATTGCAGGTTGAAAAACTTAATACTATTATAGATAAGCTGGGGCTGGATACCAATAAGGTAGAAGTTGACTCTACTTTGGATACTATTGCTCAAGCGCAAACCAACCAGGATAAAATTAATGCCACCCGACAATTGGTAAAAGAAGCTGTTATAGAACAACGGGCGGAGATTAAAGACCAGTTACGCCAGCAGATACAAGACCGTCTGCAGGAGCATACCAGTACGACAGCGGCTATGATGCAAAATAGGCTGACCGCGATAGAGCAGGCGATTGCCAGACTTAACGATAGTAATTTATCGGCGGAGCAGAAAGAAAAGATTATTGACAAATTGAAAGACCAAACCGAAAAATTGGATGAGTGGCAAGCTAAACTGGACGACAAGTTCAATGATTTTGAGGATGATGATTTAGATGAAGCTATGGGGCACTCCAGAGCGTGGGAAACTTATGGCATGTTCAAGGCCGAGCAGAATGTATTGAACAATGCAATCAATCGCGGTGATGATGACAAATCGGGCATGCCTTTTAGACTTTCCGACGATAATAGTACCTCAACTGATGATAGTATTGATGATAATCGCTCCACCTCTAGTGAGGATTCTTTAGATGATAATGAATCGGCTGGCAATGAAGATGACGATTCTAAAGATGATGATAGTAATTCCGATAGAAATATCGAGCCAGGCAGAGGTCGTGATTAAGTCTTCCAATAATTAACCAAAGAAGTTATAATAATGACGTTATTATAACTTCTTTTATTTAGCTTATGAGTAAACAAAATATTATTGTGGCAGTTATCATCGTGTTAATGGTGGTTTTTTTAATTATCTACCAGAATCCCCCAGCTATACTTAGTGATATAAAATTGCCACAAGAGATTGAGGCTCAATTAATAGTTGAAGATCAGGCACCGGCCTCATTCGTTGTTGTTAAGTCAGCTATTTTTCCGGCCGGCGGATTCGTGGTTATCCGTAACGATTTGCTGGGAGAGTTTGGTGATATTATTGGTCAGAGCGATTATTTTCCGGCCGGCTACGAAACCTCCGTTACAGCCATTTTGGACAGAGACAGCCAGATCGGTCAGTCTTTGTATGCTGTTTTGTATCAGGATGACGGAGACAGAATTTTTGATTCCACCAAAGATCAACCTTATGAACAAAATATTAATCAACCGGTCAGTACTAAGTTTTTGATTTTAGATAGAGTTTTGTTAAATGCGAATTGACCACGCCTTTCGCGAAAGGCGTGGTTGATCTCGCCCTTCGCGAAGGGCGAGATTGACATATTATAAAATTAGTGTATAATAAAGTTATGCAATATATAGTCATCAGCAATAATAACAACAATAACCGTTTTTGAGCGACTGATTTTTCATTATAACTCAATCACGTCGCTCGCGAGCGACGTGATTTTTTTTGTGCTTATCTGATTGCTGGGTAGTTTAATGGTAAAACACTCCGCTGTTAACGGAGATAGTAGTGGTTCGATTCCACTCCCAGCAGCCAGATGTGCGTAATGAGTTCGCCCGGTCATTCGACCGGGCGCCCGGGTGCATACCCGGGCGAGTCCAGCCCTAGCCCGCTTCGACTCGCGAAGCGAGGCGAGCAGCCATCTAATTTTAAAGGTTCTCAGCCAAAGGTTGACCCGCGTTCCGTCGCCATAGCTATGGAGCGTCGGCGACCTTTGGCGGGGATTCCTACCTCGGCAGCAATATGCGTATTAGTCTGTCCCGAGTTCCTCGACTCTGCCACGCTTGGCGTGGCTTCGTTCGTGGTAGACTAAGTCGAGGGAAATCCTACTTCGGAGCAAATACGCTTGACATACTAAAACACAGAGTCGCCCTGTCGTCGGTTTTTTGGTAGAATGAATTAATAACTCAAGCTATGGAACAAAATATACGGCAACCAACCAGTAAAATTTCTATCTCAAAAAATAAAAGGAAATTGATTTTCATCATAATTATTTTTTTGATTATTGTTGGAGTAAGTGGGTATCTGTTAACAAGAAATACTGCTACAGCCCCGACCTCAACGCCGACGCCTACTTCCGTCCCTAAGTCAACTACGGTACTTATTCGAGGCGTGCCTAAAACGAGTGCATCTGCAATTACTGCACCGCCACCCAGTATGGATGGCATTAATACCCATACGGAGTTGTACGGTACAGGTGCTGACCCTGACATTATTACACTGGGCCCAAAGACTGGAGGCCATCCAGGCTGGGAACCTTACCAGCACAAGCCTGGCATGGGCTTTGAAGCTTATAAAGGCGGTTCGCCGGTACTCGCGCCGTTCGACATGGTGCTGGTTGGCTTTCGAGATACCAGTACTCAGATTGTGTCGGGAGGAACATCTGCCCATTCCGATGATGTGAAATTATTCTTCGAGTCTGCAAGCCCTGATTGGCCGGGAGTGTATGTGACTGTATATCATTTATTGACCTCGCCTCTATTGACCGGGCACACTCAAAGGGCAAATAACGACCTCTCGGTGCCCCCAGCTCAGGGATACCAAATATTTTGGGATGCGAACTATACGGTTTCACCCACGGGCAATTCAGCTTCATACGGTGCTCTCATCGGATACAAGGTAAAACGTGGGGAACTAATTGGATTTGCCGGTACTGTGCCGGCACTGGACGGTGTTGGTACTCACTCCTTTGCCGACTTCTATTTTAACGTACCTGATACATCAATAAATCCGAACATTAAAAATGGGGACAGATACCTTCATCTTGTTCAACCTGGGTCGTTTTTCTATTGGAAAAGTTATAGTCCGGATGCAGATTTTCCTAGCGGGGTTCTTGCTTATCCTTTCGAAATTGACGGTTATCAACTGCCAACCGAGCAACGTAATGTGAATTTCAAATACTCTCCAAATAAATAAAATATATTCTAACATTGTCTGGGAGTGTTTTCTTTCTGCTAAAATAGACACTAAGAATTGAGATGTTTATGCAGGTAGTTTTTTTCTAAAATAATTGAAACATTTTTTATCTGGTCGTTTTGTAGATCAATTTTCTGCGCGCGCGGGTATTTTATAACCAGAAGGAAAACGATTTGTTTTGAAATAAACATAATAATTTCACCTCATCGAGTAGGATTATGAAGTCACTTTGGTTTTAGTAATTCCTATAATAGGCGATCCAAATGCAACTAATTAGTTTGTCTGCCCCCCAGTAGTATAAAAATGCTATACTTAACAAAGTATGAAAAAAAATATTAAAGCAATCGTCTTTGATTTTGACGGCGTGTTTGTTAATGACTTCACGAAGAAATCTGCCAAGGATTTTTGTAAAAAATATAGAGTGGACATTAAAGCATTCCAAAGTTTCTCCAAAGTTGCCGCTGTCGGGCTTGATACCGACAAAATTAGGGAATTGGATTATTATACAAAAATCATTCGAGAATTCAAGCTACTGATTGCACCGAAAGATTTGCAAAAGTTTTTCGTCATTGCAGACAAGAAGCATCTTCGAAGAAACAAGTCTATGTTTCGGTTATTGAGTCAGTTGAATAAATACTATGTGACTGGTTTATTGACTAATAACTCGCGAGAGTTGGCAAAACGCCTTGGTGACGCGGGGCTGTATGAAGATTTTCAGAAAACGTTTTTTTCCTATCGTTTGAAACTGGTTAAACCAAATTTGAAAATTTATCGTCAGGTGTTGAAGACACTCGGTCTTAAACCAGCAGAACTTATTTTTATTGACGACAGCCCGCAAAATGTTAAAGCGGCGCGAGCCTGCGGGATTGTATCAATATTGCATAGAGATGCTAAAAAGACCAAAAAAAGTTTGATAAAATTTGTCGCTTTAGACTCGACAAATTGTGTTGTCGATTAAATCAGGCACTACTGACAAATGTCAGCTAAAATGATATAAAGTGGGTATGAAAACTTTCCTATCCAATCTAGACTGGCGGTTTGCCACAAAGAAATTTGACCCTGCGAAAAAGGTCAGTGATGAGGATTTGCAGAAAATTCTTAAGGCCATTAGATTGGCGCCGTCTTCTCGAGGTTTGCAACCGTTTCATATAGTTGTTGTGCATGACGCTAAATTAAAACAGCAGTTGTTGACAGTTTCTAATAATCAAAGTCAAGTGACCGACTGTCAGTATCTGCTGATTTTTTGTAGTTATTTAGATTTAAAAAAACGAGTTGCTCAATATTTAGATTTGTTACAGCAGTCTGATCCGACTGTCTTGTCAAAATATGATGTAATTAAAAAATCTTTGGGAGACTTTGTTATCAGAAAAGAGGAACAAGGGTTAGAGGGATGGGCTAACCGTCAAACATATATTGCTTTAGGTTTTGGTTTAGCCGCCTGTGCTGAACTGCAAATTGATTCCTGTCCGATGGAAGGCTTTCAACCGGAGGAAGTAGATAAAGTTTTAAACTTACCATCACATCTAAAATCCATTGTTTATTTAGCGGTTGGCTATCGTCAGGTAGAACCAACTCTTTCCAAGTTTCGGTTTCCTGAAAATGATTTGTTTAGTTATAGGTAAAGTTAAAATAAATTACTTTACGTCTGCTATTAAATGCGCAGTTATTTTGTTTGACCGCAAGTCAAACTAGAATTATACTGACCAATGAATAAATAGTAAGTATTTTTTGTTACAGATAGTTTTGAAATAATCACAGTGAAAAAAATGAAAAATGAAGATTTAGGCTATAATCAATTTTTTGAGTCTGGCCGCCAACAACTTAAATTGGATTCTTTGCCGGTCGCGCGGGTTATGGTTGAATATCAAGGAGCTTACAAAGTTAAAAATGCGACCGACGAATATTTGGCCAAGATAACCGGCAGACAAAGGTTTAGGGCGGTCGGCAGAGCAGATTATCCTGCTGTCGGAGATTGGGTGGCGATTAACGAACTTGGTTCAGGCCAAGCAGTTATTCAGGCAGTTCTGCCCAGGAGAACAGTGATTAAAAGAAAGGGTGTTAAGCAGAATGACGTTCAGATTATCGCCACAAATATAGATAGAGCTTTTGTGGTGGAGTCAGTTGATAGGGACTATAGTTTAAATCGTCTGGAGAGATATTTAGCTCTGGCCAATGACGGTGGTGTTAAGTCCGTCATCGTACTGAATAAAATTGATTTGATTTCTAAAGCGGAGTTGGATATAAAATTGGATCAGCTTAAAAAAAGATTTAGGGGTGTTGATGTCATTTTGACCAGCGTTAAGACCAGTCAAGGGCTGGCTGAATTATGGTCAGGTATATTAAGGGGTCAAACGTGTTGTTTTCTTGGTTCGTCCGGAGTAGGCAAATCATCGTTGATAAACACATTGTTAGGCCGAGATATTATTAAGACT
>CAYTUI010000044.1:5876-9293 GCA_964441335.1 uncultured Gammaproteobacteria bacterium
GACTGAAGATATCAGTTTGATGAGCGGCCGTGGCAAACATGTTACTACCAATAGAGAAATGTATTTTTTAAGCAACGGTGGCATTGTGATTGATAACCCGGGGATGCGCGAGGTGGGGATGACTAATAGCATCGCTGGACTAGACAGTCTATTTGATGAAATTACGATGCTGGCTAAGAAGTGTAAATTTGCGGACTGCCAACATATTCTTGAGCCTGGTTGTCAGGTGCTGTCAGCGCTTAAATCTGGTCAGCTGGATGAAGGCAAATATACTAATTACCTTAATCTGAAAAAAGAAGCTGAACACTATGTCATGACCGATCTGGAAAAAAGAGTCAAAGACCGGCAGTTCGGCAAGTTTATTAAGAAAGCGAAGAAAGAGTTAAGGGACTCTGATTGATTTGCGTTTGCGTGGGGAATGTGATAAATTTTCACTAGTCATGAAATTAACCATTAAAAACAACCTAAATTGGTTGACTGCCCGCAGTATCGGGTAGTGTTCTGGTTTTACTAATAATCATAATCACTCCCCGGACTGCGGGGATTTTTTGTTATGTCTAAATATTTATTTTACAATCGGGCTACTGAACGTTGGCGTAAAACACTTCGTTTTACTTATCGTTGTTAAATAATTAAACAATTTTATGAACAAATCTATAAAATCACAAAAAACCCTTCCTAATGACCAAGGTTACTTCGGGCAATATGGCGGTCAAATTGTTCCTCCAGAACTTAAAAAAGTGTTAGATGATGTTGCTGAAGCATACGAGTTGGCAAAAAAGGACCCTGCTTTTATTCATGAATATACAGAATTACTGCGAGACTATGTTGGTCGGCCATCACCGCTTTATCTGGCACGTAATCTGACCAAGCGTTTAGGTGGCGCTCAAGTCTACTTAAAGCGAGAGGATCTGAATCACACCGGTGCGCATAAAATTAACCACTGTCTAGGAGAGGCCTTACTGGCCAAACGTTTGGGCAAGAAGAAGCTATTAGCTGAAACCGGAGCCGGTCAACACGGCGTGGCGCTGGCTACCGCAGCCGCTATCGTTGGTTTAGAATGCGAAATTCATATGGGAGCTATTGATGTGGCTAAGCAATATCCAAATGTGATTCGGATGCAGTTACTTGGAGCTAAAGTAGTAACAGTTAATAGTGGCGGGCGATGCCTCAAAGATGCAGTTGATAGCGCGTTTGCAACATATATACAGGAAGCAGATACTACATTCTTCGGCATTGGGTCGGTAGTCGGACCGCATCCGTATCCGATGATGGTTCGCGATTTCCAATCAATTGTCGGTCGTGAAGCGCGCCAACAAATCATTAACCAAGCTGGCCGTTTGCCTGATTATCTTATTGCCTGCGTCGGTGGCGGATCAAATGCCATTGGATTATTCCATGAATTTCTTGATGACGATGTGCGAATGGTGGGAGTTGAGCCAAGTGGCAAAGGATCAAAGTTGGGTGAACACGCGGCCACACTAACTTATGGCCAACCAGGTTCTATTCACGGTATGTTTACTTATCTTTTGCAGGATGAAAAGGGTCAGCCAGCACCAGTGCATTCTATTGCTTCGGGTTTAGACTATCCCGGCGTCGGTCCTAATCATGCTCATTTTAAAGACACTGGGCGCGTGGAATACGTTACTGCTAGCGACAATGAAGCGTTGGAAGCTTTCAAATTGTTAGCACGGATTGAAGGAATTATCCCGGCCTTAGAAAGCGCCCATGCTATTGCAGAAGTTATAAAACGAGCTCCTAAATTATCGCCAGAGACAATCATTATTGTTAATTTGTCTGGGCGCGGTGATAAGGATATTGATTATGTAGCAGAGAAAGTTTTAGCTAGAGATGTAATGTAAAAAAAGAGGTCGCGCCTCGGTGAACGGAGTTTTGATTTCCGTTACCGAAGCGCGACCTAGGTCTACGTCGTTTGCTCGAGCTCCTCAAGCTCGATGAGTCGCATCATCAGCTCGAAGTTCTCGCGCAGTTCCGATGCCCGGATCAAACGCTTGGTGGTGTCCACCTTGACACTGTAGAACTGGATGTGAGTGACGTGACGGACGGGATTGCCGTCTTTCCAGACGATGCCAACCTCACCTGGCAGGTAGTAGGCGTTGGCTCCACGCGGGGCAATGGCCTGCACCTCCTTGATGCCATACTTGAAGAAGCCGTGGTAGCCTCCGATGGTGGTGCTGAACGTCTTCGGACCTTTGTGAACGCGTTCCGCTGATGTGACCAGGAATTCCGGCTCATGAGTATCCATTCTGGCGCCAGCCTTGGGATACTGCGTGAACAGCGTTCCTGCGTCAATCTCGGTCAGTGCATAGAAGCCGTCACCGGTCGCCGATTGAGAGACTTCTCTCATCAGCTCTTTCCAATGGCGTCGAACAGCACTGTCCACATCGATGCCGGGATGAACAGAATCCATCGTTCCGCCTGCCTGGATAGCTAGGAGCCGCACACCATTCCACCACTCGTGGGCGCCGACATCGTTGCAGAGCGATGGCACCCGCGAATGCTCATGGGAGACCGTGAAAAGTGCGCCGGTGGAAAGCAGATGCGCCAACGGCAGACCATCCTGATCCAGACGATAGGACTCAAGCACGCCTGTGCGCGGGTCGTAGGAACCGTAGCCGCAGTTGCTAGCGTCGCCGCAATGAACGATATACGGATCCTGGACATCTCCGTGGCCTTGTTCCCGATGGTACTGACGAGCGTAGACGCCATGCAGCAGGAGGTAGCGTTCCCAGTCGGGACCAAGCCGCGCCTTGATGAGCGGGTTTTGCAGTGCCTGATAAAGATGCATCTGCCCGTAGAAGAAGTACTTGTCTGCCCGAAGTAGCGGATCCAGTTCGACGATGCTGACATCGCCGTACTCACCGTCTTCCAGCTTTCTGAACTCTTCGACAGAGATGCGGCCGCCATTATGGGCTCGCGTCTTGTCTTTGAATTCAAAGCTGTAGGCTTGGAGGATGCCGTCAAGTGACGACATCGGACCAATACCGTGGGCCACAATCAGGATCCGCACGCCACCTCGGCTGTATCCGAGATACTCGGCCGACATGGTGGTGAAGTACTTTTCCCAAGGAGTATCCTCGGGTTTGCTGGCCAGACGCGCCGTCACGATGTCGGGCATCGTGGCAATGCGACCACCCTTGCCGGCGAACTTGCGTGCCTGTTTGTAGGCCGCGACCAGACCTTTCTCGTTGTAGAAAGCCATAGCTGACAAAGAACCGAGCTTCTCTCGTGTCATGTTCGTTTACTCCATTTCCCTGTTCAGGATTTTAGGAATTTGGGGACTTTCCCCAGACAGCGAAAGTGCTTAACTATTACCATATTTTACATATTATGTCAATCCCTCGTGGTAATGTCTAAACACATTTGGCACTTTTTACTATTATCCAGTAATGAGTA
>CAYTUI010000045.1:0-8653 GCA_964441335.1 uncultured Gammaproteobacteria bacterium
AGCCGGCCAATAAAAAACTTTTTCTAAAGCATAGAAAATTATTGACACATAAAAAAATTTGGCATCGTATTGAATATAAAAAAGCGAAAAATATAAAGCGGCCAAAAAAATAGAGGCCAGAACCATACTTCTTTCAGTGCCAAAATAACAAGCGAAACGGGCTCCCAAAGGCATGACAAATAAATAGATTAAATAAACCAAAAAATAAAAAAGCATGATAAAATCCAGTGAATAGCCAATATAAAAAAGATAAATCGGCTCAAAAACCGCTACCATGCCCACACCCAAATTAATGATTATGGTCGCCCAATAAAGCTCCTTAATCTCCCGACTCATCTGATGGGGCAAAAAATTATTGATAAATCTCAAAGTGGCGTGAATCATAATATTTTTAGACTGCCTTGTCTGATTAACTCAATTTTGTCATCAGCTATCTTAATAATAGTTGAAGGTAAGGCCTGCGGTAAACGCCCGGCGTCAATAACTAAATCCGGTAGCAAGGAACGGTCTCTGAACTGTTTAACAAAATCAGCAATGCAATAGCAGGGAGGCATAGTTGATACATTAGCCGAAGTTGAAACCAATGGTGTGGCTATTATTCTGGCCAAAGCGCTAGCTAAAGGATGGGAGGATACCCTGACAGCCAAAAAACCCTGATGAGCGGGCACAGTTGTCTGTGTCACAGTGGCCGGCAGGACTAAAGTTAATGGCCCGGGCCAATATTTAGTAGCCAGCTCCCGAGCCAGAGATGAAAATTTCACCAAACTGGCTGCTTGATTGATATCTGACACAATCAGGGGCAAAGCTTTATCTGCGGGGCGCCCTTTAATTGCTACAACTTTGTTATAGGCCGAGCCGGAGTAAAAATCAGCGCCCAAACCATAAGCGGTTTCCGTCGGATAAACAACAGTTCCCCCTCTTTTTATGGCCTCGCTAGCCATTGATAATATTTTTATCCGGTTATCGGAATTTAATCTGATAATTTGCATCTACAGGCTATTTTAAAAATATCGTCACTTGATTAAATAGAGCGCAAAAAAATTCACTACACGACGATACTGATAATTTTACTTTTGATATACATAAATTTCTTCGGTGGCTGTCCGGCTAAATATTTCTGCACCGGACCTAAGGCTAAAACTTTCTGTTTAACTTGCTCTTCAGTCTCATCCGGGCCAACTGTTACCTGCGCGCGAACTTTACCGTTCACCTGGACAGCCATGATTATTTCTTGCGTCTCCAACAGTTGCTTGTCATATTTCGGCCAGCAGGACTGATGAACTGATTGGTCATGTCCTAACTTCTGCCAAAGTTCTTCAGCCGTATGCGGCGCTAATGGCGACATTAGAATAACAAAGGTTTCCAAAGTCTGTTGGCCGACCTCGTCATGTTCGGTCATTTCGTTGAATAAAATCATCAGCTGACTAACGGTGGTATTAAATGAGCGGCGCTCAAAGTCTTCAGTGATCTTTTTTATGGATTGATTCAAGGTAACCTTCAAGTGCTGATTATCATGATCGCTAATTTTAACAGTTTGAAAATAATTCCAGACTTTAGTCAGAAAACGGTAAACGCCCTGCAGACTGGCCGTGCTCCAATTCTTGGTATCCTGATATTCGCCCATAAACATCTCATATAGTCGCAAAGAGTCTGCGCCATATTTTGCCACAATCTCATCAGGCGTAATGACATTTCCGCGCGACTTAGACATTTTCTGACCATCTGGTCCCAAAATCATACCGTGAGCGATTCTTCTGGCATAAGGCTCGGCTGTCGGCACGATTTTTTGGTCATACAAAAACTTATGCCAAAAACGCGAGTACAATAAATGTAAAGTTGTGTGCTCCATGCCGCCATTATACAAATCCACCGGTAGCCAATATTCCAATTTATGCTTAGCGGCCAGTTCCTTATCATTGTGCGGATCGCAGTAACGCAAATAGTACCAGGACGAGCCGGCCCAATTGGGCATGGTATCGGTTTCCCGCTTAGCCGCGCCGCCGCATTTCGGACATTTAACATTGACCCAGTCTGTAATCTTAGCTAGAGGCGATTCACCAGTATCGGTCGGCTCATAATAATCAACTTCCGGCAGTTCCAAAGGCAAATCTTTGGCCTCCAACGGCACAAAACCGCACTTGTCGCAGATTATAATAGGTATTGGTTCGCCCCAATAATGCTGACGGCTAAAAATCCAATCATGAAGTTTATAATTCACTTTTCTTTGAGCAACTCCCAGTTTCTCCAAATCATCAGCAATCTTCTGCCAACCGTCTTGGCTAGACAGGCCGTTATATAATTCGGAATTAACTATCAAACCATGACCGGTATAGATACCAGAATCAGAAGATATATTGATCACCTCATTCAATAATTCATGGAATTTATTATTACCAGGGTTATGTTGGACAATAAAATGACCGCGGTTCTCTAAACTAATTAATTTGGCCCCGAATTTAATCCGCAATAACTTGGCATTTTTAATCCACAATGGCTCATCATTATCAGAAACAAAAACCGTAAAAAAATTTAAACGTTTTTTTAAATCAGAATCTATATCAAATTCTCCAAAATAACGTAATTCTTCGTCTTCTTTCTCCAAATCTAAAGCCGGCGCCACTAATAGTAATCCTTTGATTCTTTTTCTTGTTTCTGTAAGCCATCGTAGGACAAAAGCCCCGCCGGCACTAGTGCCAACTAAAATTGTATTTTCATCTACTTTTAATTTTTCAATAACTGTTTTCCATTCATCATAATCAGGCTCCCAGTCAGTTGGCATTAAAGGATTATCAACCTGATAGCCCAGCTTCTTAAGTTCATTTTCAAACCAACCATGCCAATGTCTTTCATTAGGCATTATATAATCAGGATCACTACTGGAGTTTTTTGCTGATGAGCCATGGATCATGACTACATTTGGCTTTTCCTGCCCCTGAATAACTTCAGTAATTTTCAAACCATACTTCTTAGCAAACTCCCAATCCCTTTCATCATGCGCCGGTACAGCCATGATAGAACCGGTCGCGTAAGACATCATGACATAATCAGCAATAAATATGGGTAATGGGTAATGGGTAATGGGGTGAACTGCCACGACGCCTTTTAATTGAACCCCGGTTTTCTCTTTCTTTTCCTGTCGCTCCCGCTCGGATAGCTTGCCTGACTTTTCAATATAATTCTTAACCTCGGCCAAATTAGTAATCTGGGATTCCAAACTATGCACCAACGGATGCTCTGGAGCAATAACTAAAAAAGTGGCACCATAGATTGTGTCCGGCCGAGTGGTGAAGACGTTTAGCTTGTGGCTTGTAGCTTGTAGCTTGTAGCCAAATAACTCATCTAACAACTCCGGGATGTCGGAGACTTTGTGACCGAAATGACCGCGATCATTTAATTGTATAAACTTAGCTCCCAATATCTCGGCGTTGTGCTGACCTGCTTCAAAAGGCACCCATTCGTCATCACGCGAATGAATAACGGTAAAATCCTTGCAGTGCTGTTTAATCTTTTCAATATTATAATCTCCGTCTATATAAAAATTTGATTCTTTATCCTGCTGGTCACCGCGATTAGTAGCTATCAAAATAACTTTTTTAACTTTTCGTTTGTCAGTTAATCTTTCCAGCCAACGCAAAATAGCCACGCCACCACGAGAATGTCCAATCAAAATTGTTTCCTCATCTGGTTGAAGTTGATCCAATTCAGCCATCCAGTCAGCTAAAACCGGCTGGTCAGCTTTAGGTAAGACTGGAATATCAATTTGAAATCCTGCCGCTTGCGCCTGCTTTTTAAACCACGGATACCATTTACTATCCGGATCGGCATCCTTACCGTGCATTAATATAACTCGGCCTTTACCCTCATTACCCATTACTCGTTCCTCATTACTCACTGTAAAATCAATCTCCAACCCCTCGCTCCGGCCGATCCAATTAATCTGCTGTTGCTTAATATGTGGTAGGTAATCAACGGTTTCCAAATCGTCAATTAAACGGTCGGCGTACTTGGTAATTTTTAAAATCCATTGAGCAATGGTCCTCTGCTCTACTTCGGTCCCGCATCGTTCGCATTTACCGTCAACGACTTCCTCAAAAGCCAAACCAATTTTACAGGACGGGCACCAATTAATAGGGACTTCTTTTTTCTCGGCCAGACCGGCTTTAAAAAGTTGCAGAAAAATCCACTGCGTCCATTTATAATACTTGGGATCGGTGGTATTTATCTCCCGCGACCAGTCAAAGGAAATGCCCAAAGACATTATTTGCCTTTTGAAATTGGCGATATTTTTGGCTACCGCTTCCCGCGGATGTATTTTATGTTTAATAGCATAATTTTCCGCCGGCAAGCCAAAAGCATCCCAACCAATCGGATAAAGCACATTAAAACCCTGCAGACGGTAGTAACGCGATACTACATCCTGTGCTATATATGACAAACAATGGCCGACATGCAAACCATCGCCCGACGGATAAGGAAATTCAATCAGAACATACCTTTTATCTTTGTCGGAAAAGTCCTCGGCTTTATTCAATTCTTTTTTCTGCCAGGACTGCTGCCATTTTTTATCTAGCTCCTGCGGTTTATACTCATTCATGGAGTAAACTTTACCAAGTTTTCACTCTATTTTCAAGACACAAGAAACAAAAGTTTAATCTAGCGTAGCGATTAGGGGGTCTGCCTGTCCGCCTTTGGTGGAGGGAGCTTTTTCTGTTTGAGGCCAAGACACAAAACACAAAATCAGCCAAGGACATCGCCGAGTTTAAAAGCTCCTCAGGACTTTTGGATACTTTTGGTCACAAAAGTATCGCCCAGCGGCGAGCGATCCTTCTAATCTGTAATCTTGCCAAACTGCGCTTATTATACTATATTATGTTATACTTAAGCTCGGAATTAAGACTAATCATATTACTACCAAGCTAAAACGATTGCTTGTTGCCTCGGCCCTGAAAATCCTTCAGGGTTTACCCTTTATTGCCAAACCCCTAGGCAAATTTTTTGTTTTTATCGGCCGCGGTCTGAAATGGTTTACCAAGAAGCTTTTACTGCGCACCATACTGAAAATTTACTTCTTATTGCTCAAGTCCAAAAAAATATTTAATCGTCTAAAAATTTCCGGCCTTAGCAAGTATTTATTCTGGGCCAAAAAATATGTTTATAAAATTACTATCGTTTTAATTATTATTATTGGTCTAAGTAATAATCTACAAGCCAAAAGTATTGACCGGGAAAATTACGGTTCACAAACTTTAATAGCTTCTTTCTTAGGCGACAGTCAGGAACAACAGGCCTACCTAGTTAAAGAAGAGGGCTTAAACATTATAGATCCGTCAGTCACCCACTATTTGGAAGATCAAGGTGCTTTACAAAATGATATTTTGGCCACGCCTTTTGGCAATGATGATATTGAGGGCTTCCTTAGCATAACTCAAGGCGACAGCGCCTTAATCGCTCCCAGCTTAAGTGATCCGGACATTTTAACTGCTAAACGTGATAAAATCATTGAACACACAGTCCAATCCGGCGACTCTATCAGCACCATTGCCCAACAATATGGAGTCAGCACCAATACCATTCTTTGGGAAAATAATCTCACCTGGCTAAGCACTATTAAGCCCGATCAAAAACTGACGGTTCTGCCAACTTCCGGTTTGTCACATACTGTTAAATCCGGTGATACAGTGTCAGCTATCGCCAAAAAATATCAGGCCGAAGCTGATGATATTATCGTCTTCAATAAATTAGCTGATGCCTCTGATATCACCAATGGTGAAAAATTAATCATACCTAACGGCGTTAAACCGGCTGAAGTTCAGAAAGTTTACAAGCCTAGTGGCTCTATCTTTAAGAATATTACTACTCCGGCTCCGGCCGAGACAGGCAGTAAGTTGCTCTGGCCTCTGACCAGTCATCGAATGACTCAATATTTCGGCTGGCGACACGCCGGAATAGATATCGGCGACCATGTCGGTAACCCTATCTATGCGGCTGACAACGGCAAAGTGGAAAGAGCTGGCTGGAACACCGGTTATGGTTATAATCTGGTTATTGATCATGGTAATGGCATCAAGACACTCTATGGACACGCCTCTAAACTATTAGTGACTGCCGGCCAAACAGTCTCCCGCGGACAACTAATCGCAGAGATTGGTTCTACCGGCTGGTCAACTGGGCCGCACTTACATTTTGAAGTCATCGTCAGCGGTAGCAAGGTCAATCCTCTTAACTATACACGGTAGTGGAATTTGTTTACTTACTTCTACTTTTAACTTTGGTAATCACTTTTGTGGTTTACCAACTTATCGGTTTTAGAAGTCTGGCTCCCTGGGTGCCCAGCAAGTCTAAAATTTTGGCCGAAGCTCTGGAGTATTTAAATCTGCCGGCTGGGACAACTTTTATTGATCTGGGAGCCGGCGACGGTCGTGCGGTTTTTTTGGCGGCTAAGAAATTTAATTTTCAGGCGACCGGCGTGGAGCTTGCTCCTTTAATTTGGGGCTTAAGTAAAATAAGACAACTGCTGGGTCGTCATTTCAAAGTCCAACTATTATTATCTGATTACGCCAAATTAAATCTCAACTCCTATAGAGTTGTCTACATTTACAGTCTGCCGGAAAATATCAACAATCAAATTATCGCTAAATTAAAAAAAGAACTCCAACCAGGCAGTTGGATTATCTCCTACAATTTTACCCTAACCGGTCAACAGCCGGTTAAAACCTTTGCCGACAAATGGCGCCGACTGTATATATATAAAGTATAGCCCGACTCATTCTTCCTTGTCAGGGATAGCTCGCGACCTAACCTCACCTTCAAAGGGGAGGAATTGAAGGAGAGGATAAAAAATCGAGCTAATCATTTACTACAATGCCCAATATCTGAATTCTCAACCGAGTTTAGCTCGGGAGAGATTTCCAAGATAATTAACGGCAATTTATAGGAGATCTCTCCTCGCTCGTTACCTCTCTCGTCGAGAATACAGGCAGATTTTTGTCTTTAGTCATTTGAGCGAAACACCCTGCTCGCCCCTATCGGGGCTCGACAGCGCTCCGCTTCGCTACGTGGTGTTGTTTCGCTAGTCTACCCCGAGCGTAGTCGAGGGGCGAAACAAAATGAGGCGGACACCCAGTCAATGATCTGGCCGGACGGATGGCTGGACCACAAACTAAGTGCCGCCTCAAGACGAGGCGCGGTAGACTAGCTACCTATCTGTTCTCCGAAGAGACCAGTGCCGCAGGCAGAGCCTACCGCGCCATTTCAAGGGTCCGACGATCCCAACGCAGGAGAGGGGGGAATACCCTCCACTTTTGTCGGAATCGCCGGACCAGTCAATAGCCGAGTCACCCTGGAAGGTTAAGCCCGTTCTACCGACCAATAATGAGCCCAGCCGTCAAAACAACGAGCGGGGGAACATGCGTGGCATGACCTCTCGCGTTCCAACAGCCGGGCTCAATTAAAGGGCTGGCGACTGCAGAGCAAGCTCTAGTCTGCTGACCGGTGCCCAAGTTAGGTACTCTCACTACGTCAACAACTTGAACTACAATCGCCGAGCCCAAGAAAAGGGCCGACGGTCACGCGCTCAATGGGAGATCCTACCTGCCAACCTAGCCGGTAGACTTGAACCGTGACCGCCGAGCCCAAACAAAAGAAAGGTACGAAATGTACCCTTCTATTTACTCTATAATTGGTGATATGTCAACATGGCGGAGCTTATTACTCTCTCGACCGATATCTTTTGTGAAGTGGGGAAATTAATACCCGCGACCTAACCTCCCCTTAAAAAGGGGAGGAATTAAAGGAGAGGATAAATAAAAAAACTCTAGAACTCATATCAATATCTCTCTAACTCACTCTCTAATAAAAATTCGACGTTACTTACAAGCCGTATAAACCTCTAAAGTCACTTTATCTTTATATATTCCTCCAGGTATTAATTTCAATAATTTATCTCTAATCTCGACTTCAAACATTTCTTTTTTGTCCCCCAAAAGAGCCGGTGTTGCATAAGAAGTTGAAAATAGATGACCAACTATCTCATCTAAACTGCGGCTACGTTCATATTTATATTTATAGTATTCCAAATTTTTAAATTTGGATGCTTTAAGAAAATCAGCAAATGATTTATCAGGTTTAACAAATTTGCCTTTACCAGCGCGTCTTTCCTCACCCAAATATTTCTGAATGGTTTTCCGACAAATAGCTTTCCAGGCTTCATTTTTATAATCATTCCATAGAACAGTAGTGCCACTGGCGATCGCTACACCTCCGCCCTCTTCAATCAAGGGGTATAATTTATCTAAGACAATTTGTTCATCCATCCAATGAAAACTCAACCCCATGGTGGCTAACTTAAACCTACCAAGCGATGAATCAATGTCTTCCGCCATCATTTTTAACCATTGAATATTATCAACTCCTTTTGAATCTGCCTCTATCTTTGCTTGATCCAGCATTTCCTGCTCCGGATCAAGACCAACAACTTCCTCAAAATATTCCGCCAAAGGTATTGTTAAATTACCGGTACCACAGCCTAAATCAAGTAACCTACCATGGCCGTTCAAATTAAATTTGGCGATCAAATATTTAAAAAGTTCCGGCGGAAATTTCGGCCGGTATTGGGCATAATATTCAGCGGCTGATTTAAAAACGTCGGAGTAAT
>CAYTUI010000046.1:0-8584 GCA_964441335.1 uncultured Gammaproteobacteria bacterium
CGATATTTGAAAGCCAAACAAAGCTGCGTGAGGTTTTTGACGTTCCGATTATACATGCGACTTATAAATTATATTTAACTTTATATCCTCTCATTCTCAAATTCCCTAAAAAAGATCGATATATGCTCGGTGGGAAGTGTGAGCACATTACCCTTGATATAATTGAGCAGTTGCTCTACGCGAATAGCAGGCGGGGGAAGCAACGGCTCGCGACTCTGCGTGAAATAGATATCAAATTGAAAGTATTAAAAACGCTTTTCCGGCTCTGTTATGACGTAAAAGCGTTTGACCAAAATAAATACCTTACAGTGCAAACGTCCCTTCAAGAAATTGGCAGGATGCTCGGTGGCTGGATCAAAAGTATGAATCCAGGAAACCCCCGTTCAAATATTACCGATTAAAATTTGAACGGGGGCAAGACTTCGGGAGAAGGAAACGCCAAGATTGTCATTGCGATTATCAGGCTTATTAGCATTGACGTTCGCCCCATCAGAATCAGCATTGCCGACATTGACAAGCTTACCATCGGAGTTGCGACGTTTCCTTTATGCTGTTCCATCTAAGGCAACGGCATGGTGCATCGTCATTACAACAATAGACAACGCCTGTATAAATATGCGGTGGAATTTTTCACTTATGCCGCTAGTCCTGCCGACGAAACTGTCTTTCTCAAAGTAGGCATAAATATTGCGAACAGATCCACCAGAGAACAACATAAGCAGTCTTTAATGTATGGCGAGACGTATCCCTGAACACGCCTTCATTAGCCATAAATAGTATACCTCGTGAGACTGATAATGTATAATCATATAATCGTTTATATATATTCTATTAATTAGTCATTATCCTATGGTGATACAATAATTTTAATGGATTTAAAATTTTTACACCGAAAGCGTCCTGACCTAAATCAGGACGCTTAACAAAGTTTCAAAATTCAAAGTTCAAATTTTCATTGACTGCGGGAGAAGGAAACGCCAAGATCGTCAAAGCGATACGCAGGCTTATAAGCATTGACGTACGCCCCATCAGAATCAGCATTGCCGACATAGACAAGCTTACCATCGGAGCGGCGACGCGTCGTCCAAGTATAAGTGCTCTGAAGATGGCGATCATTATTAATCAGAAAATTCGTTGATAAGTCGTAGAGAGCTTCAGCAGGCGTAGGCCTAGTTAATTGATTAATTTTTAATTCAGACAACTGTTTAGCGGCTTCTTGCCAGTCAGTATCAATAAGTCGCGTTAAATCCGACTTCTTTAATTCAAATTCAGCGATAGCGTCTTGGTATTCTTTAGGAATAGCCATACCCTTAAAAACCTCATTTTGAAGATAGGTCACGATAGTTTCGGTTTGCTCCAGATAGTTTTTACTCGCAGAGTCTAGAATAATTTCTTTGGATACAAGAGCCCAAGAAGTTTCTGGTACTTCAGTAGTGTAGAAATCCTCATTTGGGTACCAATCAACTCTATATAAAAGCTTACCATTGTTGCTTTGGGTTAATCTTGGCTGTATTAACTCATTCATCTTCTGCATGGTCAAAGGCATGACGTCTGGAGCTTTATTTACCCTTAAGACAAGCTGTTGATTTAGTTCTTTGGCTCGTTTTAGATCTTCTGAAGAAAACGGAATAGGAGGAATATCTTTGGCTTCAAGTTTAACGCCCCAGACGTTTTCTACTGCTTCAGGGCCTAAAAAGTCAGAGCCAAAAAGTTCACGAGCTCTAGCAAGTTGTTCTCTGGTTGAACTGGGGGTACTCTTATCCGCACGCTCTTTGGTTCTTGATTCTGCGGATGCTAATTCAGCCTCTTCTTGTAGGGTTAACTCTCGGTAAGTTTCAAATACCTTACCTTTGGGGACTATTATTGGTTGTTCTGGATTGGGCATTGTTGGAAATTAAATTTGATTCGACCTGTCTAAATTCTCTAAAAAATTTGGCGAGCAAAGTTTCAAAATTCAAAGTTCAAATTTTCATTGACTGCGGGAGAAGGAAACGCCAAGATCCGCATTGCGATAACCAGGCCAAACAGCATTGACGCCCGCCCCACCAGAAACAGCACCGCCGACATAGACAAGCTTACCACCGGAGTAGCGACGCCTTGTCCAAGTATAAGTGCTTTCTAATGAACGTTCTCCAGTATTAAGGATGCGTACTAAAACATCATAAAATGCTTCAACGGGTAGTTGACGGGATAGCTGATTAAGTTTAAGCCCTTCTAAACGCCGTGCGGCTTCTTGCCAGTCAGAATCTATGATACTCCCAATATCCCCTTTGGCGGCTTCATATTCAGCGATCGCATCAGAGTATTCGCTGGGCAGAGACATGCCGCGAAATATCTGATCTTTTAAATAATCCGCCAGCAATTCGGTCTGCTCAAGATAATTTTTACTAGTAGAGTTGGGAATAATGTCTTTGGAGACCAAGGCCCAGCGTGTTTCCGGACTTTCCCTCGTATAAAACTGCTCATCCTTTTTCCAGCCTGCCTCTTCATTCAGCGCTTTGCCCTTTTTGGTTTTTTTTAATTTATTTTTTACTAGTTCATTTAATTTGACCATGGACAGCACTTCGCCATCAGGTGCTTTACTCACACGCAAAACCAGCATTTGGCCAAGCTCTTTGGCTCGTTCCAGGTCTTCTCTAGTGAAAGGAATCTTGGGCACCTCGCGTGCTGGAAGTTTTATATCAAAGGCTTTTTCAACAGCAGCAGGACCAAAAAAATCAGTGCCCATAATTTCAGCGGCTTTTTCCAAAGATATATTTGGCCCAGCTTCTTTGCGTTTAGTTTCTTTTTTAACCTCGGCTTTATAGGGCACAAAAATAGGGTCTCCTGTCTTTTTTGCCAATCCGCGATATTGAACAAGTTCGCCCTCGGTCTTACCCCTGATTACCTGACCAGGTACCAGTTGCTGCCCTTCCTCTCTATATGGTTCAATACGATACTCCACTCGTTCACCTTCGGGGCTGATCAGATAACTTTCGGTTAAAACGGGCTCTTCACTTACTACTTCTTTGTAGCGCACGCGCGGGGAAAGTTTACCAACTTCAACCGGTGTCAAGTTTTCAAATGGATGCTCCGCATCTGATGCTTGCACCCTGCCTGCGGCGCTGGTGTCAATACCAAAGTAACCTAAGAATTCTTTGACCAAGGCGCGATCTTCCGTTGAGTAGGCTTGTTTTCCAAGAAATTCTTTATCCAGTTTATCGGTAATAAACGCTTCTAGATTCTGTGAATGTCCAATTGTACGATATTCTTTCAGCCAGCTGACTAGAGAACCGATATCAATAATTAAATCTTTCACAAATTGTCCCTCGCCTTTGGCCTTTAAGACAGTCTCACGATGTGAAAATGATTTATTGATTTCGTTAATTGCTCCGGCAAAGCGCCAAAGAAAACCGCCGGCTGGTATCGTACGACCGGCATCGTCAACTGTCTGATTGCGTAGTTCACGGATTCGCACAGTGCGCTTTACTTCCTGTCCGGATTTAAAAGCCGTTTCAACTTCTTCCCGGTCTTCAAAGTGCGGTGCCACTTCGCTGGTGGCTGCCCGCAATCGGCCATTATCGTCCATCAAGGCAGCCAGCATAGCTTCATATAGCTCCGGCTCCTCGTCAGTTTGTTTAAGGTAATCTAAATCAACTTTAGCGAATTTACGTAATACTTCCGGTGGAATTTTGGTGCGGGCATATCTTTCAGAAGCCAGATTTACCATGGCGCAGTAAAGAAAATTCGTCCCGACAGTAACTTCTTCGTTTGTGACGGGCATCTTGATTGGTTTACCTGGTGTCCAGGCGGCAATACGCGCCAGACGTTCAGTCTGCTCGGCGGAGGGCAAAAGGTTAAACTCATCGTCAGCGACAATACCGCCTGCGTGGCGAGGCGTTTTATCCAAAGTCGTGGCCTTGCCAGTTACTGCTTCGCCTACCTCGCCATAACGATAATAAGTGCTCATGACGGCCCCGTCAGCGCCGATATCGCGTTTGGCAATCAAATCCTGAAAACGTACGTCTTTACCCGGAGTTTGATTGGCTGGTCTGCCGGTTAAAGTCCTGGCAACTTCTTCAACCAATCTGGTCTTACCAGTACCGGACTCGCCAGATAACAGTACCGGTTTGCCTCCCAAGGCTGCTGTTTCCATTTCTTCCAAAGCCGCTCGCCTGGAAGGCAGCCAGACAAATCCGCCTTCGGAGAGCTCCCTGGCGTACTCTCGGGCAGTTTCATACTGCGCGAAGGCTGCCAGAAGGGAATTCTCACCGACTATTAGAGCTAATTCCTGTCTAGTCTTTGCCAACCGTCGTCTGTTGACTTCAAATAAAATGGCGTCAGATTCTAACAAAGCGCCACCTCTACTGGAAAATATTTTTTTGGCCGTAGCATCAACCAGGCCTTCAGCTTCGTGAATTTGCTGTTGCAATGCTTCATATTTTTCCCAGTCGCCATTTATAGTTTCAATCTCTCGCAGTTGACGCCCACTGGCTTCAATATAGGTAGCTCGAACTTCTTCATCCGCGTATAATTCTTTAAGCAGTCCCACACTGGCAGAGAACTCTAAAGGTTCACGTTTTTTTTCTTCGCCTCGTTTTTGAGCAGATCTACCACTTACTTCACTTTTGACCTCCTGAAACAAGGCCCACAAAGTTTCTGCGCGTTGTTCTTTGGACATAAAGCTCAAATCAGCAGTCTGAGGAGGAATATTTTTAAAGTCTTCGCCACTATCCAGCTGCTCCAAAAACAAACCTATAGGATTAGTTTTTACTTGTTCAAGATTTCCCTCCTTAAGCGCATTAAATTGTGGTAATTGTTCGGACATTTTTTTTCAAAATTTTTTTTAGCAAAGTATCAAAATACAATAATCAAAGCATCAACGACTACGGGAGAAGGAAACGCCAAGACTGCCAATGCGATAATCAGGCCCATCAGCATAGACGCCCGCCCCATCAGAATCAGCACGGCCGACACCGACAAGCCTACCACCGGAGCCGCGACGCCTTGTCCAAGTATAAGTGCTTTCCAGGTGGCGCTCATCATTCTGCAATAAATTTGTTGCGACGTCATATATTGCTTCCACCGGCGTTGGTCTAGTTAATTGATTAATCTTTAGTTCAGACAGTTGTTTAGCCGCTTCTTTCCAGTCGGTATCTATTAGGGGAGCTAGACCGGCTTTTTTTGAGTAAAATTCAGCAATGGCGTCGCGATATTCTATGGGAATGTCCATACCCTGAAAAACCTCATTTTGAAGATAGACCACCATAGCTTCGGTTTGCTCCAGATAGTTTTTTCCTTTTGAGTCTGGGATTGGTCCTTTGGACACTAGTGCCCAAGCGAACTCTGGAAGCTCTGATGTATAAAATTGTTCAGCAGCATACCAGTCAACGTTGAGTAGAAGTTTCCCTTTGCCACCCTGAGATAATTTAGGTTGAACCATCTCATTTATCTCTTGCATAGTAAGAGACGTTCCATCTGGAGCTTTATTAATGCGTAAAACAAGCTGTTGATTTAGTTCTTTAGCTCGCTTAAGCTCTGCAGGTGAAAAAGGAATAGGGGGAATATCTTTAGCTTCAAGGTGTACGCCCCAGACATTCTCTACCGCTTCAGGGCCTAAAAAATCTGAACCAAACAGTTCTCGAGCTATGACAAGTTGTTCTCCAGTTGTCCCGGGCGCACGCTTATCTGCGCGCTCTTTGGTTCTTGATCCCGCGGACGCCAATTCAGCCTCTTCTTGCGGGGTTAACTCTCGGTAAGACTCAAAGACCTTACCTTTGGGGATTATTATTGGTTGTTCTGGATTGGACATTTACAGTGTTTATATATTATATAAGAGGCGTTTGCCTCCCGATACAGTATAGCAAAAATATTCATTTACGGCTTTACTTTATACGGCCTCAATTTCTTAAACTGTTTGATTATATCCTCTGCTAAGATAGCCGGTAATTGCGAAAATGACTCAATTGGCGGAGCCGCGTCAGCACTGGCGGATGCCCCCCCAATAGTATAGCTCCGTATAGCCATACCCTTTTCTTTCAAAGCGCGGTGCAGAACCTCTGTTTCGGCCACGTCGTCAGGCGCGCCATCGGAAATCTCGGCAGTATAGTGCAGGGGCATTTTTTCAGCTGGTGTTCTTTTTCGTTTCAAATCATCAAGCTCTTTTTCCAAACTTCGCCGAATCAAATTCAAGGTTGTATGCGTCGGCGTGCCGCCCCGTGCCACTTGCGTCAGCGCTGAATATAAAGCCCATTGTTCCTTGGGTCCCCAGACGTCAGTCAGGGGAAGTTTGGTTTCGCCAGTTTGAGAAGCTACGGTCGCCATAATTTTGATGGGTAAAAGATTTGAATCTCCACCTTCCCTGCGAGAAATAACCGCTGCCTGCATTAAACTGTCCACAAAGAGCAGGGCGACATCACGCTGAACACTGGCTTTACTGCGACCGCTGGCACTATCAGACGATGCCATGGAACCAGAAAGGTCAAAGGAAAAATAGACATTAATGCCACCAAAATCCGTTTCAATCTTTTCCACGCGCGTATCTTTTTCAAAACCGGTAGGATTAAACTCTTTAGCGGTAACATCGATGGCTGCGGCAACAGGATCATCCAATCTTGAACCCTCATCCATCCTGACAGGTCCGCGATAATCATTGACCTCCACTTTTCGTTCTTCAACAATTCTGCGCCACTCGTCTTTCATTTGCTCACTGATAGAATTTCCCTGCTCATCGGTAATTTTACGCACCCGTTCCAGAGCCTGCAGGAATTCCCGTGCTTGTTCAGGGGTACATTGCGCAAGAGTAGCAAATTGCTGCTCGGCAAGTTCCACGCTCGGGCGTTTTTGCTTTCCTTCACCACCCTGCTTTTTCTTGAGTTCTTCTATTTTTTTCTTAATATCTTCTTCTGATGCTATCTCATCATCGCGTTCACCATAGTCACCCTCTCCAGTATCTCCCTCCAGCTCTTTCTCCTGCTGTTCTTCGTCAATAGTCGGATCGCCTTTAGGCGTGGCATCAAGACGAACAGGACGTTCTGAATATTCATCCCATACTTCCAACCAAGCATGGCCATTGCCAGAATGCATGATAGCCTGCCCGCCCTTGCCAGCTTCTTTAACATAGTAACCACTGACAAACCGCGCCGAAGCCTCAACTTCAGCTAAAGCGCGAACTGCTAAAGTATTGGCTACGAAACAATCGGCCTCCTTGCGTTCCCATAGTCTAGTGAAAAATCCCTGAGGCCGACTGGTATAT
Source organism: uncultured Gammaproteobacteria bacterium (assembly GCA_964441335.1). GTDB lineage: Bacteria > Patescibacteriota > Patescibacteriia > UBA1558 > 2-01-FULL-52-15 > CAYTUI01. Next base: position 7,235 of record CAYTUI010000046.1, read on the forward strand.
TGCTTCCAGGCATCGGAGGAGTTGGAGTACTTTAATGAATTACGAACTAACTTTACAATCTCACGCATAAGCTTCAAACGAGGTAATCGCTGTTCCTTTAAGGCTTTAATACCTTGCATTAGTTCATCTGGCAGTTCGCCAGTCATTTCCAAAGACTCAAAGGGCTTGCCTTCTTCGCTGCGTCGTAATGGTGCTACTGTTAATGAAAACGCAAACATACCGTCTGCATCAACCTCCAGATACCATAACCCATTTTGATTGCGGGAGATACTAACTTGGTCGGAAGGTATATTAATAGTTATGGACGTGGCGTCAACCGCCCAATCATAAGGTATAGGCAAAGCTAGGGGCTTGCGGCCACGTATCATACCGCTCTCAACTCGGGCGCTCGTGATATCAACGTCTCCAGCGGTTACCGCTTCAAATTTATTTTCTTTCTTACCCCAGCGGTGATCCCTCTCATGAAACTCACTAAACACCTGCTGTTTGAAATAGCCGCCAAAAAACGGTGCCACTGAAAAGATTGGTGATGGTTCTCCTTCGCGTTTTTCTGTCCCTCCCTCCATAGATGAACGCACTTCTTCGCTTTGGGGCGGTGGAGTCTGCTCGGGCGAAGGCATTGGCTGACCTTCTGCCGACTCTGGAGTTTTCTCAACTTCTTGTTGTTTAATTCCCTCCTGTGCTAACTTCTCCAAATCTTTATTGATTAGCCATTCCAGTGCCGCACGCACTTGGGTTTCATATAATGTCCTTTTGAGTTTCCAGGATGTATCTGGGCTTCTTAAGAGAGAGAAAACATTGGCATACCCACCTTTAGTTTCAACATGCGCTAGCGGTTCAAGCAGTTTCACGACACGCGCATCATATCCGGCGGTCTTGGGTAATTCGCCAGTGTGAAGGCTTTCGGCGGTTCCACGCAAAAATTGATCAGTTAAAGGCAGTCCTGTTAATTCAGCAATAGCAGTTTCTTTCATGACACTTTCCACCACCTGACGGAACGCAACTGGAACATCCTGCTTCCAAGCCAAATATTCTTCGGCTGTTTCTAAGTCGGTGAATTCAAATTGATCATCTAGCTTCTCAGTTTTAGGAATTACAGGCCTATCTGATGGTCTAAATGGTCCCTCTTGTTCTATTGGCATAATAAACGTTTATTCTATGAATTCTTAACAATATTATATAGTATACCGCTTAAATACGAAAGACTAAATTTACTATTATTCCTTTAATTTGCTCTGTTGGGCTTCTCGTTTAAACAGCCAATTATGGCACTACATCTCATATTAGTCAACCGCACGTAATGGTTCAATAGCTTGGAATCACTTTGGTGGTAATATCCAAGCATATGTC
>CAYTUI010000047.1:0-7834 GCA_964441335.1 uncultured Gammaproteobacteria bacterium
CATGATTATTTTTTTTTAAAGTATAGACTATTCTATACTTAATTACGCTTAATTATCTATTTTTTACTAATATTAGCCAACATTGGGATTGCCAGCCTCTGGCGCTTATTTTCACCCTTTAAGCCCAAACCTTGTCTTAACGGTTGGGTTGATCGACCACCCTGATGCAAAGGCTTAGAATGAGCCAATTGAGAAGCCGCCAGTCTAACTGTGTGTTTGCCATATTTTTCCGATAAGTTATCCACAGCCTGATACACTCTTTCCAGCTTACTTAACCTTAAAGGATCCTCAAATAAGCTGGTCTGGATACTGTCATTAGGCATTAAATCAGCTAATACAACCCCGGTCTGTCTATATCTGACATTGCTGATAAAAAGCTTATCAAACAGACTTTCGGCCAAATCTATAATTTCGTTAGGATGATTGCTGGATCTGTTTAACTTAGCTTTTAAGCCATAATGTCTGAAGCTATTATCTCTCAAGAGTATTACCAGTTCTTTAGCCGCCAAGTTATGACGTCTGGCTTTAATGCAGGCATTTTCCAAATTCTTAACAAGCTGGGCAAAAACATAACTTTTTTCACTGGTAGCCGGTGTAAAAGTCCTAGTCTTGGAAATAGAATAATAAGTTGACTTGTCTTCAGGGACAACTTCGTAAACACTGTGGCCGTTCAGCTCCAACCAAATCTCCTGATGTGGTTTGGTAAAGTTAGTAAAAATAAACCGCTCGGTCTGCTTTTTAAAGTCATAAGCCGTTCTAATACCAAACTTTTTCAAATGATCAGTGGTCTGCGGTCCAATACCCCAAATATCTTCAACCGGAAAAAACTTTAATTTATGATCAATGTCTTTGGTGGAAATAATTTCAAAACAATTTGGTTTATGAAGATTGGCTGCGGCCTTGGCTAAAACCTTACTGACCGATAAGCCGACTGAAACGGTTAAATCCAACTCCTCCTTAATAGTATCTTTTATGGCTTTAGCAATCTCCTGATAAGACATTCGTAAAGGTCGGCGCAAACCGGTAATGTCAGCAAAAGCTTCATCAATAGAGTATTCCTCAACCTGTGAAGTAAAACGACGCATTATCTTAAACATGCGTTTAGAAAATAAACTGTAAGTTTCATAATCAGACGGCAAAATTAAACAATCAGGTATTAACTTTTTAATCTCACTCAAAGTCATACCTCGTTTAACTCCCAGCCGTTTAGCTTCATAACTCAAAGAAGAAGCAATACCGCGTTCAGCGCCGGTAATCACAGGTTTATTTTTGTATTCAGGGTGCAAAGCCTGCTCACAAGAAGCGAAAAAAGCGTCCGCATCCAGGTGCACAATGGCTTTGGGCCAAGAGGTTTGATGATTCCACATTTTAGGTAGTAGGTTGTAGGAACCAGCGATTGACCAGCTGTCAGCCACCCCCCTGCTATCCTACAGGCTAATTAATAATAACTATACGTAATATTGAAATAATGGGCTAACTGTGTTTAAATGGGCTGGTTAGTTCACGTTCCTTCCAATCCGGCTGATAGAAAGGGGGTCTCATGAATTCGCTGATCAGCGTAGGCCTGTGTCTAGTAGGAACTGTTCTACTGTTCTGCGGACTCTACTGGTGGCGGAAGATTTTCAATCTACCACCATCTGGTCCTTTCTTTGAGGCCACTGTCGGCTTCATACTTGAAACAACCTGCTGGGTAATCACAACCGTTGGTTTTGGCGCAATTCTACTGGGTAGCCAGCTGCGACCAGACCTAGCAGGCTCCACCTTCCATCTCTTCGTGGTTTTAGGTTTTGGTGTCTGTTTCCTACATCGCATTTATCGTATTTCTCGTGCCGCACTCCGCGCCACATCTCAAATTCTGAAGTAATTCTCTTGCGGGCCTTCACGAACAACGTGGGGGCCTATTAATTTTGCCGAATTTATTTACTTAGGCTTGGTTTAAAACCTACTTGGTATTCAGGAATGCCTAGTGATATTCCATAATCTCTGGCCTGCTGATACTGATCAGCACTAGTTCTATCTATTTTAAAGACCTTATCTCTGAAAATAATGTAATGAGTCTTATCATTCTTATAGTCGGCATACCAATCGTGTTGCGAGTCCAGAGACCGACTAATTTTCTCTGCTACTTCTTCAGCCTGACCCTCGGGAATCTCTACTGTATGTAGCGTCCATTGCTTAATCCAAGGCGTTTTATGCCTTTCGGTAACAGCCTCAACTTTAGTAGCGATTATCTTAACAACCCGAAGAACTTCTTCATTCTCCAGACTTTCTTTTATAATGACTCCCTGATAACACATATGGCCTCCAAGTTAATGTCTATAAGCTAAAAGCTATAAGCTACAAGCTAACTAATGGTACTCACGACTCACTACAAACTACTCACTAACTAATGGTACTTGCGAATCACCGACGTCACTACGCCGGCTATTTTCAACTCTTCTTTAGGAATAATCACCGGAAAAGCCTTATTAGCCGGTTTAAGAAAAACCTGACTGCCCCGCTTAACAAAATATTTAATCGTCCATTCATGATCTATTTCAGCCACTACCACATCACCACTTTTAGGTTCCCGGCCGCGTTCTAGTATAACCAGATCACCCGGCTGAATTCCGGCCTCTATCATAGACTCACCGGAAACTCTTAATAAAAAACTGGCCTCTCTATTGTGTATTAAATAATCATCCAAACTTAAAGTGTCTACCAGTTCTTCTTCAGCCGGACTGGGGAAACCTGCCTGCACATCTCCCAAAACCCTTAAGGGCTCGGATAATTTGGCGGGAACTAATTTCCCTGAACTGTCCTTATTTACTAATCCGGCTTCAATAAACTTCTGAACCACTTTATAAATAGAATTCTTGGATTTTAATTTAAATAAAAAAAGCATCTCCGCATAAGACGGCAGACGTTTGTTCTGCTTATAGAACCTGATTAAAGATGAGCGACGTTTTTCAAATTTGTCCATAACGTTGGCAGATGGCGTATGGCTAATAGCAAATAACTAACCGTTCTACATACTATCAGCTATAAGCTAAAAGCTATTAGCTATCAGCTATTATCCACAGGCTAACTACATTATAGGTGAACACCCGTTCACTTGTCAAATGACCCCGAGCATAGCCGAGGGGTCAAGCGAACCACTAAAATAACAGTCTAGCTTGTCCCATAACCACGCCAATGATATACTTACTTGCGTAAAGTGTTCTTCTGTCCAAGTTCTAGATGGAGAGTCCCCCCGCAACGTGCCAATGCACCATGACTGACTGCTAAAATAGCCGCCTTGAGCAAGCGGTACGTGCACCTCCAGCGGTCAGCCGCCACCTAGAACTTCCCGAGCCCCAGTCCGTCCACACCGAACCTACGGACTGGGGCTCATTTTTTTTATAACAAAGATTGCTAAAAAATTTATAGCACTACTCCTTCAAAAATAATCGTCCCAGTCTAATTTCGTCAAAAGAATAGTCAGAGCCAAGTCGATCTCTCACTGGTGATAAAGTAGTATCAACTTCAGCCTTAAAAGCGGCGATAATTTTCCGCAGACGCGTCTCGTCATTCGGCCGCAGGTAATTAAGATCCAGAGCGTCTCCTCGCTCCTGTAACCTCTCCAGATGACTAATGATTGTTCCAGTGGTCAGACCGCGCGTCTCGGCAATGGCCGCTAACGGCATTTTTTGTTCCAAGAAGGACTTTGTTTTATCAAGGGTGGATATTTTTTCTTCAATCACCGGTTGTTGTTGAGCGTTAACCTTGATAAATAATTCCTGCAGCTGAATTTTATCCTCGGCCGGTAAAGCCTCTAATCGCTCCAGCGCTATTTCTGAAGCCTGACGTAATTGGACGTCAATTTCAGTCATATCCGGATTAACCAGTAAAGCCATATCATTAAGACCCAATAAACGTAAGCCTTGCAGTGATCGTAATCTGGATAAAGCGACATATCCCATGCCCGGTTCAAAGGACTTGGACAAATCAATTTCCGCCGCGTCCAAAGTCATACCCTGACTTTTATGAATAGTTATCGCCCAGGCTAAACGCAATGGCACTTGAGTAATCTCCGCCCTAATTTCCCCATCTTCCTCATAGCCCCAACTTTCCGGAGTCGCCACAATTGTTTCGCCATTATGCGTTTCCACCAGCGGGTAGCCGTCGTCTTTATCAAACCCAATCACCGTTCCTAAAGTTCCGTTCACATAGCCCCGATCGTAATTATTTTTTACAAACATAACTACAGCGCCCTGCTTAAGCTCCAGATAGTCTGTCGTCAAACAGCCCTTAAGCAAAGTCTCTATCAGTTTCTTCGGTCCACGGGCCGACATTTCATAGACTTGAGATTTAGTCGACAGGCGCATAAGCTCTGCTTGATTTATTCGGTCAACATCAATGTTGTGCGTATATAATTTAGTAGCCTTTATACTTTCCTTAAAATTTACCAACAACCGACTATTTAGAATTTCATATATTGAATCATCAAAGGCTGAAGAACGAATGGCGTTTAACACTGTTGTCAGCTCATCCCCTGACTGCCGATGCTGTTCATCTAAATAACACAACTGTGGCTGCATCTTCTGCCAAACATCCGAGCTGATAATATTCTGGGCTTGAGTATCGCGGCTGATGGGCGGCAGTTGGAATAAATCACCTGACAATACCACCTGCAGACCGCCGAACGGCTCGTTAGAGTCTCTGAAGGCCCGCGCTACCTGATCAACCAAATCAAATTGATAAGCGTGCAACATAGACACTTCGTCAATTATCAAAACTGACGTTTGCTCAAAACGATTGCGCAATTTTGATCTCTTTAGAAGTTGCTTCAGATCATGGGGTGATAATGATTCATTAATTCCAATACCAGACCAGGAATGAATTGTCATACCCCCAAGATGAGTCGCGGCAATACCGGTAGTGGCCGTCACCGCCACGCGAATACCGGATTTTTTCAGAAAACTAATATACTGATTAAGCACGTAAGTCTTGCCGGAGCCGGCAGCACCAGTTAGAAAAACGTTTTTCCCCAGTTTGAGAATCTCCAACGCTTGATTTTGTGTCATAGGATAAAATAACTTATTAAACTGATATACGCGCCTCTGAATGAATAAAAACAGGGACGTCCCTGTTTCGTATGTAGAAATTATACCCGCCCCACAGGGAAAGTCAACCGGCTGTACAAATATCAAAAATATAACTATACTCTTTCTGAAGCAGCGAGACCCGCCCGCCATCGCAAGCATGAGATTTCTCAGGCGTTGCGGGCGGGGCTCTCGGGCAGGAGAAAAAGAGGCTTCAGATGACAGCTATTCTCCTCTACCGGACAACGGCAGAGTACCCCAGCTGAAATCAAGACCCTGACGCAGCACCAATCCGCGTCAGGGTCTCTTATTTTAAATTCCAAATCACAAGAAACAATAGATTCCAAGCATCAAGTGCCAATGTTCGAAAAATTCGTAATTCGTAATTGGTAATCAGTAATTTGTAATTTGAAATATATTGGAAATTGAGATTTTAATATAAAAAAACGGGGCCCATCTGATCATACGCTGTTGCGTAGACCAAACAGGCCCCGGGACGGACTACTTCATCAGCTTGTCCAATCCCATCTCTCTGGTGAGAGACTTCAACTCACCATCCCCAATCCCACTGTGGAGATGATGTTCCTTGTCCACCCGATACATGTCCGCACCCAACGTGTCCATGGCATAGCGAGCCAAAGGCTGAATCTGGGTAGAGAACATGACCGAGACACCGGAACGCCGCAACTTGCGCAGCAGATCGATCGAGAAATCGAGGCCTGCTTCTTCCTGCGTGGCGCTACCCAACTCATCCAGAACCAGAACAACCTTGCGGCCGTCCATGCCCTTGATACCTTCCAGAATGTTCTTGGTCTTCTGGAGGAGCATCTGGATGGTAGAACCTTCACCACGCTCGATGAAGCAAACACCTAAGATCTCTTTGACGTTGAGACGGAAGCCAGATCCAAAGACCGGCAGACCGCTCTGCGCCAAGTAGATCTGTTCCACCACCGACAGCTCGGCGACAGTCTTGCCACCGCCGTGTCGACCTGTGATACCGATCAACTGACCGTTGAGAGCAGCCAGACCGGTTACCGGAACTGCCTTCTTGCCCTGCTTCTCCAGTTGCATGGTCAGATGCACCGGCACGATGGAATCAAAGGCCACTACGTGCTGACCTTCGTCCTCGATGACCTCGGGGAAGCTCAAGCCAACACCCAACTCCTTGGTCTTTTCGCGAAGCTGATTGCCGACCTCGAAGACGAGTTCCAGCTGATCCAGAACGCTACTGAAAAAGGCTCGAAACTCACCGAGCTCCTTGTAGACTCCTTCAATCTCCGCCTGCTGGTAGAGATTCTCCAGAGCCGCCCAACGATGACGCTCGTTGGTGTGCGGTGAATCCACCGCGAACACCTGACAAAGGAAATCATCCTTGCCGCTAAGGGTTGCCAGCTTTCTGGCCAAAGCAGCGGCTTCCACCGACAGGCGGAAAGTGTGGGTTTCCCTCTGGTACCTCTTACGAGCTTTCTCGATCTGACTGATCCGAGCTCGGGAATACCCAGGATAACTTCCGAAAGTAAAGTCGCCTTGAGCATCCTCCTCGTCCCAGTTTGGAGCCAAACCATAGATGTTCAGCCGCAACCCCGCTTCGGAGTAACTGAAGTGAACCTTGGCCACAGCCCCTTCAAGGAAACCGGCCTTAGCCAAGTCCAGCCTGTTCAGAAGAGAGGCCAGACCTGACGCGACGTCCTTCATCAGATAGTCCTTATCAGCCTCCGTCAATCCGCCACTGTTCTGGATGACCATCGCGTGATGAGCCGCGCGCTGAATCAACCAGTTTCGGAAATCCACGATCTTCTCCGTCAGCCAGGCAATGCCCAACCAGAAACCGGGATTCCACTTGCTACCGTCGGTCCAGCGGGGATAACGGATCTTGCGGGCAGCCGATAGGCCGTAGCTGAACATCTGATGACCGAAGTAGTCGAACTTGATCACACTACCGTAAACCGAGAAACGGTTCGGCGGTGCTTCACCCTCCTTCGTTCGCTCGTACTGTTCCTGTAGCTTAGGATCAGGACCGTTGCTGTGCCGCCGCAAGGCAATGTCAGCCAGACCTTCAATCACAGCGATGTTCTGCAGACGGTCAGCGATTCGATCGGCCATCTGCTTTTCCTTGTCCTCAAGGAAAAGATTGGCCTTGAGAACCGTCACTGCCTGTTGCAGTCGCGTTGACAGAGCACGACCCTCAAGCCTCTGGAGCATGGTGTGAACCATATTCCAAAAAGGATTGTGCGGTCTCTTGGGGTCGTAGTAATCCAAAAACCGTTGCTGCTGACTGGTAGGGATGGGAATACCTCCACCCACTCCAGCATCCTTGACGTTTTTCACCAACAGCGGATCATTGAGCGCCAAACGCATCAGCGCCTGTCGCTCCTTGATCTCCCCGGCATCGGAGACGCCGAAGCTGTCCGTCAACGGACTCTGATTCAGTCCCAATCCCTCAAGGATATCCCTCAAGGGAAAGTCACCAGGGTTGATGATGCGGAGCTTGGGGACACCTTTGCGGCGCCACAACTCCACCAGAGGAAAACGAACTTTCGTCTTGAACGGTCCGAACATCGATCTACCTCCTTGGTTCCTTGGTTTACCGCCAAAAAGCGGTTGGTTGACTTAGAGTTTTTTCAAACTCCCGACTAAAAAACACAAATTTCAAAGGACTAATCAGCCATTTTGGCAATGAAATAAAATATCAGATTTCTGCGAAATTGTCAATATTTCGTGGTAATGTCTAAACACATTTGGCACTTTTTACTATTATCCAGTAATGAGTA
>CAYTUI010000048.1:0-7267 GCA_964441335.1 uncultured Gammaproteobacteria bacterium
GGCCCGGCCGGTCCCTTTTTGTTTCCAAGGCTTTCTACCACCCCCCCGTACTTCACCGCGGCCCTTAGTATCAGCAATAGCCACGCGGGCATTAGCCTGTTGAGCCACTACCGCCAGTTGAACTACTTCAGACTTAATCTTAACGCCAAATAAAACGGCCGGTAATTTTTCTACGCCGACTTCCTGTCCTGTCTGATTATAAATTTTGGCTGTTAATTCTTTCATTGTGTTAATGATTGGTAATGGGTAATGGGTAATTGGTAATTAGTAATTGGGGTCAATCCTTATTCCTCATAACCCATAACTTCGCCCATAGGGCGATCAGGTCGAATGACCTGACATTACTCATAACTCGCTACTTCTTATCCTCCTCTTTCTTAACTTCCTCTGTTCCTACGTTCTTTGGTTCTTCAGTACTCTCGTTCTTTAGTTCTTCCGTCTTCGGTTCTTCAGTTTTTACGTTCTTTAGTTCTTCAGTACTTTCGTTCTTCTGTTCTTCCGTCTTCAGTTCCTCCGTTCTTTCGCTCTTCAGTTCTTCAGCCCTCTTCAAAACCAACTCTCCCTCACCCTGAATCAGTAAAAAACCGTGACGGGCTCCGGGTACAGCGCCTTTGATATAAAGTAAATTCTTTTCAGCGTCTACTTCAACAATTTTTAAATTCATTTCAGTCACCTGATCATTGCCCATGTGTCCGGCCATACGAGTACCTTTGAAAACATGTTGCGGTTCGCCGGCACCAATGGAACCGGGCATTCTTAACTGATCTTTATGACCATGAGTTGCCGGTGAGCCGTGAAATTTGTGTCTTTTAACTACGCCTTGAAAGCCTTTACCTTTGGACTGACCGGTAACTTTAACAACATCACCGACCTGAAAAGTGGTCACATCAATTTCTTTGCCTCTTTCCAAACCGTCAGTTTTTTCCAAACGAAATTCTCGTAACCAACGATGAGCCGGTAAACCTTTCAGATGACCTTGCAGAGCTTTAACCAGATTCTTGGTCTGACCATAACCGACTTGAACCGCGGTATAACCGTCTTTATCAGCCTTTTTAACCTGTGTCACAGTACAAGGGCCAGCTTTTACGACAGTAACAGGAACAACGGTTCCGTCTTCCAGGAACTTCTGGGTCATACTTATTTTTTGTCCTAACAAGAATTTCATTGTCTCTGTTAAATCTTATTGCGGTTTTCTCGTTTCAAATTTATTGAGAGAAAAAACCACGATTTTACGCTCGAACAAGTTCAAGGGCAAAATCGTGGCTTCTTGTCCGCTTTCGGCGGATTACTACGATATTACACACTCACTTACTCGCGCTCACTTTCTCGAGTACCGCACGTAGCTTCAGCGAAGGCGGGCCTAGCCCAAAGCTTCACTAAACTACTTACGATCTTCAAGAGTTAAGTCACTTTATCCCGCTCAGCAGGACTTATCCCGCTTAACGGGGCTACAACGAGCTCAGCTCGTTACATCTTTATTTCAACATCTACACCAGCCGGTAAATTCAAACTGGTCAAAGAATCAACAGTCTTTTCCTGAATATTGGTAATGTCAATCAGGCGCTTGTGGATTCTCATCTCAAATTGATCCCGGGCATCTTTATGAACAAAAGTGGAACGGTTAACGGTAAATTTCTTTTTCTCGGTCGGCAACGGTATCGGTCCAATAATCGTAGCCCCGCTACGCAAAACTGCGTCAATAATAGTGCGGGTTGATTGATCAATAATTTTATGATCAAAAGCCTTGATTTTTATCCTAACGCGGGCATTACTCTCGTCCGGTTGTCCTGGAACTTTTGTTGGCTGTGGTGCTTGGGCTGTCATCTGTCTGTTACTTTTTAGTTTAATGAACGACTTTACCACGCCGCTCGCGAGCGGCGTGGTAATTTATTTATTTAATAATCTTGGTTACCACTCCGGCTCCAACTGTATGGCCGCCTTCGCGAATGGCAAATCTCTGCTGTTCCAACATAGCTACCGGCACAATCAATTTAACAACCAAATTTACTGTATCGCCAGGCATAACCATTTCTGTACCCTCTGGTAACATAACTTCGCCAGTCACATCAGTGGTGCGGAAGTAAAACTGTGGTTTATAGCCTTTGAAGAATGGAGTATGTCGTCCGCCTTCTTCTTTGCTCAAAATGTAAATTTCAGCTTCAAATTCAGCGTGCGGAGTAACAGAACCGGGTTTAGACAAAACCTGACCTCTTTCCACATCTTCTTTCTTAGTACCGCGCAATAATATTCCAGCATTGTCTCCGGCGCGTCCTTCGTCCAAATTCTTGTTAAACATTTCAATACCGGTTACGACTGTCTTCTGGGTATCGCGCAAACCGACAATTTCCACTTCCTCATTCAACTTGATAATACCTCTTTCAATTCTGCCGGTAACTACCGTACCACGGCCTTCAATGGAAAAGATATCTTCAATCGGCATCAAGAAAGGCTTATCAACTTCACGAACCGGTTCAGGAATATAATCATCCAAAGCTTTGATTAATTCATCAATGGCTTTAGCCGGCTCGCCTGTTGGATCTTCCAAAGCTTTCAAAGCACTGCCGCGAATAATCGGAGTTTTGTCGCCAGGAAATTCATTCTTAGTCAACAGATCTCTAATTTCTTCCTCAACCAAGTCAATCAATTCCGGATCATCAACCTGATCAACCTTATTTAAGAAAACAATTATGTAAGGCACACCAACCTGCTTAGCCAGCAAAATATGTTCTCTGGTCTGGGGCATCGGGCCATCAGCGGCCGAAACCACCAAAATAGCACCGTCCATCTGGGCGGCACCAGTAATCATGTTTTTTACATAGTCAGCATGTCCCGGACAGTCAACGTGAGCATAGTGTCTCTTTTCTGACTGATATTCAACGTGAGCGGTAGCAATAGTAATACCACGCTCTTTTTCTTCCGGCGCTTTATCGATTTCATCTACACCTTTAACTTGAGCTAAACCTTTGGCGGATTGCACCTTAAGTATAGCTGCAGTCAATGTAGTTTTGCCATGGTCAACATGGCCGATTGTACCGACGTTAACGTGCGGTTTAGAACGATCAAATTGTTCTGCCATAGGTATCTCCTTTGCGACCTCTATTCGAATTTGTCCGGAGACCTCCTGTCTTAGGAGATTACTCGCTGACTACCGAAATAAAGTTACAATCCAGTCGCGGATATTAATTCTTAATTATTAATACTTGATAATTAATTAAAGCCCCAATGGGCTACTTTTCGCAATTTCTAACAGGAAGATTATAGCAGTAGTTAATATTTTTTGCAAGTCTCTAACTGCCCACTCTTTTTTAACGAAAAAATTGGCCAACATTAGCCAATTACGAGACTCCTTTATGATTATAGCTAACTACCATCAATTATGGGCAATTCATTAACAAGCGGCAAATAGCTGATAGCTTATAGCTTATAGCGTATAGAATTGCGAACGATTGGCTATTAGCTCACAGCTAAAAGACATAAGCTAAATCTCCGGCTCCGGATAATAAACATCATCATCTCCAACACTATCCCCATTATCTATCACCCGAGACAGCAACTCGTCATGACCAGGGATATTATCATCTAACGAATCAACGGTCGGTTCTGGCTGGCCGATGGTGACCGGCTCCTTTCTTAAGGAATCCACGCGAAATTGGGCCAAATCATAGTCTGACAGATCAGGCTGACTGCTTTTCCAGGCTGAAATCTGCCTATTTATCTTATCCAACAGCTCTTCTTCGCTAATGTTAGCCACTTTTACCTCTTCCCTCAATAAACTACGGTAATTATTCAAATCCATAATAACAAAAGGATCGTTTTCTTTATCCAAAATTATTACCCTATCACCTGTCTGACGCACTAATTGTAGAACCTCCTGAAGTTTTTCTAAACTTGACATTGGCTAATGTTAGCTTAATTTAATCCCTCCTAATTGGCCTAAGATTATATCAAACCCGTTTAAATGTCAAAACCCCCGCCCGCTTTTCAGCAGGATCTCCCTCTTAGCAAGAGGGAGAAACCCGGCAGGGAGAGGGAGTTAACCTCCCCTTGAAAAGGGGAGGATTAAGGTGGGGATTCTAGGCTTGACAAAAAACCCCATATATGATATACTACTTAATTAAAACAAAAGAGCCAAAAAGCGCTTTTACATCAACAAAAATCAAAGCATAACCCTAGATTATCTCCTATTTGCGAGGTAGTCCTGGGCTGTCCTTTGACCATATAACCCCGTGCGCTTCGGCGCGAAGGAGAAAGAACATGATGCGAATCTGTATGCTGATCCAGGCGTTCGTCGTGTGTCCGTTCGCGATCGGATTCTCTATCTTCGATTTCCAGCACCATGCGTACCGGCAAGGAATCACCGATGTCGTTATCGGTGTGGGAGCCGCATTGGTTGCCACCATCGTCTGGCGACGGTACGTTCGCGCGCGGTAACGCCGCCGACCACAATCGCCGCAACTACGCGCTTCGGCGCAGAAAAGAGGAAAAAGACCATGCTAAGCGATTCCAAGCGGATGTTCTGGCTGGTTATCGTTCTTGTCCTTGCCATCACTGCCTTCCTGGTTTTCCCCCAGGTCATGACCCTGAATGGTCTGGCTCCGGCGCAGACATCTGCCGCCGATTCGGTCCTAGCAGCCTACACGGCGACGCAAATCGCCGACATGAGGGGAAATGCCACGGTTGAGCAGATGCCCGGTCAGTGGATCATCATGTCGGATGTAACAATCCCTATCGTCGGCGGCATGGAGTGGGTCTTCGTAGCTCGAAAGGGAAACGAAAGCAACCTGGTCCGCGCCTGCCTGAACCGATCTTCCTGGTCGACGCAGCACATGTCGTTACTGCCCATCCGCGGCACCGAGGTGCAGGTCACCCTCGTGATCGCATCTCCCAAGTACCGCGGCATACCGGATCGCACGTACTTCGCCTACTGATCCGGTTCCGCTTCGTCCCGAGTCTCTTCCACACCTTGTGGTTGAGACTCGGGGCACTACTTGAGCGTACTATAAGCTAACAGCTATAGGCTACAAGCTCTCTAGTGCTTTCAAGCGGTTCATTACAACCCATTTTCAGCAAGGTATTTACTCTTCCTGAATTCTCGACCCTCCTAAGCTTTAGCGTAGGAGGGAGAGATCTCCAATTGGTTATCACTTCGGAGACCTCTCCTCCCCGCTAAGACGCAGGATCGTCGAGGATACAGAAACGGTGGATTCCTTGCTGAAGTTGCAGGTAAGGCAAGGGTCTGTGGGCATCTATCCCCCACGGACAACGATCAAACGTCCTGCGTGGCGCATGTCTACGGACTTAATGCGCTTGCCAACGTTTGATCAGGATTTTCAAAAGACAAGGAGTCCCCAATGAGCCTACTCGAAAAACTGAACGGCCCGCTCCAGTTCCTGGTTCTTCTCATGTTTCTCTTCTCTTCAGGCTACTTTGCAGCCGCATTTGCCAAGAGACGGGAAGACACCGGAACACTGATGATAGCTGTGATCTCCGGCATCGTTGCCCTTCTCTGTGGATTCCAGATGATCTTGGAACAGCTGATCACCGAGTACCACCTCGGCGGGTAACCGCAATCACCTATCCCTCGGGCTAGAAAGGAGCAAGACCATGCCTCAACCGCGGATCATCACGCTGACGGCCGACCAGCGTTACGAGCTCTTCATGGCCGGACTGTCGGTCGACGCGCAAGCCGACATGATTCTCGGCCGCCGACCGGACCTGGCCAAGAAACACGAAGAACTGCTCGACGAGATGGCTTTCGGCCTTCAAGTTGAGAGGGTTCGGAACGGCCAGTCCGTCTGAAACGTTTCCCGTCCGCTCAGCGCATCAGCGCATGGGCGGACGGGGACTCACTCAAGCACATTTCTATTGTCAGAACTAGAAGATTGTAGTCAGAAATTCCAGTACTACCGAATTCCGGCTTTATCAAATGTGTTTAAGTGAGTTCAATACACACGTTCTTTCCACTAGCAAGTGCGTTAAACGCACAAGGAGCAAACAGAATGAAATCTCTCCGGAACTGGAAAATGTCCGGTCTGTTGGTTCTCGTATTGGTCGTCGGCTTCCTCGCGGGAGTCGGTACGACCAAGCTTCTACTCGAGCACAACTCCGCCGTGAACAACGTAGAGGCGAACGTCACGGAGGACGCGAAAGACCTCATCGCCTACGTCTGGACCTTGTATGAGAAGAGCGGAACCTTCCCGGATGTTGAGGCTCTCCAAAACATGAGCTCCCGCAACGTTGAGGCGAGCATCTTGTCCCTCTACCATTCAGACGAGATGTCGGATCTCATCTACACCCCGATTGCAAGTCCGAGTGACTTCATGAAGTGGGTGAAGTTCTATGGGTTCAAGGGTGCTGAAGGCTTGGCGTCAGGAACGCTCTTCTACAGCCGTAGCGATAACGGCCAAGTCTGCGAAATCAGCGCCTACGCAGATAGCCGCTTCATCATCCTCTACAGGTCGAGTCTGTAGTCGCAAGCCGTTCAGCTCAACCCAGAGGAGAAAACCCACGAATGAGTTAATCAATAGCTAAGCCGGAAGAACGCTCCCGGTAGTCGGAAAACCCGCCGACGTAAAAAAAGGTTTGGGGGAAATAACACCACGTTGATTCCCCCACCCACCCAAGCGTATTAACAACATTTAACCGTTAAATGTAAAGTGTCAATTGTTAATTCGTTTAGGTGGGTCTAAACCACGTGTTCTTTTCACTACCAAGTGCGTTAAACGCACAACTAAGAGGAATTCAAGATGCAACCGGTACAACCGATGTCCACGGCCGAGTTCGATGTCTTGTGTATCTTCTCCTGCGTTCTCATCTTGGTTCCGACCTTCTTCATGGTGCGAGACATGTTCGCATTCATGCGGAGTCTGAGACAGGAAGACAAGCAGAAGGGAGAGACTCGATGAACTGGAATGTCTTCTGGCTGGTTTCACTTGCGAGCATCCTTACGGTGCTCATCCAAGCGGCTTTATCCATCAAGGTCGGAACCTTCAGCCGCAATCAGATGTATCTGTACGATCACATCACCTGGATGGACGACGAGTGCTTGCCGTTCAAAAACCACGGCGGCATGTGGAGCGACCTGTTCCTGATGTCTCCTCTCCTGGGTCTGGTGGCCGGTCACTACTGTGAGTGGTCAATGCCTTGGAAACTGGGGAGCCTAGGGGGCGCCACCGTTGTCAGCTGGTTCATGCACAAAAGCTGGGTCAAGGATACGTAATGGTTCAATAGCTTGGAATCACTTTGGTGGTAATATCCAAGCATATGT
>CAYTUI010000049.1:0-6219 GCA_964441335.1 uncultured Gammaproteobacteria bacterium
ATTGATTACAAGACTCCAGCTGAACTGATTCCAAGCTATTGACCGTAATACGTATCGCGCGGTTGGTTACTCTCTCGACCAATATCTTTTATGAAATACGAAAATTAAAATTCGCGACCCACATTACGACTTTTTTTCAGTTGCTTTCATAAAATAACTCACCAGTTGCTTTCCTACATTGTTCCAAGAGTAGCGACCAAAATCATATGATTGAACCTTAGTCGGGGCGGATTCATAAATTATACTCCGCAAGGCTCTTCGTAAATCAATCTCCGATCCTGCTTTCACCAATTCAATATATTCATATCCTTTTAAAATCTTAGCTGACCCGGTTTTAACTGTGGTAACTATTTTTTTACCTAAAAAAGCTGCTTGCAGATTAACCATACCAAAAGGTTCATATAGCGAGGGTGTAACCAAACAATCAGCAATATTTTGAACCAAAGACATATCTTTTTGTTTGATATGTCCTAGGAAAAAAAATGATTTTTGACAAGAACTTTTTTTAATCAACTCTTTCACCTTAGCGACATATGATTTATCTACTTCTGCGCCAGCTATAATTATAACAAAATCTTTCTTCTGCAGAAGCTTAATAGATGCTTCAACTAAATAAACCAACCCCTTTTGAGGCACAATTCGCCCAGCGTATAACAGAACAGGAAGATTGGAAGGTATTTTAAGATCACGCTTAAAATTCTCACACGACTCTGATGACTCCAGCTTAAAATCTTTCTGATCTACGCCCCCCGTAACAACGACTAATTTGCTACTATTGATATTATAAAAAACAGCAACTTCTTTAGCCATGTTTCTTGATTTAACAAAAATGACTTTGCTATGGTTCATACATCTTTTTTCCAAAGCAACCAGAACATAATGAATTATCCTTTGAGATAATGGAACCCCTATCTTATTATCTTTGAGAGTCTGCCGTAAACCTCGCATAGAACTACGTGAAAAATAAAATACTGGTATCTTAATTTCTTTAAAGTTCAATAGACCAAACTCCAGAGACTGAATATAAATAACATCAAATTTGTTTATATTTATTTTATTGTGAATAAAGAAATTCAATTTAAAATAATAAATTAAAAAACCCAAAAATGGAATTTTCCTAATTGGCAGAAATATTAAGTTAATGTTTGGGTCATTAAAGAAAATAATCTCCGAATTACTATAACAATGAATGACGGTCACGGAATGGCCAAGCTCAATAAAACTTTTAGCCTCTTTATAAGCAGAATAACCCATTCCATAACCGAAACCAAAACGCGATGTCAACATTAATATTCTCACTTCTTTTCAACAAAATTATTATAAACACATCTCACTAATTCCTCAGCTATTGCCGATAGCTGACTTATTCGTAATGTCTGTTGAGTCAAAAGCTTTGCCTCTTTAACTTCTGGGAACGCTCGACACACCTTTTGGCCGCATAATTTTGAATCAAGCTCAATCTCCCCATGAAGATATAGTATTCCGTATTGCAACTCCCTGAGCCATCTGCTGTATTTAACTTCCCAAAATGCAACATCCTTATCATTTAAATAAACTGCCCGACAACCTTGGGCAAGATCAACAGCTCGTTTATAAATAGAATATACCGTTATTTCTTCTTCTCGCAGATTACTTAAAGAATCTATACCCCATAATAATCTGTTACGCTGTTTTATCCAAATAAAAAATGTAGGTGGTCTAAAAATATGCCAGAGATGAGAAAATTCGCTGAGAAATACGACATTAATATCCAATTTTAAATCCTTAATTGTCGATCGAACGTCCTTAATTTTTATTAAAAAATTATTTTTATCGGCTACATCTTCAACGATGAATAATATATCAATATCACTCCCTTGATGAAAATTATCGGTCAATAAACTACCATAAATATAGGCCGATTGAATGGATCTAAATCTCCTAAACTTTAATCTAAGTATTTTCGAAACTTTTTCTATCAATAAATCATTGGGCATATTTTATTCTCCTAATTCTGATTCAATTCATAATTTGTTAGACGAAAACTCGGTATATTTCGGTCATAACCATACTGCCCGATAGTTGAATCTTTACTATTGCCATGAAAATCAGACCCCCCAGTATAGTGTATCCCCATACCCTTGACTATTTTCTGAAGTAATAAAATCTGCTCATCAGATGTCTCATTATGATAGACTTCTATACCCGTAATTCCTTTACCCAACAAATCTCGAATATGCTTTTCATCAAGCGGTTTGGTGACCACACTGACAGATACAAACGGATGCGCAATAATTAAATCCTGTGCCACGTTCCTAAATTTTCCTACTAGCCATTCAACCGTAACACCACTCCTCTCTACTGCACATGACTTACCCGGCGCTTGGTACTCGAAATAAACATCCTCAGGTAAAAACCGTTTTCCATGTCTTTTAATAAACATCTCTTGATTGAATTCTTTTGCACAAATATCGAGAGCGGTCGTCAATGTAACGGGTTGTTTTTCAGAGGGTGATAATTTATTGGTAATCTCCAAGCCTTCTTTACGCGAAAGGTCTATCGCCTCCTTCATTTCTGCAATTTTTTGCTGTCGAACTAAATCATTCCGCTCTTTTACTATCTCGGCCACTATATCAATATCAAAATCATAAGCTAAAACATGAACCTCATCTTCATTATATTTTGCAGTTAGTTCTACCCCAGAAATTACCTTAATACCAGAATCATAAAGACATTCTTCCAGTTCTCGAACACCAGCAACGCTATTGTGATCAACAAGTGAACAAAATTTCAATTTTTCACGTTTAATAATTACGGCCAGCTCTGGCACTGATAACTTACCATCTGAATAGGTCGAGTGAAAATGTAAATCAAAATTATTCATATCCTAGTTCTGATTATTAATATACCTTTTTAACAATATCATTTCCGGATCTAAATTTGCGCGCACACGATCATAAAATTGCTCACTCTTTACTGACATCTTTTTTTCGCGCTCGTCTTCAAGCACACTAAGACGCCAAAGAACAGAATTAACTAAAACAAACTGTTCGTATAACGGTAGCCGGTCGTGAAGATAGATATCTTTGTGCGGCAATCCCTTCTCATACTCTGCTAAAAACACTTCTTCTTCATTGTTTGTAAAATTCAATTTTAAAAACATCTTAGCTATATCCATAGCGTTATCACCGGCCGATGCTTGTTCCCAGTCTATTAAAATTATTTTCCTTCCATCATCAGTCTGTAATATATTTTTAGCATTAAGATCAAAATGTATTAAAGTGAAATCAGTTTTATTAAAAGCCTCCTCATTAGCCAGGGCGGATTCTTCAATTTTCTGAATGGCGGCACTTATCATTTTCTTACTTTCTCCTGATTTTTCCGTAAATAAAACTACTTTGTTACGTAAATCTGTCAGACACGCTCTTAAATAATCCAGTTGTGTTCCTTCTTTTCTACTACTACCAGGCTTACCAAAGGAATTCAATTCAATAGAGTGTAAGGAGGACATCGTAGTTGCCAGCTGCTCAATAGTCTTAGAATCAAACTTTTCGATGGCTTTGCCATGGATCTTCTCTTCAAAAAGAATGGTGGCAGATTTAAGAAAACCAGAGATCTCCGGGGCATAATCATAGCCCCTCCGCCTTAATAATCGTAGGGCAGTATTTTCATGAGTAGCTCTGTCAGAAGCATTATCTGGATTTTTCCAAACCTTTGCGACTTGCTGAGGTTGCTGTTCGGGCAGATTAAAAATCAGGGCATAACTCCCCTCATCAAAAGGCTCTGTCTGCAGGAGCTTATCTAGCTCCTCTGGTTGTAAACCCAAATTCTTAAGAGTTCGAATTTCAGAGGACGTCAGAGTCAGGCTATTAAATGCCTCATTTCTATTTTCAAATGAATATTTTTCAGGCATATTAATATTAAATTAGCACCAATATATAAAATAAACAACCTCTAATCTAAATAGAGATTAAAATGTTACCAGCCGGTTTTGATTACTCTAAAAATTCTAAGTGTCACCCTCAACCTAACCCGCTGGGAAAGGAAATTAAATAAGAGCCCGCTGCCAAACAGCGAGCTCTCTTAATGTCTGTCACGCACAGGCAGTTATGAGCCTAAGCAGACCGAATCTCTTCAGACCGTCAGGCTGAGAGGACATCTCCTGCAAAGTCTCAACCAATGTCTTCACCCCGCAATTGAGAGCAATGGCTCCCGGCGAATCTCCGGACAACCCGAGGTTTGATAAATCAATCTCAACCTTGCAGGTATCAAATTCCAACTGATCCAGCAACCCGACTTGAAGAGCCTGATCCAGAATGATCAAAGATGAGCTCATGTCTTGGTCAGGCGTGCGAATCTTCAACTGTCCTTTTTGTGAACAGTCTTGAAGAGCCATGGCGCAACCAAACATTATGATGGTTTCACAGTGTCCCTTCAAGCGTTTCAACAACGAGGCTTCTTGATCATTGATTGGCCTCTCGACCATGGTCACCCTCCAGTGAAACTACCCGCAAACCAAATGTGGATAGTTGTCTGAAGGCTGAAATAATATGATAAGCGCTTAGTGGGCATACACCCATCTCGTTTATCCCGATGTGGCGGAAAGCCATGAGCGAGCGAAGCGAGTCGAGTGGTGGGCCAGGGTGGAATCGAACCACCTACTTCAACCTTATAAGGGTTGCACTCTAACCGATGAGTTACTGGCCCAAAATTTTAATCTCAACACTTATAATACTTAGCGCTCTTCGCCCAAAGGGCGACCGCCCTCTGGGCGGAACCACTGAGCTATGCGCCCGTGCTAACCGCCTGACAGCATAACATTTGTATAATTATGCGACAAGACTATTTTATCAGTTAAAAGTAAAAAACGACACCCTGCCGTCAATTGCCTACTACCTACTACCTAACTCACCGTCAACTTCAATTTTTCAGTCAGCAAAGCCACAACTTCTTCAATAGCCTGCTGGCGGCTCTTAGCTAAAGATATTTCCACGTAGCGGCGATTGCCTTGCGGATTTAATTTTTCCAGCATAGCCAGCAAATCATAATTTTCTTTGGCATAAACTCTGACAGAGGTCTGTTCGGGCGATTGCTCGTAGAATAAACAAGCTACGACTGCGGTGGGGCTGGCCAAAATAAGCTCATTGGCTAAGGCTTTCCAATCCACACCTTTGCCGTTCAGCTCGGTCTTAGTTACATAGGAATAAACCAACTGCTGCTTTTGTTCCAGCCTTGATAACATAATGCCCCAAGTTCTTAAAGTATCAATATCTTTATTGCGGTACAGACAAAGGACAATTTCCTCCCGTGGCGCGCCGGCTACTATTAGTTCACTGGCGATCGTCAAAGTCTTAGGAGTAACTCTGGGAGTCTGAAAACTTTGCGTGGCCGAAATCATACCGGTTAAGAGGTAATGAGCCAACGTTTTATCCAAATCTTCTTTCATGAATTCATAACTGATTTCCGCTAAAGAAGTTGCCAATAAATCTATAATGTTCAACTGACCGAAATTACTGTTATCACTACGACGGTCAATATTAATAATCGGCGTCTTCTGTATATCTTCCCGAAACTCTTCAAAAACTTTGCCTAAGGAATTTTTATCCGGACTGCCCAAAGTTATTATCAGATCATACGACCAACTATTTTCCTGATGTGAAATATCAGGAGAGCCAATCCTGCCCTCTTTGGGTGATAGATATATCTCAATACAATCATCCTTCAATTCATAACTTAACTCCCTTAATTTAAAAGTGTCAGTCTTAACCTTGATAGTAAATTTACGGGGCAGATGTTCACACAGGGTCAGGTGATGACTTTCCGGCAACCAATCAAAACGACCTAGGTTGTCATTATCCAGGACAATATTAACTTCTTTTCCTTTCATCTTAAGCCAAGCCAGCCAAGCTAAAGCTGTGGCCACTTCATCGTAATCTGCCTGATGCCTGGTGGTAATCAAAATATGCTTACTGCCGTTCACCAAATCTAATACTTGTTCCTTAGCTGTTTTCATAAAAGACTAGTAACCATAGCTAAACTATCCATTAAAGTCAACCTTATCTCTAGCGAGCGGCGTGATTGACAAGAACCATAAAAATTAGTAATCTATGAGCCATGAATGTCTCCAAACTTGCCAGACAATTAAACGTAACTACAACTGAGCTCCTAGACAAATTCCCGGAGCTCGGTTTTTCTATTGGTAGACGGGCCATTAAAATTGATGAACGTCAAGTAGATAAG
>CAYTUI010000050.1:0-6032 GCA_964441335.1 uncultured Gammaproteobacteria bacterium
CGCAATTAAAGCGATATTTTTCAAAAAGAATTTCCGGCCGATAAAGTAAACGGAATAAATTGTAGCCACAGAAAAAAATACTGAAAAAAATCTGGCTCCGAAAGTGCTCAGGCCGATTAGGCTAAGCCATGGTCCCATCAGCAAATAATAAAGGGGAGTATAAAATGTCTCCTTGGAGTATTGCAGAATTTCAAAAATATCTTTACTGTAATAGCTGATATGCAGGCCTAAAATTTCGTCATACCATAATTCTTCAACCCCAATATTAATCAAACGCAAACCCAGTCCGGCTAGTAGCAGCAGTATTATCGTCAGCTTGCTATGGCGGGAAAAATATTTTAGTAATTTCATTTGTTTAAGAATTTTGATTTTAAAAATTTATGCCGGTTAAACCAATAAACTAAGACGAAATAAACGGTAGCGAGCCCGTATTTTAGTGATTTGCCAAAGTTAACCGAGGAAGCTTCCGGAAAATATTTTGTAGTCACTGGAACTTCCGCGAATTTGAAATTAAATTGAACACCCTGAATAATCAGCTGCGTATCAAAGACAAAATTATTAGAATTTCTTAAGAAAGGAACAGTTTCTAAAAATTTTCGGCTGTAAGCGCGATAACCTGTATGTAATTCCGACAACTGCAAACCCAGAACAAAATTTTCAAAGGCGGATAAAGTCCGATTGGCCACAAATTTGTACAAAGGCATGCCACCTTTAAGCGCGCCCCCAGGCATTAACAGTCTGGAGCCCAAGACGATATCGGCCTCTTTAGTTTGAATCGGCCGGATGATATCTTTAATAAATTTAGGATCATATTGATTGTCCGGATGAACCATGATAATAATATCAGCTCCGCGACGAAGAGCTTCAATATAGCAGGTCTTTTGATTGGCGCCATACCCGGCGTTATGAGGATGTCTGATAACTGTCAAGTCAGGAAAGCTTTGGGCATATTCCACGGTCTTATCGGTACTAGCATCGTCAACTAAAATTATTTCATCAACAATGTCTCTGGGGATATCCTGATAAACTAAAGATAAAGTCTTTTCGGCGTTATAGGCCGGCATAACCACAATTATTTTATCTTTGGGCATAATAGGTAATTGTTGAACCCGCATGGAATAGCGGGGTTAGAAAAGATAGAACCAGTGCAAAAATTAACAACGGCAGTGCCAGTATGATATTGATCA
This sequence comes from uncultured Gammaproteobacteria bacterium, assembly GCA_964441335.1. Classification (GTDB taxonomy): domain Bacteria; phylum Patescibacteriota; class Patescibacteriia; order UBA1558; family 2-01-FULL-52-15; genus CAYTUI01. Next base: position 1,188 of record CAYTUI010000050.1, read on the forward strand.
ATAACGCAACAAATATTTTTGAGGAGCGAATTTGGGACGAAGCTATTTTACCATTTAATAAATCAAAAAGGAAGTTTGGGCGGAAGCAAAATAAATTGAGTAAACTTTGCCACCAACCATACAGTTCAAATATAAATGACCACTGGCTACGTTTAACAATCTTAAAATGATTGTTTTCCAGAAATGACGTCAGCGTTTGATCATTGAAATGAATCAGGTGGCGCGGCGCATCTAAATGAAACCATCTACCTTTAGTTAAACGGGCTTGCCATGATGATATGTTGGGCACAGAAATAACCAGATGGCCGCCATTTTTTAACAGTCCGAAAATTCTGTTTATCTCCTCTTGAGGATTAACCAAGTGTTCTAAGACATGCCAAAGAGTTATTAAATCAAATGAAGCCGACGGATAATGACAGTTTTTTAACTGGTCGCAACATATATCTAGTTCACGTAGTTGGGCTTCGCGACAACGAACAGTTGAAGTCTCATTCCCGTAGACGTAAGAGCCATATTTTTTTACAGCTGTCAAAAAATCTCCGTTGCCGCAGCCAATATCAAGGATTTTTTTTTCTTCAAGTCTGATCAATTTGCTAATGGCACTTACTCTGCCGAAGATAACTGCATAGTTTATAAAGGAGCGTCGTTTTCCAAAATATAGTGGTGGGTAATATTTTGACAGTGCTAAAGCATCGTTAAATTCCGTCAAAATAGTGCCACAATTGGAGCAGCGGCTGACATTAAAAAAATCACCAGTCAAATAATCGCTGGTAGTAAAAAGGGTAGTTTTTTTTTGATTATTGCAGATTATGCAGCGGCTAGTATTCATGGGTTTATATCGGGTAATTTTAGCTTTTAGTGACTTTAATGTAAAGCACAAACCCCTCCTTTTATGACCTGCGCGGAGCAGACAAAAAAGGAGGGGTTGTTGGTTTCAGCTCTGACCGTTATTCAGAACGTCCAGAATGCGAGCGCTTAGTTCCTTAACCCGAAATGGTTTGGGAATGAAGGCGACCGCGCCCAAGGCTGTAGCTTGGTCTTCCAACTGGGATTCGGTTTGGCTCGTGACTACCATGACCGGTATCTTGGCAGTCGCGGGATTGGCCTTCAGTTTGTATAGAAGCCGTAGACCGGACAAGGAACTGGGAGAGAAGATAGCAGTAATTAAGAGCTTGACCTGCTGATCTCCCTCAAGGTGCTCAATTACCCGATCGGTGTTGCCGAAGCAGAGGAGTTTTAAACCCCTAAGCTCCGGAGTTTGGGTGAACAGTTGCTGGTAGACTTGCTGGGTACTGTCATCCGACTCCATGACTATCACGGTGCCGGACTGGGGGGCGTTGCCGCTAGTCATGACTGACCTCCAGGACTTTGGGGTGTTGGGAAAGAGCATTTAGTCATTAGATATACTCTGGTTATTATTATTTGTCAATTTATCTACATTGATTAGGGCTAAATATTGTTCTATACTGTGATTATATGAATAAAGTAAAAACTATTGTTTTGACCGGCGACCGTCCGACCGGCCAGCTGCATTTAGGGCATTATATTGGTTCTCTGGTTAATCGTTTGAAATTGCAGGAAACTTGTCGCCAATTTGTTATGATAGCAGATGCCCAGGCTTTAACACATAATGCTGATAACCCCGGCAAGATTAGAGATAATATTTTACAGGTAGCTTTGGATTATTTAGCAGTCGGCATTGATCCTAAAAAGACCACTATTTTTGTGCAGACGCAGGTGCCGGAAATTCAGGAGCTGGCTTTTTATTTTATGAATCTGGTTACCATGGCTCGCCTGCAGAGAAATCCCACCGTTAAAGATGAAATGAAGGATAAGGGTTATAACACTAACGCACCGGTTGGATTTATTGTTCATCCAATTAGTCAGGCGGCCGATATTTTATCAGTCAAGGCAGAAATCGTTCCGGTCGGAGAAGACCAGTTGCCGATGATTGAGCAGACTAATGAGATAGTCAAAAAGTTTAATAGTCTTTATGGTTCAGTTTTTAAACCGGTGAAAGCTGAATTGTCTAAAGTTACCAGATTGCCGGGTGCTGACGGTAAAAGTAAAATGAGCAAGTCTTTGGGCAATGCGATTTATTTATCAGCATCCAGAAAAGAGATTGAAAAAGTAGTGATGTCCATGTATACCGATCCTAAGCATTTGAAAGTTTCTGATCCTGGTAAGATTGAAGGCAATGTGGTGTTTACTTATTTGAAGGCGTTCGCCACTGACCAGCAAGAAGTAAAGTCATTGGAGGTGCAATATAAAAAAGGTGGTTTGGGCGACGTTATGTTGAAAAAGAAACTTGTTGATGAATTGGATAATTTATTAAAACCGATTAGAGATAAAAGACAACAGTTAGAAAAAAATCCTCAACAGGTAATGAAAATAGTCAAGGACGGAACTGCAGTTACTAGGAAAGTTGTGGCGCAGACGATGATTGAAGTAAAGCGAGCGATGAAGTTGAATTATTTTTAATAGTTGCGTGAGTATTAGTTAATTTAAAAAGCCCCTTGATCGATTGTCTCGACCAAGGGGCTTCGTTTTGCGGTACATCCCCCCCCGAGATGTATTTGTCCACCCCACGTACCTTTCCTTTCGCTGCTTATCCTGTTGCAGAGCCGATCAGCTGCTGGAGTGGCGGTGAGTTGAGACCCAAGTGTGGATTATGGAGCCCAAACCCAACGTACCGAGCGGGATGGCCCATTTCCAGGTTTTGGGAAGTAAGAGCAACATCACAATTGCCAGCGCCAACAGCACCACTCCGAATCGGTAGTCTCGGAATGTCGTCATGTTCTTGTCTCCTTTCAGGGCATTTGCCGTTCCCAGCCCCAGGGCGGGTTGTCTTGCTCCGACATCGCCTGAACGTAATTGTCGAAGGTTTCCGGCATGGTATTACAGACGCCCACGACGAGTAGCGTGCTGGCCGCGTCGAGCTTGAATTGAGCTTTGGCTACCAGACCGACCAGACCGCAGAAGACGCCATACCAGGCTCTGCCGATTTTCCCGTAGTTTGATCCGGGGTCTCCCAGTGGCAATGTTGCCCGGTCAACCAAGGCTCGGCCAAACAGCGCACCGTCGCTATTTACCAGATGGGCGGTGGCATTGCCTTGTTCGTCGGTAGTAACCACGAGGAAATTTCCGTGGTTCTTGGTAGCCATCACAGCTGGAACCGCACTGACTTGATTGAAACCTGCCAGAGCAGACTGCACAGCCTGCTGGGCTTCCATCTCGGTGATACCCGGCTGAATGAAGTCGGGTTCGGGTTGCGCCTTGTCGTCAGTCCACATCTGCTTGAGCTGGCCCCAGTTGACCCGGCTTTCCAGCTGTTCCGGCGGAACGGCGCTGGCCAAACTGGTCAGCGACGTCAGCAGGATCAGAGAGAGTACGATTGCTCGTTTCACTTAGAACCTCCGTTTGTTAAAGGACCACCGAAAACGGTGTTTTCGATGACTTTCGCGACTATCGGAAAGCCTTAGAGTCAACCATAGGATGGTTTTCTTGTCAAGTCTAAGGGGTTCAATGGTCCTGCCAAAAAGTTTGACAACTATTTTAAAAAGATGTCTACTAAAAGTAGAGAAGTAGTACTTTGGCAATTGATTTTGCGCAGAACTGGCTTGTTGGCAAAGCGCCGATGATAACCGGTTCTGCTTGTAACTCATCGCGAAAGGCGGTGAGAGAGAGGAGAGGCTTATGAATCGCTTCCTTCTTGTCATCGCTATGGTGATGATGTTGGTTTCGCCTGTCTGGGGTAAGGGTTTCAGCGGTGAGCTGCGTGGGGATGAGAAATTCTCCGACACGGCAGAGCGCTGGGTCTCGGTTGTCGGCCAAGACACTGTAATGGCCTTTGACAGAATCGTCGCTCAAGAGGAGAATGGTCCGCGCAAGCTGCTTTACCCGGAAGATACCCAGTGGTATCTGTACTGGGTAAGGGCACTCAAAGACATGAAGGCAATCATGCCTGACCAAGCCAAGACTTTGGCGCAGGAGGTGCCTGGTCGTGTCAAGCGAGGCGAAGGTCCTCCGTATCTTTTCCTGATGATCAAACTCAAGGGTGTGTTTCCTAAGGGTCAGCGGATCTCGGCAGACCTGCTGGTTTCAGGGAAGCAAATTACCTCTGAGGTTTGGCCAGGGAAAAATCCTAAGCGACCTTGGGAATGGGAAGCTACGACGAGTGAAGATGATGTGCAATATCGCATCCTCGTCTTTGACGTCAAGTCTCTGTCGGTAGCGCGGCCGTATGAAGTGCTCGGTTCGTGTAAGCTGACAGTAACCGTCGGACCAACAAGGTTCGACATGCAGGAGGTCCCCAATGCAGCAAATGCGGCGCTCGTCGTTCGCTAAGAAGGTCATGCTGGCCTTGCTGCTCCTCACGATCGTGATGGTTCTGGCTCCGACCATCGTCATGGCCGACCTCTACGAGGACGGTCCGGTGGAGCCTGGAGCGATCCGTGTCTTCGCGGATTTCTTCATGATGTGCCTCTACTTGCTAGGGGGAAAGGCGTTCAACCCGTTCGCGTAAACGGAAGAACTTCTGAACTCTAGTGAGAACCTTCGCCCGCCCCGACACTCAGGTGTCGCGGGCGGGCGATTTTTTTTCTTAATAACCTTTATATAAGTACCAGGGCTTGACATATTTATGAAATTGTACTAGATTATACTGTTTCTAAGTCCTGTTCCTTTTTTTACCCAAACCCAACCCCGCCAGCCATTGGCTGGTCGGGGTTAAGGAGGAGAGTTCATGGCAAAGGCCAAGCAACGGAAAAAAGTTTCTGTCGAGCCCAAGAAACGGGGTAATCTTAACAAGTTGGAACAGGCTTTAGCGTTTTAGCCAAGTAACTA
>CAYTUI010000051.1:0-5524 GCA_964441335.1 uncultured Gammaproteobacteria bacterium
TGAGACAGTTCGGTCTCCTATCCGCTACGGGCGTAGAATCTTGAAGGGGCTCTCTCCTAGTACGAGAGGACCGGAGAGAACAGACCTCTAGTGTACCAGTTGTGATACCAATCGCATTGCTGGGTAGCTATGTTTGGTTAAGATAAACGCTGAAAGCATCTAAGCGTGAAGCTGTCCCTAAGATTAAGATTCATTTGAGGCTCCTGCGAGACTAGCAGGTCGACCCTTCGATTATACTCAGGGTCATCTCTGAGTTAATTATGGTCGGTTCTTTGATGAGCTTCGGGATCTCTTTTTGGAGATCCTGAGCGAAGTCGAAGGATGATAGGCTCTAAGTGTAAGGCCCGTAAGGGTTTTAGCTGAGGAGTACTAATAAGCCAAGGTACTATCCATAACTGTGGAAGCAATCCACAGGTCAGATGTGTTATAATACCATCTGATAGTTATTAGCATTATATATTTTTTGAGTTCATGAATATTCGACAAAGTCAGGGGGTTATTAAATTAACTTTACTATTTCTAGGTTTAGTAGTTTTTTTAGGACTAATTTACCTATTAACACCTATTAATCCCCAGCTGTTTACTTAGATTAGAAAAGAGTGACAGTGTCTCCCGCCAGATGGCGGGACAGGCACGTTCCATTAGCGAAAGGGCCACACCCGTTCCTCCGCCAGTCGCTCGACCCCGAAGGGTCTCGGACCCTGAGCGGGAGGCGGACAGGCATTCCTTTCAGCTAACAAGTTGTTTAAAATTGAGATCAAAATTTCCGGTTCCATTAGCGAAAGGGCCACACCCGTTCCCATTCCGAACACGGCCGTTAAGCCTTTCAGCGCCGATGGTAGTTGGCAGTCTAGCCTGCAAGAGTAGGTCGGTGCCGGGAATTTTGCTCTCAATTTTTTTATTTTCGTTTCGCCCACTTATTTATCAATAAAGGCGATCCGCCTTTGGCGGAAAGCCTTTCAGCGCCGATGGTAGTTGGCAGTCTAGTCCCGCCCTTCGCGAAGGGCGGGATCGGTGCCTGCCCGCCCCGCCGAGCTGTGCGAGGCCGGGGGACTTTGCCCGCCCGGCACGCGAGGCGTAGCCGAGGCGGACGGGTCACTCTTTTTGTATTTGCCTGAAAGATAAAATCGCTTTGAGCTTGTCCAAGGGTTATTTTGACAAAAAAATTACTCCCTGTGTAATTTTGATTTTTTAGACTATAATGGAACTATATTATTAAATTATTTATATGAATAAATTTTGGCAACAAACTTGGTTCAAAATCGTGATTGGGGCTGTTATTGTGGTTGTTTTGTACCTGATATATAGCTTGAGCACAGGGAATTTAGTTAGTCTGCAAATAAGATCTGCCGTTGACAGCAACGAGTTTCCCGCGGAGTTTGCTGGGTACGCTGGTTTGAGCGAGTCTGCTCCTTCAAATCCGACCAAATTAATTGTGCCAGACCCTTATTATGACAGCGGCGCCGGAACTTCTGGTTTGACTGATGCTAAGATTATTCAAACCGGCTCCCTTCAAATAGAGGTAGACAAAATCAGTAAATCTTTAGATGATATAGCTGGTGTGGCCAGTAAATATAACGGCTTTGTTATCAACAAAAATTTTACCGAATCTACTTCCGGTTATAAGACCGGCACAGCCCAGATTAAGGTTCCTGTCGATAAATTCAGTTCGGCCATGACAGATATTAAGGGTTTGGCTAACTTTGTGGCTCAAGAAACCGCCAATAGTCAGGATGTGACAGAAGAATATACTGATTTACAGTCGCAATTGAAGAATCTACAGGCCGAAGAAGCACAGTATCAGGTTATCATGCGACAGGCAGTAAAAATTGAAGATATTCTTAGCGTGGCGTCTAAGTTAGCTGATGTCCGCGGTAGAATTGAAAGTATTCAGGGTAGAATAAAATATTATGATGCCCGAACGGATTATTCCATAATTAACATTCAGCTAAGTGAAGAACATTTAGTTAACGTCCCGGCCAATAAATGGAGACCATGGGAAGATATTAAGGCCTCTGCTCAAAAGATGATTATACAGTTGCAGAATTTTGTCACCAATATCATTGGCTTTATCTTCTGGTTATTTGGCAGCATTCCCTACCTGATATTGATTGGTCTAATTTATTGGGCCGTTCGGAAGATTATACAGAAAAGTGGAAAGCACAAACCTCCGGTAGTTTAATATTTTCGAGGTCAGGTTGAGAACCACGTTGCTCATAATCAACGCGGTTTTTATTTAACCTGAAGTTATGTTAGTATGGACCCATGAAAATAATAGCCGACTTACATGTCCACACTAAATACGCCCGAGCAACATCCAAGAATTTGGATTTGTTTGAGTTAGCTAGATGGGCTAAAATTAAAGGCTTGGATGTTGTAGCTTGCGGCGATTTTACTCATCCGCGTCAATTTGCCGATTTGCAGAATAATTTAGTCGCTGATGGCAGTGGTTTGTATGATTTAAAAGGGCAGTCTCACGGCGTTAAATTTATTTTGTCTACGGAAGTGGCTTGTATTTATAAACATGGCGGTCGAGCCAGAAGGCTTCATCATTTAGTAATCTTCCCTAGTTTAGAAGCTGTTGAGAAATTTAATCAAACTTTAACTGACCAGGGCTTTAATATTAAATCTGACGGCCGTCCCATTTTAGGCATGTCATCCAAAGAGTTATTGCAGATAATTTTAGAGACAGATAAGCGAGGTGTTCTTATACCGGCCCACGTCTGGACGCCATGGTTTGCCATTTTTGGTTCCAAATCAGGCTATGACTCGGTTGATGAATGTTTTGAAGATTTATCAGAGCACATCTTTGCCCTGGAAACAGGTCTGTCATCTGATCCGGAGATGAATTGGAGTTTGTCACAGCTAGATAAGTATTCTTTAGTTTCTAATTCCGACGCGCATTCAGGTCCTAACTTAGGCAGAGAGGCTAATGTTTTTGAATTAGAGTCTTTAAGCTATGATAATATCTTTACAGCAATTAAGGCAAAAGACCCAAAATCATTTTTATATACCATAGAATTTTTTCCGGAAGAGGGTATGTATCACGCGGATGGTCATCGCGCCTGCAGTGCTAGTTTTATGCCTAGCCAGACAAAAAAAATGAAAAATATTTGTCCGGTTTGTAAAAAAGAGTTAACTATCGGTGTTTTACACCGTGTGGATAACTTACGAGACAGGGATTTCGGAACACAACTGACCGGCCATATTCCATCCAAGAAAATTGTTCCTTTGAAGCATATATTGGCTGATTATTATTCTGTCAACGACAAAAGTAAAAGAGTTCAAGAACAATATTTTTCTTTAATAAAAAATTTTGGTAACGAATTTTCAATACTTTTGGATTGGGATTTAAATCGTTTAAAGGAGGGGATGTCGGAGGATTTGGCCCAAGGAATAATTGATGTCAGAAATGGTAAGGTAATTATTAAACCGGGTTATGACGGGGTTTACGGTACTGTAAAAATCTTCAAAAACGGCCTAAAAAACGCAAAAAAACAGACAAAACTTTTTTAGATTTAATTTTTTCAGAAAACAAAAACACCTTGCTTAAATGAAAGGTGTTTTTGTTAAAGGTGATAAGATTTACTTTCTCTTTTTTCTTTTAGCAGCCTTTTTTTTCTTAGGAGCAGCCTTTTTTCTTTTAGCAGCCTTCTTCTTTTTCTTAGGAGCGGCTTTCTTAGCTACCTTCTTTCTTTTTTTTGCCATAATTTCACCTCCCTTCAATCTATTGTGATTTTATTTTTTAGATGACTCAAATTAGATAAATTAAAATATTCTTCTATCATTGAATCACTACCTATATTATACTATTATTTTGTCGGTTAAACAATAGTTTTTGGCAACCTATTGATCACTAAAGTGATTTTTTTCCAAAAATAATTTAATTTGATTTTGATGGGGCGGAAATATATTTTTCGGTAGATTGTTCAATGCAAAAAATTTTAATTCTGAACAACGATCAGGTTCTAGAATTTTGGGTTCACCAGAATATTCGTCCACCTCGAAACCGACCTGAATATAATGCTTGGCACCGCTACGGTCGTTGACTAGATTTGTAAAACTTAATTTTAAAGCTTTAAGACCGGTTTCTTCCGCCAACTCTCTGGCAGCCCCCTCCATCATTCCTTCCCCGGGCTCCAAGTGACCGCCGACTAAGCCCCAAGTGCCGTCCCCAAAAACGCCCTTTCTTAAGCCTAGTAATAAGGAACCATCCTTAATTAAGAAGACATTGATCCCGACGTGAAAAGTTTTGTAGTCGTCCATTGCTTCACTTTTTTGTTAAATGCCTATTTATGGCGTTGAATACTTGTTTTTCGGTGAGTTGATCGGTATCAATTACAATAGCTCTTTTTCTTTGATCAATAAGTTTTTCTATTTCCAGCCAAAAATTTTTTGTTTTTTCCCTGGTCAATAAACCTCCTTTTCGATACCCTCTTTTTTCAGCCCTTTCAATAACAGTGTCTTTCTTGGCCCACAAAATGAATTCATAGGTGTCAGCTTTGTATTTCTTTCCAAGATTAATGAAGCTGTCGATAAAGCCTCCTTTGTTATAGATCATTTTATCAATGATAATGCTATTTTTATTTCTTAATTGTGCTTCAGCGATTCCGAGAGCTGCTGCCATAGATAATTCCCAACTTTTTACCGGATATTTTCTGTAGTCGCTAATGGATCTTCTGATGAGGTCAATATCTATATAAAAAGACAATGGCAGTGTTTTGTGCAATCTTTCCGCCAGGGTACTTTTGCCGACCGCAGCCGGCCCATTAATTAGGATTAGTTTCATAAATCAATTATATCATAATTTTGTTTTTTGACTCGGTATAAACAAAAAAGACCAAATGGTCCGAATTCTATTATCCGAATAAATTTTTAAATCATATTCTTTGTGGGCTATAGGGAGTGGCTTGCCATTCGTAGCGCCAGCCGCTTCTAAACAGCATGTACATGGCTTATCTACTGTCCTTCTTCGCTAAAGCTTCGAAGGACATTCTTCGCTGGCGCGAAGAATGGTGGACCCTATCCCGCTTTTCTTGAAAGGCGGGACCACCTCCGCGATGTCCCGACCCCACTTGGTGGACCCTACCGGTCTCGAACCGGTCACCTCCGCGATGCAAACGCGGCGCTCTACCAGATGAGCTAAGGGCCCGAATATAACTATTAACTATTAACAATTAACAATTAACAATTGACTATTAACGATTGAAGCGTATAACTATTACTGTCCGAAGCCGAATAATCTTGTAACGACCCAGGTCATAAAAGGATTAAGTAGTCCGGTTAAATGCAGCGCTCCGGTCAGGATAAATAGTATACCGATAAATTTATAAAAAATTCTGCTACCGCCTTCGGTTCGTAAAAATTTTTCGGCAATAGGGACGGCGCCAAAATTATAGAAGAACCAGTTAGCTTTCCAGACGATAATATAACCCACGACTAGTAAAATTAGACTAAGTATTACTCTGTTCATATAGCCTGGGCAAATTAATTATTCTGTCCCTCGACAAGCTCGGGACACTCG
>CAYTUI010000052.1:0-2497 GCA_964441335.1 uncultured Gammaproteobacteria bacterium
TTTGCTTTTTACAACTATGATCTTAACCTTAGAGATTTTTATGTTAGTTTATCCACCGGCAGTGGTTTTTCTACTCCTGTTAATTGGGTTGTCAATCAGAATCGATGGTTGGTTGATTGGATTGGTCATGATCACCATGTTTTTATGGGTGACTTTAACGGCGATGGTTTGACTGATTTTGCTTTTTACAACTATGATCTTAACCTTAGAGATTTTTATGTTAGTTTATCCAATGGCCTCATTCCTCATCTTCTTTCATCCATTGATAACAATGTCGGCGCCACTACGCAAATTACATACACATCATCAACTCAATATGACAATACCGGGCCTGATGATGTTCCGGATTTGCCTTTTTCAGTACCGGTGGTTGCCCAGGTAATAGTGACCGAACAAACCTTAAATCAAAGTTATGTTACCGGTTATGCTTATCAAAACGGTTTTTATGACGCTTTAGACAGGGAATTCAGAGGTTTTGCCTGGATTAAAAAAACCGACGCGGTCGGCAATTATACGGAAACCGATTTATTGCAGGATGATATTTTTCAGGGCCGAATAGCCGAACAAAGAAACTATAACGTTGACGATCGGCTCTATAGTAAAACAACGAACGCTTGGTCATCGGAAAATCTGCATGAGGGAGTTGATTTCGCTTATTTGGCTCAGGCTGATAATTATGCTTTTGACGGCGATGAAACCGGCCGCCGAACTCAAGTCCGATATTTTTATGAAGAAGAGCCGCAATACGGCAATTTAACCAGAACTATTGAATTAGGCGAAGATAATCTGGCCAACGGAGAAGATTTACAAGCTTCGGATAATCGCATTACTGCCACGGAGTACGCTTATAATGCCGATAATTGGCTGGTTAGCTTGCCTAAAACCAGTTATCTTCAAGCTGCCAATAATGATGTTTTAAAACAGTCCTGGCTTTATTACGACAATCAGGCTTACGGGCGCGTGCCAAATTTAGGCAACCTGACGCGGCAAGAAAGTTGGTTAAAAACCAGTACCAATCCCAGGCCGGTTGCCGGACGCAAGGAAAATCCCCAAACCACTTTTACTTATGACCCTTACGGCAACTTACTTACCACTACCGATCCCATCGGCAATATTACCAGGCAGGCCAATGATCGCGTTACCGCAATAACTTATGATTCTGATTATTATTTATTTCCTTTAACCGTCACTAATGCTTTGGGCCACAGAGTTTCCACTGCCTATTATGGCATTAATGGAGTTTCTTTAGACGATGGAACATATCACGGTCTTTGGGGCCAGGTTAAGTCCAGCACCGATGCCAATAACGTTACGGCTTTTAGTGTTTATGACGGTTTTGGCCGGCTGGAAAAAACCATCGGGCCTTTGGATACTGTTGATTTGCCTACCACCAATATAGAATACGATTTGGCGAATATTCCTGTTAAGGTAACTACTTATAGCAGACTTGAGCATAATCAGCAGCCAACGCAGGATGCAATTTCTTTTTATGACGGTTTAGGCAAAACAATTCAAACCAAAACTTCAGCCGAACAAGGCGCGCCTCATGATTTTATTGCTTCGGGCAGTGTGTCCTTTAATAATCTTGGCCAGGTCAATAAGCAATATTTGAATTTTTATACGGATGAGTTTAATGCCTATACTGCTCCGGCAGATCAAGCGCCTTTCAGTCAGTTAACTTATGATGCTTTAGGCAGGATTGTCCAGATAACCCAGCCCGACCAAAGCCAAATTAATACTACCTATCAAGATTGGGTTACCGCAATCATTGATGCCAATGGCCACATGAAAAAGAATTATAATGACGGCTTTGGCTTGCTGGTAACAGTCAAAGAATATACGGGTGCTGACGGCCGCGACGAGCGTTATCCCGAAACTCAGGGCGACGTGGATAATCATTATACTTTGTACGCCGTCACCAATTATTCTTACGATCTGCTGAATAATTTAACTCATGTAACCGACGCCCTGATCAATCGCACTGTTATTACTTTTGACAGTTTGAACAGGAAAATTACCATGAATGATCCGGACATGGGCAAACAAACTTATGGCTATGATTTGGTTGGCAATTTAATTTCCCAAACCGATGCCAAAAAGCAAACTACCGTCTGGACTTATGATGATCTCAACCGCATAATCGCCAAGCGATATTTTCAGATGAACGGCGAACCGGCCGGACTGGCCGTAACTTACGTTTATGACGACGAAAACGCGCCTTATGGCTTGGGCCGCCTGGCCAGAGTTGAGGATGCCAGGCAATCATCCAGTTTTTATTATGACGCTTTGGGCCGGGAAAGCCGTTTGCTCAAACAGCTGGACGGCATGCTTTATGAGATCGGCAAAAATTACGACGCTTTGAGCCGGCTGAAAACTTTAATTTATCCCAGAGGCGAAATTTTAACCTACGCTTATAACGCCCAAGGCCAGTTGGCGAGCATGGCCAATCAAGATGATTATTTTTACGTGCGCGAGGCCGTTTATGACCAAAATAACC
>CAYTUI010000052.1:2507-4231 GCA_964441335.1 uncultured Gammaproteobacteria bacterium
ACCAGTTGACCAATGTTGTTTATGGCAATAACGCGCAAACCAGTTATACCTACGACCCTTTAACTTTAAAGCTAAGCCGCCTTTTAACTCATAATGATCAAAATCAGGTTTTACAGAATTTAAGCTATGTCTACGATGCAGCGGGCAATGTTGTTTCCCTGGTTGACGCCGAAAACGGCGCCACTCAAAATTTTGTTTACGACCAGCTAAACCGGTTAATCAGCGCCGATAATCCCGTTTATGGTTTTAAAACCTACGCCTATAATCAAATCGGCAACGTGCTTAACCAAGATGGCATCATTTTTACTTACGGCCGAAGCTCGCAGGCCCGGCCGCATGCCGTTATCTCGCTTTCCGACGGTACAACTTTTGCTTATGATCAAAACGGCAATCTGACAAATCAAAGAACGGCTAATCACTTGGATTATGTTTATCAATATGATTCTGAAAATCGTCTGACCGGCATCAGCAAGAACGATCGGCCTTTGGCCTTTTTCCGGTACGACGGCCAAGGCCAAAGAACCAAAAAGACGATTAATCAAGAGCCGGCTAATGGCGAACCCGTAGCCATGGAGACCGTTTATGTCGGCGACTTGTATGAAGAAACCAACGGCCTGGGTATGCGCTATATTTTCTTCGGCCCGACGCGCGTGGCTTCGGTCAGCGGTAATGAAAAAAAATATTTCCACACTAACCAGCTCGGTTCAACCGACGTCATAACCACTGCTTTGGGCGGACAAACCACGCATTATGAATACGCGCCCTATGGCGCCACGGTGATTAACGAGGGTGAAGACGCCACCCGCTATAAGTTTACGGGTAAGGAATTTGACGATGAAACCGGCCTGTATTATTATGGCGCACGCTATTACAATCCAACCATCGGCAGGTTTATCACGCCGGATACAATCGTCCAGTCATACGCCAATCCGCAAATGCTGAATAGGTATAGTTATGTTAATAATAATCCGGTAAATTATACTGATCCAAGCGGACACACGAGGTCATTGCCGTTAGCATTATTACAGGGTGGAATTATATTAGTTGGGTCAATAGTCGCACTTCCTGTGGTTATGGGTGGAGCGTTTGTCGGCGGCGGTTTACAGATTGTTCAAAATGTTTCTAATAGCCGCCCATTTAATGAAGATTTAGGAGAAGCGGAGATTAATGGAGCAACGGGTGCCGCAACTACGGTTTTAATATTAGCAGGAGGGACAGCAGGATTAGGTATTGAAGCAGGAATGCAAGGCTTTTTAGCTTTAAATGCCTTTGCCAATGGAACGGGAGAATTTGTAGAAGGAGCATTTGAAAGTTATAATTCTAATGGTATGATAGAGGTTAATCCGCAAAACATTTTGTTTTCTATGGGCGCTTCTACCCTTCCTTATAAAAACATGGCCAGGGGAGGAGGACAGATGACCGGTAAAATACTAGACGCTTCTTCTGCGGTTAAAACAAAAATTACTAATTTAGCAAAGAAAGGGGATGGGTTATTAGAAGAATTTTTAATTACTGCCTTAACACCTGCCCCTAACGAACAATCTATTGAAGATTATGTATGCAAAGTTTCAGACTTATTCGATCTTAACAGTCAGTTATATAGCAGTGTGAGCAGTTTTAATTCTAACATATTAACAGTTGGAACAGGTGGGAGTAGCTCCGGTGGGGGCAGTTCATCGGGAAGCGATAGTTTTAGTTCTGTAGGTTCGGGCGGCGGTTCATCT
>CAYTUI010000053.1:0-4066 GCA_964441335.1 uncultured Gammaproteobacteria bacterium
AAGTAAATGTTTTTTCAGCGTAACCGGATTAACTGATGCCTTGTAATTTTCAAAAATTTCAAAACTTCTTTTATATTCATCAATATTTTGACAACAGTTTATAAATTGGCTCAATTTATTATTTTTATCTATTTTAAGTAAAAGCAACAGCCTTTTACTATAGTCAGAAAAAGAGAGTTCCAGGATTATTTCATCAAGGAAGTTTATTTTCCGCCAAAAATTATTAATAATATCGTCAAAAAATTCAGCCTCAAAACAAAGCAAAAGAGCGATCCCCCTGTATTCGTTGGAATGAATCTTTACAAATTCTTTTTTAAAATTTTGGCTTTGCCGGTTTATATTATTATTAAATTTTATGATATCTTTCAATAATAAAGTGTTTTTTTTCATTTATGGCTCTTGGATTTTAACTTTCTGGTGGAATAAAAACTATTAATTTTTTTACAGACATAATTATTTTCTTTGTCAGTTAAATCAGGTCGTATTGGTAAGCAAAAGGTAGTCTTTGCTAATAATTCTGAATTGGGAAAGTCTCCTTTTTTATATTTTAAGAATGAAAATGCCGGTTGCAGGTGAATCGGAACCGGATATCGCACGACAGCGTCAATTTTGTTTTTTTGCAAATAACGTAGTATTTGATTCCTTTCTTTTGATTGAACTTGAAATAAATGAAAGACATTATCTTCTTTACTACCGATTTGAGGAAAATTTAAAGGATATTTTGACAATAATTTTATATATTGTTTAGCTTTCTTGTATCTGCTTTTATTCCATCTATTGACAAACGGAAGTTTTTTTAAAAGAATTAAAGCCTGGATTCCATCCAGCCTGCTGTTATAACCTAATTCGCGGTGGCCATTTTGGTCTTTCTGCCCAAATTGACGTAGTCTTCTTAATCGGGCATTTAAGGCAGAATTATTTGTGGTTATCGCACCGGCATCTCCCGCCGCCGCTAAATTTTTACTGGGATGAAAACTAAAACATCCGGCAATCCCAAAGCTCCCCACCCGTTTATTTTTATATTTTGCCCCAATTGATTGAGCACAGTCTTCGATCACATATAAATTATATTTCTTGGCAATTCTTAGAATCGGATCCATATTAACTGCTTTACCAAAAAGGTGTACAACGGTGATCGCTCTTGTTTTTGAGGTAATTGCTTTTTCAATCTGGTTAATATCAATCTGATAATTGTCTAAATTACAGTCAACTAATTTGGGAGTGGCGCCAACGCGTAATATAGCCAGTATGGTGGCGTGAAATGTATTAGCTACAGAAATTATCTCATCGCCCGGCCCTATTGATAAGGCCCGGTAAGTTAAAATTAACGCATCGGTTCCTGAATTTACTCCGATAGAGTGTTTAGTTCCAATATACTTTGAAAATTTTTTTTCAAAAATATCAACTTCGTCTGATAAAATATAATTGCCGCTTATCAGTAATTTTTGTATTTGTTTTAATAAGGTTGGTTTAATTCTTGAAAATTGATATTGGAAGTTATAACGATCTACAATAAACTTTTTTTTCATAATGCCTTCATTATTTAATAATATATCGTTTCCCGTATTCTACCAATGCTTGCAGCCCGGCTCCGATCAAACCGTTGGCTTTAATAAACCCCAAATTACCGCCTAAATTTCTAATCACCGTCTCTACTTTATCTTGAACTCCATAACCTTTCCATAAAACACTGCCTTCGGCTAAAACCAATCCCTTCTTGCCTCTGGCCGCATCATATCCAGCCGCTTCAGCCGCCGCCAACGCCATAACCGCTATCAAGTCTGCCGCTTCACGCAAAATCATCCGGGCCGTCAACTGAATCTTGCTCATGTCCTCTTGGCTAAAGGCTTCAAACTTAATCTCACCCTTAGCTATATGGCTCAACTCTTCCCCTTTGGCCTTGAAAATCTGCTCAGCTGCCTGTTGATATGGGCCGTTCAACAAACCTGCTTTGCCCATCAGTAAAACGGCCGCCCCTAGCCTGTCAATTAAGCACTTACCGCCCGTCTTGTATTCGACAATGTCATAATCTGTCGTCAATCTGCCTAACTGATGCATTATTTTCAAAGCCGGATCGCTGCTTATTAACCAGTTACCGGACTCGAGATTAAATCTGCCAATACAAATATTGTTGCCTGTTCCTGCCACTAATCCCATATTAAGCATTTCCACTCCAGACTCATCTAAGGCGTTGTTCAAGATTGCCGTTAAATCATTAGCCGTCTGGTTAGTATCATTGCCTATGGCCACTGTTTCTGCCCGCCATCTTTCCTTGGTGGTTTCTGTCAAAAACCTAATCACACCTTGACCGATAAACGGCTGCTCTCCTTCCTCCGGCACAAACTGCCAATCCTTACATGAGGAGTCGGAATTTAACCTTGCCTCCACTCCGTAACTAACCCGTTGATTGTCCTGAGCAAAACCAAGAGCTATGGCTAAAGTATCAATCCAAGCCGGATCTATCTGTGCCTCTTGCAAGACTATAGAAACTTTCTCGCCTATTAATTTTGATATCCTTGAAGCAGAATATTGTTTTAACCTACCGGCTTCATCTCTGGTAAAATCCCTCATTTTTAGAGTCTGTAAATGACCATACTCAGTCAATCCGCTTTCGACCACTTTCATAATACCCATCTCCCAGTTTGTTCCTCCGGCGGCACAAACGAAACAAACCGATCCGGGTTTTAACCAATCCATATCCTCTACCTTTAGAGGTGCAATTCCCGTATCAATAACCATCAACCCGCCGTCGTTACCAATCATCTTTTTATTCTGCCTATTAACGCCAATCTCCAAGGCTTTGGCAAAGTTTTCCTTTAAACCCTGCAAGGTCAAAACATTATTTTCTTTAATCCCAGTCACTGCCTCTAACTGTTGTTGGAAGCCTATTTCTAATAACTGTTCTTGTATCATAATTTTTAGGCAGTGATATTATTATAAGACTATAAGTCAAATTGTTAGTCATTTTGCTAGAATGAGTTCATGCGCCTCAACATCAAACTCCTGGCCTTCTTCAATTTCTTCTCCGAGTTTTATCTTTATGGCGCCATCTTAATCATTTACTTTGCCAAGGTCACCGGTTCTTATGCTCTGGGGGTGAGCTTGTTTTCGGTGGCCATGATTTCTAGCGCTCTGTTTGAAGTTCCTACCGGCATCTTTTTCGACTATCTGGGCCGCAAGAAAACTATGATTTTAGGGACTGTCAGCGGCATTTTCGCCCTGGTCTTTTACGCCCTTGGTTTAAACTATTGGTTTTTATTAATCGGCGCCTTGTTTGAAGGATTACAAAAATCCTGGTATAGCGGCAACAACGACACCCTGCTTTACGAAACGTTGGCCGATTCCCAACAACAAGACACTTACGATCATGATTAAAAACCGCACCTATATTTATAAACTTCCCACGACCTTACGGTCGGGGTATTAGCTGATCTCAAACAGAGTTTGCCCTAAATCCTCTTTGCCCTGTGCCTCGATGTATTTCTTGATTGCTTGCTCGTTTATTCCTACAGTGGTCACAAAATAGCCTTCTGACCAGACGGCGTTAGTCCCCCAGTAGGCATCTTTGATGAAAGGGAATTTTTGCTTGAGGTCTTTAGCCGTATTGGCTTTAATGATACCTACGGCTTTACCGACACCCATGGTTGGCGGAATGGAGATTAACAGGTGCAGGTGGTCTTTGTCGTGGTTTAACTGTTTTAACTTGATTTGGGGATAGTACTGGGTAATTTCCGCCAACCGGACTTTAAGGTAAGCAAAAACTCCCTGGTTAAATATCTCCCGGCGGTATTTTGTGACGATGACTATATGGTAGTCACAGTGATAAACACAGTGGGCTAACTTAATCAGTTCAATCTACCGCTATTTTAGTCTACTTACCAGGATTTAGGGGCGACTCCCTCCCCGAACGGCCTGACGGCCGGGGATTCAAGTTAAGTAGTGTTGAAAAAGGGGTGGCGCAGGAAGACTGGTAGCCAAAAAAATTCCGGCGGTTTTCTTTCGACCGGTGATGTGTCTATCTTATGCCAGTAGAGGTTTTCCCGGACGAAAGCGTTGGACCTTCATG
>CAYTUI010000054.1:0-4021 GCA_964441335.1 uncultured Gammaproteobacteria bacterium
CATTCCAAGTAATCCAATCTTCTATTTCAATGGGGTTATTTAAACTTTGATACCCCGAATGGAAGTAGGGATGAAAATACCAAGTCATTGATCTGGCGTTAGGCGCAATAGGAATGGTTTTCCCAACCTGGCCGGAAATATAAGTAGCTAAATTTCTTTGAGCGTTAAAGTGTTCCTGAATTCGCGGATGATTTTGATCAAGAGCGATGCCAAAGTATTCGGCCGTTTTATCGTAACCTGTACCGATAGGATAAAAATCACCATTATCCGGTAATAATATATCACTGGTTACACCGCCAGCGGTGATATCTGTCAGAGTAGCTTGGTTATTAAAAGCCACCCAGCTGGAGTTGGAAAAATTAACATCACTCCAGTCCAAATCCCAGGCGTTAGGTGCACGGGAATCTGCGCGGCTAATAGCTGTAGCGGCTGGTGTGCAACTTGGCGAACAACTGGCATTCCAACCCTTGAATGTTCGGCAGTCATTAAAGTAATCGCATCTTGTTCCAACGTCTTGTTTATTATGAATAATTAAATCTTGCGGGTTACAGGCCGGAGTTTGCGTAGCGCACCAGGCAGTAACAGCACCAGGGAATTCAGTTTCAGTCAGCGCGCTGAAATTGCGATAGGTAGCTATTTTTATTTTGGGGTTAAGCGATCGATATTGAGTTTTAAAAGCGTTGTGGGAAAAAACCTCATCAAAATGTGAAGCTTTAAAAGTGGTGTCAACTAGGCCAGCATCATCGTAACGAAGATCATGAGTATAGGCTCTGATGTACGATCGTAAGGTGCAAGAACCGTCTCCCCAGGCATAATAATTGTCAGGACAGCCACAAGTTTGACTGACCTCGGTCAGTATTCCATTAACACAGCGCCAAGGCTTGTCCTGGTTATTACCGGTGCGGGCAAATACGCATTGATTATCAGCCGTCCCATCACTGCAGGCAGCCGCCGCCACAGTCAGAGGTTTTTGATCAGTTAAATAATAAGTAATATAAAAACCGCTACCAAATAGCAGAATTGTTACAATAAATATAGTTGATCGCAGTATGTCCAGTTGGAAATTTTTATGTTCGATCATAATATAAAAATACCATAAATTGATTGACAAGACCACTGATATAAATTAGGCTGGCTAGAGTTTAAGTTCTTTTCCATCAACCAACAGAGGAGGTATGGTATGACCGATAAGACCTGTTTTGAGGGGTTTCCGCATGTTCTGCGTTCCCAGCAGTTTAGTCCGTCTCATCTGGAACAGCTGTTCTTGCTGGCAGAGCAGATTCGTACAGGCCCAGAAGCGTTTCAGGATCGCCTGACTGGTGCACACGTCCTTATCCTGTTTTCTCAACCGTCTTCCAGAACCAGGACTTCCTTTGAACTTAGCGCCCGCAAGTTGGGGGCTAGCGAGGTCTTTGTGGAGTCCAACGCCGCCGAGTTTTCGTCAGCGGCTAAAGGCGAGACCATTGAAGACACTATCCTGATGTATCTGGAATACGGCTTTGACTGGTTCATCATCAGACATCAGGAGGAGGGCAGTGTAGGAAGAGCGGCAGCAGCTGCCGGCCCTGACATTCCGGTCATCAACGCCGGTGACGGTACTGGTCAACACCCGACGCAAGCTTTGCTGGACACCTACACCATCTGGCGTGAGCACGGCGGTGATCTGAACAAACCACTGACCGTCGGGTTACATGGTGATTTGCGACACGGCCGGACCATCAATTCGCTGGTCTATCTGCTGTCCAGATACCCCAAGATCAAGTTTGTCTTCATTTCACCTGAAGGCAATACGGCCAAGCGCGGCTTGATTGAGCACTTGCAACACCTAGGGCGGGAGTTTGAAGAGCATCCTGGTGTGCCGGTCGGCGATTTGGCGGAGGATTTGGACGTCCTCTATGTCACCAGACCGCAGTTGGAGTACAACGATCAGGGTCTGAATCGAGCCGAGGCCATGCAGAAAGCGTTGGTGGACTTTCAGGGCTTCATCGTCAATCGCCAAGTGGTCGGTCGGATGAAACCCGGTGCCATCATCATGCATCCTTTACCACGCAACTTTGAGCTACCGCTAGAGGTGGATACTGATCCTCGGGTCAGGTATATCAGAGGGTTGGCTGAACCCTTTGGCGCTAATCGCCAGATGGGTAACGGTCGCTGGGTGCGCATGGCTCTGATGGTCTGGATTCAGGAGCTACTGACCAAGAGCTGATTCGTCTGTCTGTACGTTTTCGGAAAGCTAACAAAGGAGGAACTAAAGACTCCCTCGGCAAAATGCTGAGGGAGTTTATTCATTCAGTTATTGCTTATCTGCTATCAGCCTATGATTTCTATGTTTGACAGTTTTTCTAATGTTGTGAAACCCAAGCTGAATTAAGAATTCTTTAATTTCTTCAAATGTCAGCAGGTCGTTAATGTGTGGCGAAACAGCATCAAACAGACTATGGGATTTTTCCGATCCGTATTTGTCAATTAAATATTTTTTTATTTCCGGGAAAGAACTGCTTTTAAATTTTTTGCGTAGGTCTCTGGATAAATTTTCTACTTTATAACCCCCGATATTATCTGGATAGCCATAGAGCATTAAGAACAATCGTCCACCCGGTTTAACTTTAGCGGAAGTTTTTTCCATGGCCCTGTAAGTATTACCGGTGTGATGTAAAACTCCGAAAGAAAAAACTAGATCATATCTCACGTCGTCATTCCAGTTAAGGATGTCAATTTTTTGAGCTTTAAATTTGTCGCCGTATTTTTGACAGAGGTTGGTAGTATTTTGGAGCGCATAATCGCTTTGATCATAGGAGGTTACGATTGAGCCTAGTGCCAAAAAGGCCTGACTAAAGCGCCCATACCCACAACCGACATCAGCTACTGCCTTGCCTTTAAACCACTCGGCTGGCAGATCTGTCAGTTGAAGTACATAATTTTTAGCATCGTTCAGAAATTCGGCCGTATTTTGAGTGGCTATGCCTTCGGGGATATCCCTCCACTGGTAATCAAAACTGGATTTAGTCTGTTCAGCTTCAGGTTTAACGTCAATTTTGCCAATCTGTATTTGATAGTGCAGTAGCTCATTTAATCTCTGTACCTCATCAAGCAGAAACTTATTTTGCTCCTCAATTATTTCCAGTTTTCCCAGCCCGTTTAGTCCCCTTAGATATGATTTAATTTTTTTTAAGACAATTAAAACCATGAAATTAATCGGCTAATATTTAGCATCTGCTCGGATATTTAGGTAGAAATTTTTTATTTCTTTTCGCTAATCTTCTCAAAAGCTCTTAGTACTTCCAGAGGAATGGCAAAGATTATGGTATTTGACTGATCCGAGCTGACGTCATTGATAGTCTGCAGAGTTCTTAAATGTAAAGCCCCGTTAGATGTGGCTAAGGTATGAGCGGCCTTAGCCAGATTTTCTGAAGCTGTAACTTCGCCCTCGGCTTTAATAATAACAGAGCGCTTTTCTCTTTCAGCTTCGGCCTGTTTACCAATAACACGTTTCATTTCTTCCGGTAGTTTAACGTCCTTTAGCTCAACAGCATCAACTTTGAGTCCCCACTGATCTGAAGCTTGATCAATGATCAGTCTGATTTTTTCGGCAATGGTTTCACGATTGGCTAATAATTGGTCTAAATCAACTTCGCCGACCACGTTACGCATGGTGGTTTGGGCCAGTTGTGAAATCGCATAGTAGAAGTCTTCAACTTCTATGACCGCCTTAGTGGCATCGCTGACTTTATAATAAATTACGGCATTGACGCTAACGGAGATGTTATCTTTGGTAATCGCTTCTTGATCCGGAACATCCACGGCTTTAACACGGATGTCTACTTTTTTATAGAACTGAAAAATTGGAAAGACTAAGCGCCAACCCGGATTCATGATGCCGGTAAATTTACCGAAAGTGAATTTAACTCCCCTGTCATATTGATTAATCTGACGGATGGAGATTAGCAGTATAAAGATAACCGCACCGATGATATAAAACCACATATATTTTTTATTAATTATATTAGGCCCTAAAGTTTCG
>CAYTUI010000055.1:0-3643 GCA_964441335.1 uncultured Gammaproteobacteria bacterium
AAGTTTCGCCCACAATGATGAGGGCTAAGAGCAAATTTATTAAAGGATTCTTCTTGTGTCTGGCGGAGTCTGCCATAAGCACCTAGATTCTATAACAAAAAGGCCTTTAGGTCTAGACGTCCAGATTTCCAAAAGAGGCTTATTTTACCGGTTATTCTGTTGGTCTATTCATAAGGTGAGCAGTTTCCTGCCGCATTTTATAGATGGTCATATAGGCTAAAATCAAGGCTAACAGCATGCCAATCAGGCCGACAGCGCCGATTAACAGCTTATTACTGCTGACAAATATGATAACCCAAAAACCATAGGCGTGGGCATTAAATGTCGCGTGCATAAAGGCGGCTTGCACGGTACTATGAGTTTTAAGCCAAATGTAACCGAACCAAATCCCCAGACTCGTTACAGTAATAAAATGCATGAGGACTCCAGGCCAGATTTGTCTGCCGTACACAAAACCCAGAATAATAATCATCGGCGTGTGCCAGAGCGCCCAAATTATTCCGGAGATAATGACTGCTTTGATTTTTCCCAATGGTTCAAGTTGCGGTAATAAAAATCCTCGCCAGCCAATTTCTTCTCCCAAGCTGGGTATCATATTAAATATCGGGGCAGCTACCAATGTCATCAAGACAAATAACATAATCATAGTTGCGGCCGGCATGGGCAGGGGAGCGGTAATATTATATTGTTGTAAAAATGATATTAGACTTAAGTCTGGTTTGGTAATAAATAACCAGGTGATTAGGTAGTTGATTAAGAAAAGTAAGAAAATGATTCCATAAGTTTTAAGGTACATCTTCCACGGACCCCAGGTAATGCCCAAACTTTTGAAACTTTTTTTGAGAATTAATTTTTGTACTATCAAAGCGCTTAGTGCCGGAATAAACATGGCTGCCGCAATGACCAGCTGTGATACTAAAACAGGAGCGTCAAATAATGTCAGGCCGCTAAACCGTGCAATTAAAACCAAACCGATGGTCAGTCCAAAGGTCAGGATTAGGAAAATCGCTAGAGCTTTTTTGTTGAGCATATGTTTTGATTAATGGAGCGGGATACGAGACTCGACCAGTCATTCGACTGGTCGTCAGGTCCTCTGACCTGACGAACCTTTGAAGACACATTATATATGGAGCGGGTAACGGGAATCGAACCCGTCGCTTAACCTTGGGAAGGTCATATATTACCACTATACTATACCCGCAGATTATTCCAGGCTAAATATTATAGCGTTAGGTATATCCCGACCCGGGGTAACCTTATATTGCCCAGCATAATATAAAGCCGAAGATAGTCCGCCGTCAAGGTTTAGGGCTTCATCAAGACCCATAGTTACTAAGACCTGCGCCAGCTCCGGAACAGTAGCTGATTCAACCTGCAATAAGTACATAGTGTTATCTTTAATGCCGATAGCCGCTCTGCCTAAACTGCTAAGTTTTTGTTTGTCGTCTAATGATTGAACATTAGAAATATCATAGCCCAGATGTACCAACTGTGGCACATTACTGATAGCGGCTTGCAGTTGACCGTATTTATTTTCAAAATATTCCTGACTGCGGAACTGTTTGGTTGAATCAAAAAAGTAAACTTTATTATCTGTGGTAAAGACGACCATACCGCCCGGATCATAGTCAATTTCATCCTGATTTATCAGTCTGGCGTAGTTTGTATTGTAAACAGGGTAGTAGTTGTAATTTTTTTGTTGAATGCAACTGCTGTAATCACCGGGGCAAAAATAGCTGCCGTTAATAGCGGCAAAACCTTGGTTGTCCATAATAAATTCACCTAAAGATTTTACAGCGCAGTCAGCATCACAATCTTGACTATCGGCGGTATCAGTAATTATTTTTAGTCCTGGTGTGTTTAAATCAATCGTCAAATATCTGACAGTGAAATTTTTGCCAGCCACATTCACAGTTTCTTTATGATAGTCAGAGTATTGCGAGATTCTGGGATCCGGAGGTGTTAATGATCCCTCGGTAATGAAAGCTAAATCTTTGTCAGTAATCCCCAGACTAAGATAACGCATTATTTGGTAGGCCGCTTCGCCATTTTTCATATAGTAACGTCGGCCGGTATCCGGTTTTACGTACCAGGCTTCACCATGTTGTTGGACTTGTAATAAAATCCGGCCGCTTAATTTTTTTGTCAGAGTCTCGTCAAATTTTTTGGCATCATCTTGATCTTCAGTCTTAGCAATCAGCGGATTTCTGTCAGTTTTAATTTCATCACCGTCATTTGTACCGTCGGCATCGCTGTCAGAATTAGTAGGATCGGTTGTCAGACCCTCTTCTAGCTGATCAGCCAGCCCGTCAGCATCCGAATCTGTATCTAGAAAACGTTCTTCTAAACCAACCGGGATTTTATTTAAATCTCTGTCGGTAATACCGAGACCAAAATGTCTAAGCATTTCGTAGGCAACCGGCCCATCTTTCATGTAATATCGGGTGTTATTATCTGGAGCAACATACCAGGCTTCGCCGTGTCTTTCCACCTGAAGTAATATATATCCAGCTAAATGTTGAGCTTGAACTTTGGGAACGCCAAAAAAGGGTAGCAGTAACAGTGTTAGAAAAAAAATATAGCGCTTCATAGCGCTAGTTTAGCATAATTTAGGGTTGAACAAAAGATTTTTTCAGTAGGTTTTTAGTCTTGGTGCCCTCTGTAGGAATCGAACCTACATTTTAGGCTCCGGAAGCCCATGTTCTATCCATTGAACTAAGGGGGCAGAGTATGGAAGCTCTTATTCTTGGATGGTTTATTTTTTGGTTGTGAGGATCCCGTATTTAATAATGGAGTGGGTAACCCCTCGGCAAGCTCGGGGTGTCATCAGCTTGTCCCGTCTCGCTCAGCGGGATGAGGATGCCGCACTTATTTTGGAGCGGGTAAGGGGAGTCGAACCCCTGTCATCAGCTTGGAAAGCTGAGGTAATACCGTTATACGATACCCGCGCGTATATCAAATTTTAAATATCAAATATCAAATCTCAAACAATAATTAATAATTAAATTTTAAAAATATAAACGTTAGTTGAAGTAGTTTAGTTTTTGTTTTGATATTAGTATTTAGGATTTGTTTGAATTTTGACATTTGTATTTTGTGATTTATACCCTCAACACATCTTAGGGTCTCCACTGAAATTTTTTCATATTTATCCACCACAGTTGATCTTTCTTTCCGACCTCAATTCCCTCTTTTTCTAATAATTTTTTCTGTAAGTCAGCGGTATGGTCAGGGCAGGTGGTGGTTATATAACCTTTAGAATTTATTACGCGATGCCACGGAAAATCTTGTTTAGTATCCATAGTGTGTAAACACCAGCCAACAACCCTAGCGGCTCGGGGAGTACTAATTAATCCGGCGATTTGTCCGTAGCTGGCAACCTTGCCGTGAGGTATTTTTTTGACCAGCTGATAAACTTGGTCGTAAAATTTCATATGTTAAATTTGTCGAATGGTCGAGCTGAGCTCGATGGTCGGCCTGCCCGCAATGCTTCGCAACGCGAGGCAGGCGGGGGCGACCCCTCGGCTATGCTCGGGGTCTACTGCTCAAAGCTCTCTAACAAAATTTTCGTTATATATTTGGTCATAGACCATGAGCGAAGTCGAATGGTCGGGGCGACTGGACTCGAACCAGCGGCCTCTTG
>CAYTUI010000056.1:0-3254 GCA_964441335.1 uncultured Gammaproteobacteria bacterium
GGAGACTGCCCCGGTTTAACGGGGAGGAAGGCGAGGATGACGTCAAATCAGCATGTCCCTTACACCTTGGGCAACACACGTGCTACAATGGTCGGTACAATGGGCTGCCAAGTCGCAAGACGGAGCTAATCCCATCAAAGCCGGCCCCAGTTCGGATTGAGGTCTGCAACTCGACCTCATGAAGTCGGAATCGCTAGTAAACGCTGATCAGCTACGCAGCGTTGAATACGTTCTCGGGCTTTGTACACACCGCCCGTCAAGTCAGGGGAGTTGGTAATACCCGAAGGCTGACAGTAGTCGGACTAAGGTAGGACCAGCGACAAGGACTAAGTCGTAACAAGGCACCCGTAGCGGAAGCTGTGGGTGGATCACCTCCTTTCTAAGGAGTATACAGTTTCTATCGACCCTCAACATCGATAAGAAATATTCAGTCGATCCGGTCGAATGACCGGAAGACAACTCCAAAGTTGTCTATAAATAGCGACATTGACCGTTACATTTAAGATGTTAATTATAAAAACCCCTCGTGCGGGGGTTTTGTTTATTAACTAAAATATTTATCCATCCCCAAAAGTCCAAACAGGCAAATGTATAAATTAAAAATAGCGCCCAGCAATACTAAAGTCTTAAACCAACGATCCATTTTAATCTGCCCACTTCCCATGATAAACATTAATGCAACTAACAAATATGGTAAGAAATCCAAGGAATAACGGTAGCCAAATTGTAGCCAACCGTCTAAACCCAAGAGCAGAAGAAATAAATATATAAATAAGCTAATTAACAAACTAAATGAGGGTAATCCCCAGGGATAGCGACCTCTAAACAAGTAAATAAAAAAGGGAGATGTGAAGAATACACTAAGACCATAGCCATCAACTCCTAAAAACGGAAAAAGCCAGCGACCGGACTGATTAAATACTAATCTGGGAGCTCTAAGAAAAGAGTTATAAAAATTTACCCAAATATATTTAAACCCAAAAAAAGTAAAGTCCTGCTGTAAACGAAGCTGCTGAACATAAAACTGATAAGTATAACCACTCTCCGAGGGGTCACCAAAGCGCACATAATTATACCAACCTAAAATAATTATCATAAATAAATAAGGCGTCAATAATGCCAGCAACTGACGTTTTAAATAACGTCCGCTCTCTTTTAACCGATGAATATTGTTAAAAAATATTAGAGCTATAAATAAGATAATTCCCAAACCGGCAGTTAATCTGGTGCCTAAGGCCAAGGACATCAAGACTCCTATAAAAAAATATCTTCTATGTGTCTGATATTCTAGTAGGGCCCCTAGGATAAAGGTGGTAACTAATTTATGCGACAAATAACTATTCCAAGGAAAGATAAAGATAGCCACAAAGGCCGTAGCAAAAGTATAGGCAAAAATCAACCATAATGCTTGATTTTCCGATAATTTAAAAGTTCTAGCTAATTTATAAATCAGAAGAATATTTACCATATTTATAACTAGCCCAGAGTAAACCTGCCAGCTCCAAATATCGAAGTTATTCGTCATCCAGATTATCGGTAAGTATAGTAATGCCGGAACGGGGCCAAAAGGCAAATAATAGTGGCCATTGTAAAATGACAAATCATTATAAATAACTTGTCGCCCCGGTAAATCATTTAGCCATAGATGTCCCCGAACCAAAGAATCAGCCAAATACATAAAATGAGACGCCTCAGCATAAGAAGACAAAAAAAATAATCCTGTACAGAAAAACAAAAAAATCAGAACCGTTATGCCAACATTCCGTTCCACAAATAAAATAATCTTCATCATAAGATAATAGACATATTATACACGATTTTCTCCAAGATTGGAGGTGTATCACAACATTACAACCCCTTGTCAATACAAGCCGTTTCTGTTATTATCAGACCCGTATATTTAACGTAGGCAATTGGTGGGCGCGTAGCTTCCGCCTGCGCTAAAGCTTCGGCGGACACAGCAGGTGGTTACCCCAACACAAATAGATACGGGTATTTTCAAAACGTAGACACATGGTGGGCGCGTAGCTCAGGTGGTTAGAGCGCGTCACTGATAATGACGAGGTCGTTGGTTCGAGTCCATCCGCGCCCACCATGTGTCTAGGTCATAGCCAAAGACATAAAATTATTATAGTCACTGACTTGTCCCGCGTAGCTTTAGCGAAGCGGGATAATGACGAGGTCGTTGGTTTCGCCCAGCCCTCGGCCATGAGCTCGAGCCGAATGGAGGGCAACCCGGTCGCATGACCGGGCGAGTCCACCCGCCTCGCCGAGATGGCGAGTTGAGTCCATCCGCGCCCACCAAGTGTCTAGGTTTAAAAAAATTTGGTTTTAAATATTATGGACATTAAACAGCTACAAACAATTATCTTAGATCTGGCTAAAGAAAAAGGTTGGGGTACTAAACCAGAGGAGATAATTTTTGCGGAAAAAATCGCTCTCATTCATAGCGAACTTTCTGAAGCTCTGGAGGCATATCGCAAAGGTCAGATGGATGGCAGGCATGGGGTGGCCGAAGAATTAGCAGATGTCTTAATGAGGACATTACAACTGGCGGGGATTTATAACATAGACTTAGAAAAAGAGTTGCTTAAAAAAATTGATATAGACAAAAACCGAGATTGGGATAACGACCAACTTTATATAGACCGCGATAATAGAAGTAAATTGACAAACTAAGCAAATAATTATATCTCCTCTGGTGTTATGCCGAGGTAGCTTCCGCCAAAGGCGGACAGAGCAGTGGTAGAGCGAAGGACTGAAAATCCTTGCGTCGTACATATACAAATAATTTTATCTCTTATGGTCCTGTGCCGAGGTAGCTCAGTGGTAGAGCGAAGGACTGAAAATCCTTGCGTCGGCAGTTCAATTCTGCCCCTCGGCACCATGAGAGATAAAATTATTATCTAAGGTGCAGTCTCAATACAATTTGAAAACCTAAATTAAATATGATTTATACAATTCTGGGATTCATCGGTATGGCTTTAGTTCTTATTGCCTTTATTCAAGAACTGAGAGGTAGCTGGAAAAGAATATTATTTATATACGCGGCAACTAATTTCTTAGGGGGATCACTTTTGGTGCTCTATGGGATTAATGAAAAAGCCTGGCCCTTTGTTATTCTCAATAGTATCTGGACACTATTTAGTCTAAAATATATGCTCTTCAGAAAAGGGTTATCGAAAACGTAGTTATCGGGGCGTGGCGCAGTTGGTAGCGCGCTTGCTTTGGGAGCAAGAGGCCGCTGGTTCGAG
>CAYTUI010000057.1:0-3054 GCA_964441335.1 uncultured Gammaproteobacteria bacterium
AGGTTATTTGTTAGAGCTTTATTCTAACCTTGTTCCAACTCCTTTAGTATACCCCGAGAATATAAGGTAAGCCCCGGTACCAAGTACTGTGCGGTTTGTATTTAATCATCTAAACCACCAACCTTGGATGGTGTGTGCGTTTTAAGGCATAGCCCTTGGTATATCTTAATAAATCAATTAGTCATAGACTAGACATCTCTACTGTCAGCATCATATATAGCAGGCTTTATCTAACTCTAAGAATAATATTTTTATCCTTAATCTCGTCTGACCTCCCCTTTCCCCTCCTTGGTAAGGAGGGGCTCTAACTACAGGAGCCTCCCCTGACAAGGGGAGGACTAAGGAGGGGTCGTATTTAAATCATTTTAGACTCTGTACTCTAACCTTTTACAAACCCTCTTTAACGCTCTAAAGTTAATAAGCTACCATAGGCAACTGAACAGAAACCCCCTAGCGTTTTTCCAGATACCAGTTGGCTTGGCCAATCATTTCCTGAATTTGGTTCATATTTTTCTCGGTAATATTGATTAAGAGGTTGGTCTTAATCTTTTTTTGACTGCCGTTGTTGATTATCATATAGATTGGAATACCACCCGGGTTGTCGCAAATAATTTGCGTCAGTTCATTCAATTGATTTTTGGTAAAGCCGGTCGGCAAAGTTAGCCACAGACGCATGTCCTGTCCGGCACGGCGCTGGTATTCCTGAAGTTTTTCTGTTGTCAGTTCGGTAACTTCGTCAGGCAAAAGTTTCGGATTGCCGTCCTTTTCCGAAACTTTACCTTTGGCAATAACAAATTTACCTAGTTCAAATAAGCCCAGCTGACTGGAGAGCATTTTGGGAAAAATAATAATTTCCATACTGCCGGTGCTGTCTTCAATAGTGACAAACAGCATGGGTTCGCCGCTCTTAGTAATAATTTTATGTAAAATCGTGATAATACCGGCCACGGTTTTTTGCTGGCCTTCGGCATGTATGACGTTATTAATAGTAGTGATGTCATTTTTCATCCAAGGCAAGTAGCTTTTGAAAGGATGATCGCTGATGTACAAACCCAGCAGTTCTTTTTCCCAGGCCAGACGCTGGTGTGGTTCAATTTTGGGCGCCTCAGACAGTTTAAGCTGGCTAACGGTCTGGTTAAGCGGTAAATCTGAAAATAGATTGTTCTGTCCCAGCTTGGCGTCCTGCTGAATTTTTTTATTAAAAGCCAGTAGTGTATCCATGTTATAAAGCATTAGACCTCGGTCACCGAAAGTGTCCAGAGCGCCGCACTTAATCAGGCTTTCCAAAGATTTTTTATTAAGATCTTTGTCGGCAATCCGCGTCAGGAAGTCTTCCAAGTTTTTAAACGATCCGTTAGCTTTGCGTTCATGAATAATCGCCAAGCTGATATGTTCGCCGACATTTTTTATGGCGTTTAAACCAAAACGAATATGAGTGGGATTGGTTCTTTCCTCATTCATGACGGCGGTAAAAATCCGGTAGCTTTCATTAACATCCGGCGGTAATACTTCAATGCCCATCTTGCGACATTCCTGAACCTGTTTGGCGACTTTATCAGTATCGCCCAAATCAGCTGTCATTAAAGCGGCCATGAATTGCGCCGGGTAGTGGGCTTTTAGATAGGCTGTCTGGTAGGAAATCATGGCATAAGAAGCGGCGTGTGAGCGGTTAAAACCGTAACGGGCAAAAGGAATAATAAAGTCCCAAATCTTTTTGGCGGTTTCTTTGTTGATGCCGTTGTTAACCATGCCCTGAACCATTAAATCTTCCTGTTCATCAAGCAGTTTTTTAATTTTTTTACCCACGGCTTTGCGCAAGATATCGGCCTGACCATAAGTAAAGCCGGCAACTTTTCTGGCAATCTCCATGATTTGCTCCTGATAAATGGCGATGCCGTAAGTTTTGGACAAAATCGGTTCCAAAGCCGGATGTAGATAAGTGATGCGGCGGCGGCCGTGCTTGCCGTTGATGTAGTCGTCAATAAATTCCATTGGACCCGGGCGGTACAAAGAAATCATGGCAATAATATCTTCAATTGTTGATGGCTTTAATTTTTTTAAATAGCGGGTCATGCCGCTGGACTCTAATTGGAAGATGCCGGTGGTGTCGCCGCGTTGCAGTAAAGCGAAAGTCTCCTCATCGTTCAGCGGTAGATCGTCCAGACTGATTTTCTGATTAACGGTCTTGTCAATAATTTCAATGGCCGTTTCCAAAATGGTTAGGTTTTTTAAACCCAAAAAGTCCATTTTTAACAAGCCCAAATCTTCCACCGGGTGCATGGAATATTGGGAGATAATGGCCTGGTCATGGGCGGTGGAAAATTGCAGGGGCACATGATTAACCAGTGGCTCTTTAGTTATCAGAACGGCGCAGGCATGAGTAGAGGCGTGTCTGGCCACACCTTCCAATTGGCTGGCCGAATCCAAGAGACGCTTGGCGTCAGGATCATTATCGTAAATTTCTTTCAGCTCTTTAACTTTTTCCAGAGCCACTGCTAGGGGAGTAAACATGGGGATTAATTTGGCCAGGCGGTCGCAGAAGTTATAACTTATTCCCAAGACGCGTCCGACATCGCGGATAGCGGCTCGAGCCGCCATAGTTCCAAAAGTAATAATTTGCGAAACATGATCCTTGCCGTATTTATTTTCAACATATTTTAGAACCTCGTCGCGTCTGATATCGGCAAAATCCATATCAATATCGGGCATGCTGATTCTTTCGGGATTTAAAAATCTTTCAAACAATAAATTATATTTAATCGGGTCAACGTTGGTAATATTGGTTAGGTAAGAAACTAAACTGCCGGCCGCACTGCCGCGACCCGGTCCGACAACCACGCCGTTATTTTTGGCCCAGTTAACAAAATCCTGCACAATTAAAAAATAGGCCGCAAAACCGGTTTTAGTAATAACTTCGAGTTCATAGCCCAAACGGTCTTTAATCTCCTGATCTAGGTCGGAGAATTTTTTCCCAAAACGTTTTTCTACACCGGCTAAACAAAGTTTTTTTAAATAATCTTTCACTTCCCGTGCAATTGGTCCTTTCCATTGCTT
>CAYTUI010000058.1:0-3012 GCA_964441335.1 uncultured Gammaproteobacteria bacterium
TGATCTGCCCAAGCTGGTTAAAATTTTAAAGCCGGGTAGCCAGGTGATGGTTCATGACGGCTTGATTGAACTTAAAGTCATCAGTGTTAACGGCGCTTATGCCAAAGCCAAGGTGATTAAGGGCGGCATGCTGTTTTCCAATAAAGGCGTTAATTTACCCGGCATTGACTTGAAAATGCCGGTCATTACCAAAAAAGATATTGACGATTTGAAATTCGGCTTGAAAATCGGCGTAGATTATGTAGCCTTGTCTTTTGTGGGTTCGGCCAAGGATATTGTTGATTTGAAAAAATTGATTAAAAAGTTTGACCGTAAATCGAAAGTCCAGATAATGGCTAAAATTGAAAGAGAACAGGCGGTTAAAAACATCAAAGCCATTATTAAAGAAGTGGACGCGATTATGGTGGCTAGGGGTGATTTGGGCGTGGAAATGAGTCCGGAAAAAGTGCCGATTATTCAAAAGGAAATCGTACGTTTGTGTTTGGAAGTGGGCAAGCCGGTTTTGGTGGCCACGCAAATGCTGGATTCCATGATTAAAAGCCCGCGTCCGACCAGAGCTGAAGTTTCCGATGTGGCTAACGCGGTTATAGATCATACCGATGGCGTGATGCTTTCGGGCGAAACCGCTTTCGGCCAGTATCCTTTGGAAGCGGTTAAAATGATGAATCGGATTATCGAAGAAACCGAAAAGTCGGCTTACGATGACATGCGCCAGGGTTATTTTAAAGAAAAAAGCTTACCTATAACCAAGGCGATTTCCGGTTCGGTTTTTGATTTAGTCAAGGATATCAAAGCCAAGGCGATTGTGGCCGCTACCGATTCCGGCTATACGGCTAAAATGATTGCCCGTTACAGGCCGGACACTAAAATTATTGTTCTGGTAAATAGTTTGGAAGTTTTAAGGCAATTAACCCTGGTCTGGGGCGTGTATCCCGCCATGATGCCTGTTTGTAAAACCATGGATGAATTGATTATTGAATCAATCAAATTGGTTAAAAAAGAGAAGCTGGTTAAAAAAGGCGATGAAATTGTGATTGTTACCGGCCAGCCTGTCGGCAAGTCCAAGAATATGAATTTAATTAAGGTTCAGACAATTTAAGCTATACACCTATGGAAAAAGCTCCTCAATGCGAACAGCTAAAACAAGAATATCAAGACCTTAAAACTCTTAAGGGTGAGTTTGATTTGGCGTATGAGCGGGCCATAAAAACAGGAGATTTAACCAGGGCTAAAGAGCTAAAAACAGAGTTAGAGCAAAGAATGGCTGTTTTAAAAAACAAACTCTGGCCTTTAGAGGGTTTGCCTCAACAAGAATTAAGCGAACAATATCAAAGCCAAAAAGAGATAATGAAGAATGCCGGCCTATTAGAACGGCTTTCTAACGGAGAGTTGGGTATTAAAGGCATAGATAACAAAGAATATCCCATTCCTACTCCGGAAGCCATTGCCGAGCTTTTACGCCAAAATCCTGAAAAATATCAAGCCAAGATAGAACAGGGCTTTAACCAAATCCTGATGGTTCCCTTGGCTATGCCGTTAGATAGGCAGATAGAGATATTAAAACAAAACCTCCTTAAACACCATCAACAAGGCAAACTGCTGGCAACCAAAGAAAACCCGACAGACATTGATGAACCCTTGGATTTGAATACTACCAATCCGGTCTGGGTTTGGGATAGCTGGCCAGGCTCGGACGTTTCCAAAGAAACCGTGTATTTTCCCAAATCGTTTGATAAAAACAATCATCAAGGTAAAACCAAACAAGAACTGCTTAACCGGCAAAACAACAACCAATCTCCCATTCCTGGCTGGCAAGTGCTATTGTTGGAAAATAACCCCAATATACCGGCGGCAGGCCAAGGGAAAACCATCGGAGGCAGGCCTCAATTAGAAGCCAACAAAACTCCTGATGAATACCTAAAACTGCTCCAAGAAAACCCTGACTACGCCAATGAACAAGGTTTAACCATAGAGGCCTGGCTTACCCTGTTTATATCTCATCTGGAACAAACTAACGAGGTTACAGACGACTGGCAGGGCAAAGGCAAGATCTGCTATCTTACCGGTTCATTTAATCCCTCTTCCGCTAATCTGGCGCACGGCGGCTGGAACCGGAGCGTCCGTCGGGCCAGCTTGAACGGCTACGGTCCCGGCTATCGGGACGACCGCTATGGCCTGCGCTCCGCGGTGGGGGTAGAAACTTAAACTTTGGCCTTTAAACTTTCTTTTCCCCTTTTGCTCTTTGAGCTTTCAGCCTTCGTAGCCTAAGCTACTTCGGCGAAGCAGGCTCGGAGAATAAATATTTTTTATTTTTACCGGGTACCCTTTCTGATGTCCCACGATTTTATCCAAGCACCAATCTCTGGTGCTGGGCTTGCCACGTAAAATATTCTATTTAGGAATTCCATTACCCTGCGCTTTGGCGCAGGGGCATATATTGAATAACAAAACCGCCGAATTGAATTCGGCGGTTGTAAAATCATTGGTCGGGGTGACCCGATTTGAAAGGGCGACCTCACGCACCCCATGCGTGCCCGCTAGCCAACTTCCCCACACCCCGATGATTAAAGACTCTTGTTTATTATAACCAATTTAAGTATTTTTACAAGATTCAAGCTATTTGTTATACTGGGTTTACTATGTTTTCATTATTATTTCAAGATCCCGTTATTTTTATTGCCTGGTTGTTGGCTATTATTTATGCTATCACTATTCATGAATTTGCTCACGCGCTGGCTGCTTATTGGCAAGGCGACAGCACGGCTAAAGATATGGGGCGGCTAACGCTTAATCCTTTGGCGCACGTTGAACTTACCGGTTTGATTGTTTTAATCTTTGCCGGTTTTGGCTGGGGCCGCCCCACGCCCGTTAATCCTAATAATTTAAAGCATGGTAAAAAAAGCGATAATTTAGTTTCTTTGGCCGGTGTCGCCGTCAATTTGTTAAGCGTTTTTGTTTTTGGAATTATTTTTGTATTTTTTGGAGTTTTTTCTTTTGTTGTTCTGTGGGATA
>CAYTUI010000059.1:0-2958 GCA_964441335.1 uncultured Gammaproteobacteria bacterium
ATTAATACTTAATACTTAATTCTTAATACTTAATAATTAGCACGGGCTCATAGCTCAGCTGGTAGAGCAGCTCCGACGTAAAGTCGGAGTTCCGACCGAAGCGTCGGAATTGCCCATCCATAGAAAGGTGTTATTAATCAAATCATGGGCTCATAGCTCAGCTGGTAGAGCAGTTGCCTCTTAAGCAAACGGTCGCAGGTTCGAATCCTGCTGGGCCCACCATTCTTCGCTCGCTAGAGCGAAGAATGTCCTTCGAAGCTTTAGCGAAGAAGGACAAATAGATAAGTTTATATTACTACTATTGTCGCGAGCTACGAATGGCACGCCTTTATCATGGCCTCTGGCCACTACTATTTTAACGCCCATAGGGCTTTTTTTAATATCGCCCGGCCGTGCTATAATGCAGTTAATTATGAAACTAACCTACCTACAACCCACCAAAGAAAGACTGGATAAATTTCTGACCGATAATTTGCCTGACCTGACCAGAAGCCAGATAAAAAAGGTTATTCTGGCCGGACGGGTCCAAGTTAACGGTAAAAAACCGACTGTCCATGAATGGCTGCATGGCGGCGATATTGTTGAAGTTAAACTGCTATCAGAGCCCGGGCAAGAACAACGCCACAAAACCACTTTAGAGCCGACCGTTATCTTCGAGAATGATGACTATCTCATAATTAATAAACCATCGGGTCTGTTAGTCCACCCCACCGAAGCCCAAGAACCCAACACTTTGGTCAGTTGGCTGATTACTAATTATCCGGAAGTGAAAAAGTTCGGCGACCAATCGCGTCCGGGCTTAGTTCATCGTTTGGATAAAGATGTCTCCGGCATTATGGTTCTGGCCAAAAATGAAAAAACCTACCAATACCTTAAAGATCAGTTTAGCCAGAGATTGATAGAAAAACACTATATGGCGCTAGTCAATGGCAGGGTTCTGAATGATGAAGGAACGATTGATAAAAATCTGGATAGAGATAAAAAAACCGGCAAAATGAAAGCTTATTCCGATGTTCGTAGAAAGGAAGAGGGAAAAGAAGCCATCACCAAATATAAAGTAGTCACCAAATTTATTAATTATACTTTACTGGATGTCCAAATTATTACTGGGCGTACTCATCAAATCAGAGCGCACCTGGCGTCTATCGGCCACAGCATTGTCGGCGATAATCTGTATGCCACCAAAGATGTTCGGAAGTCAAAGAAACAGATTATTGACCGGCCATTTTTACATGCCTTTTCTATTTCCTTCACTGCTCCAGATGGCCAACCTGTGAATTACCAATCTGCTTTACCAAATAAACTGGGGGCATTATTAACAACCATAAAGTGATGAATAAAATAATTGTTATTAATGGACCGGCCGCAGTTGGTAAAACATCCATCATAAAAATTCTACTTAAAAAAATACCCCAACTAAAAAGTAGCGTGACTTATACTACTAGGGGTAAAAGACCGGGCAAAGAAGATAAGGATATGAGATACATCTCTCGGCCGGATTTTGAGCAAATGGTTCGCGATGAGAAATTATTAGAATGGGAAGAACATTATAACAACCTCTACGGCAGTGCGCGTGATGAAAATCTAGAGATAATGAGAAAGCACCTGTTACTTATGAATATTGGTGTCAGGGGTTCGCTTATCATAAAAAAGAAATTCCCCGACAGCCTACTCATTTATATTCTGCCGGAAAACTTTGAGCAAATTGAAAAACGATTAACCAAGAGAAAGTTGGAGCCAGCCGACCTTAAAAAAAGAATAGCCGATGCTCGCGCATCATTAGCTATGGCTGACAAATATGATTATCAGGTCATTAATAGAGAGGGTCTGATGGATGCCACTGTCATAGAAATAGAGAGAATAATCAGGGCCTATTGTGATTTATGAAATCCTTGACCCAGCACCACTTTTTGTGAAAATTTGCGAAAAGTGGTGCTGGGTTGACAAATTGGCCCTAAACAGCTAGAATCAGCTGGCTGAAATTTAAGCAATTTATTTTTTTATAAGCAATTTTAATCAAGAATTATGGCTGAAAAAGACACCCCGAGCCAGACAAAGGCTCCTAGCGCCAGAACCATACCAGAATTAAGAACCGGTATGACTGTTCGCGTTCATCAAAAGATTAAGGAAAGAAACTCCAAGGGAGAAGAAAAAGAAAGAATCCAGGTTTTTGAAGGTATTATCCTGAAAAAACGCCATGGTAATGAAATTGGAAATACCATTACTGTCAGAAAAGTATCTGACGGCATTGGTGTAGAAAAAATATTTCCGCTCAATTCTCCGGTGATCAGTAAAATTGAGATAACCAAAGTAGCTAAGGTTAAGAGGGCTAACATTGGTTACGTTAGAAACTACCAGAAAAGACTGAAGGAAAAAACTCTAGCAAAAACCAACTAAACAATGGCTGTGCTGGCCTGTTGGCCAAAGCGCAGTGCAGGCCGGGGTGGTGAAATTGGTAGACACGTCCCGCACCAAAAAAACCGCGCGGATATGGCGAAATTGGTAGACGCACAGGCTTGAGGAGCCTGTGAGAATTAAACCTCATGGGAGTTCAAATCTCCCTATCCGCACCAAATTTCCATATGCAATAATATCTTTGGTGCGGGATCCTCATTTTGAGGGTGTCCCGCAATACGGGATTCCCCTGCCTGCCGGTCATTCGACTCTGAGGAATGAGCCCTCAGGCTCAGACTCGATGAGCAGGCAGGCGGCACCACTTGAAACGTCCCACCATTCGGTGGGATTAAAGGTATTTCAGATTTGGGCGCATAGCTCAGTTGGTTAGAGCGCCTCGTTTACACCGAGGAGGTCCTAGGTTCGAATCCTTGTGCGCCCACCATTCGACTCAACTTCTTGTACCAAGAAGTTTCGCTCATGGTTTAAGTCTCCTGTGCTGAGACTTTAACCAACGCGTTTTTGTTGAGTCGAATGCCCCGAGCTTGTCGAGGGGCACCTCGT
>CAYTUI010000060.1:0-2651 GCA_964441335.1 uncultured Gammaproteobacteria bacterium
TAAAACAGTTAATAAATTCGGGTAAAATTGAGTGCGGCATATCTTTAGCCGCCTTAAATCTGTATTTCTTAAAATATAAAAAATAAATAAATTACAATCAAATAAAAAGAGGGGTCAAAGTGGTTATTTTGATCCCTCATGTTTTTATGCAACACTGAAACAAAATGGCTGATCGACTGGCTCAATGCCGATTTCGAAATCGTCAACCAGTTTCTCCGGCAAGGCATTTAGAGAGATTTGGCCTGGCATACAGAATTGGCAATGGATACCAAGCTTTTTACCAGCAGAGCTACGCATAATATCAGCGAAATTGCAACCGTTGCTGATTCGGCCAAGGACGTACTCTCTGGGTGATTTGGAACGAGTATATGGCTCGCCGATGGAATCGCATGCTCCAACAATTCCGAACGGATCAATAGCCGGCCTCACGACTGGAATCAGGCACCTTCTTGGTTGCGTTAATTCTATTCCTTTCCATTGATCCATTGCTATTAATAAATCATCAG
This sequence comes from uncultured Gammaproteobacteria bacterium, assembly GCA_964441335.1. Lineage (GTDB taxonomy): Bacteria > Patescibacteriota > Patescibacteriia > UBA1558 > 2-01-FULL-52-15 > CAYTUI01. The sequence continues at coordinate 507 of CAYTUI010000060.1, forward strand.
CAAACGACGCCGTAAATTTGGATTGGCCACTTTCGACGCTGGTACGCAGATCCCTCAAACTGCCAAGCATGTTCTCGTATTGATATTCAGAAAGCTTTCTGGTCACACCAATACAATCCACTCGCACATCTAGAAAATCGACTCCTAAGTCAGAACAGAGTCCAGCTATCTTCGCGACTTCTGCGTAATTCAGCTCCTGCAGAACTACCCCGATCCCGATCTTCAGTTTTCCTCCCCTCTGCTTCTTAAGGCTAACAATTTTCCTTATACCGTCCAGAACGGATCCCAAGTCGTTAGCTCCCAGAGGTCGATTGATCAGTCTTGAATAAATCTCTGGCGTGGCTGCATGCAAGCTAATTCTCAACCAAGTTGAGTTTAAGATGGAATCCAATAAAGCAGGATTCACTTCGCCAAGTGTTCTACCATTGGTGTAAATCATAGTTTCAAGTCCGAGAGAGTTGGCTCTATTAAGAACTGGCCTGATCTTATCTTGGGCAAGTAAGGTTTCCCCTCCGCCGGATAATATAATCTGCCTAGTTCCTAAACTCTTTGCCTCCTCTAGAATTCCACACCATTGATTTACGGTAAGCAACCGCTCTGCTCCATAGAAATCAGCGATGGGAGTATTCTGCTTTTGACCGCCACACCAAATGCACATTTGACACCTGTAAACAAACATGGCATTAGTGGGATGAATTTCCAGCATCGTCGGCCCCACCATCTCACCTCGCAAAATTTTAGGCAGATACTGAGGATTCTGCCGCATGAAACCAAGCAGGTTTGTAGCCGACTTAATCAATAATGACCTCGGATATTGGCTGCTGAAAAAAATCATCTTTGCAAGCTTAGACCTGCTTACAAAACGATGGCTAGCCAATAAGTTGTCTTTCGACATCTCCTTTCTTTGTAGAATTACTTTAGCTTTCTTCGCCGGGTCAAGGAAGTATTCAACCATGACCGGAAAAGCTACATCAAACAATGCCTCATCGGAGACACTCTCGAAGCTTTGAAACACTTCATAAGCTTCTCTCTTGGCTTCATTAAGGTTAGTAAATCCATCGTGCAAACGATGGATTAGACTAACCAGAGTTTGGACAGCGCCGATCTCTCTCATGGTTTATCCCTCCTTGGGTTGTAATGATCAAAATTGCCATTGCTTCGTTAAGCTCTCATCCGAGAGTATAACTTGATATCTTATAATAAAAAGGTTGAAATTGTCAATAATAGCGAATTGAGCCATCTATTTTCTAACTTTGCCTACCCTTGTTGAGTCATATAAAATCTAACTCAAGTTAAGTAATTAATTTGGGTTAAATATATGACTAAAATGAGCAAAAAGGAATTAATTTCGACTACTAAGCCAAGATATTTGAAAGCCAATAAGAAAGAAAAGGGTAAGATACTGGATGAGTTTTGCGAAAACACTGGTTATGATCGTAATTACGCCATCCAGATTTTTCAAGCCAGGTACGATTATGGCAGAATTGTTCGTGAAGGCCGCGCGGCCAGGAAAAAGATTTACAGCGCTGACGCAATGACAGCAGTCACTAAGGTTTGGGAAACATTGGATTACCCCTGCGGAATAAGGTTACAGCCTAATCTGCTCACTACCTTGGAATCGATGATTAGATTCAAAGAAATCAGCGTATCGGAAACGATCATGCGCCAGCTGGAAACAATCAGCGCTAGGACTATTGATCGGCGTCTTGGCAAAGAACGGGAAATCAGGAAATTGGATCGGCATCGCGGCACGACCAAGCGAGGCGCAATGCTTAAATCATCTATTCCGATAAGGATCACCAACTGGGATACGGGTAAAGCTGGATTCATGGAAATGGATACGGTCGCCCACAATGGCGGCAATCCATCGGGAGAGTTCATTTACACGCTGGATATGGTAGATATCTGCTTTGGCTGGTCGGAGCAATACGCGGTTATGGGTAAGGGCGAAATAGGCGTAGTTAATGCGGTTAATGATATTAGGGCCGGTTTACCGTTTAATTTAATCGGCCTGGATTCGGATTCAGGCGGAGAATTCGTTAATTGGCATATGGTGCGCTACTGTGAAAAAGAAAAATTGTATTTTACGCGGTCAAGGCCGGATCATAAGAATGACAATGCTTATGTTGAACAGAAAAACTACAC
>CAYTUI010000061.1:0-2258 GCA_964441335.1 uncultured Gammaproteobacteria bacterium
AAAACGGAAAAAGAAATTTAAAATTTTTTAAAACAAGTTTTCTTATCAGAAAACTAAAGAAAAGGAATACATCAGCTAACATCGCATGTGCGGCGCTCTCAGCTAGAAACTAAAATACCAACCGGCTAGGCAACAGTTAGCATTTCTTCAATAGATAAGGTAAAGTAACGGATGAGCGCACCCACATTCCTTCCTCTCTTACTATTCACCACACTAACATAAAATGAACAGTACCAGTTGGATAGAAATATCCAAAGATAATTTACGGCATAATATTGCACAGTTCCAAGGTCTAACTCAACAGGTTAGGCCTTTTCAGCCGGCTATTTGGGCAGTTATAAAAGGCAATGCCTATGGTCACGGTCAAAGAGAAATGGTTGGTCTGCTAAATGAAATTGTGGCTATTCAAGGCTTTATGGTTTTTGATATCTTTGAGGCTTTGGAAATCCGAAAATCCAGCTCCAAACCGATAACAGTTTTGGGTTATCTCGGCAATGACGACGAGCTTATTAAATTAGCGGCAACAAAAGACATAATTTTGCCCATTCTTAACTTTGATGATGCGAAAAGATTATTAGCGTTCAATTTACCCATTACAACTCAGATCAAAATTGATATCGGAACCAATCGTTTGGGAATCAGGCTGGAGGAGGCAATTAATCAGGTGCAGGAAATTACTAAATTGCCGAACCTTAAAATAACCGGACTTTATAGCCACTTTGCCAACAGTGAAAATGGCGCTGATAATTTCACACAGCATCAGTTTGATAATTTTAATCACTTGATCATTGAATTAAAAAATAGGGGAGTGGAGTTTACCAATAATCACTGCGCCTGCAGTGCCGCCGCTTTACGTCAGTCAGACTATTTATTAAATAGCATCAGGCTTGGCCTAGGACTGTATGGTTTGTGGCCATCGGAGTCCAGCATGAAATTTAAACCGGCAATTGAACTTAAACCGGTTCTAAGTTGGAAAAGCAGAGTTCTGCAGGTAAAAAAAATTAAAGCCGGAGAAACTGTTGGTTATGGCTTAAGCTATCGCGCTACGAAAGATGCCCAAATTGCCACTATACCGGTCGGTTATTTTGACGGTTATGACAGGAAATTATCCAACAATTCAGCCGTAATCATTAAAGACAAAAAATATCCTGTTCGTGGTAATATATGTATGAACCTCCTGATGGTAGAGTTGCCAGCTGAAACAACAGATATTCAAGGCGGTTCAGAGGTCATCCTGTTAGGCCAGAGCGATAATTATACTATAACAGCTGATGAACTGGCTCAAAAAGCCGGGACTATCAATTACGAGATAATAACCAGAATCAACCAACAAATATCCAGATTAGTTAAGTGATCTATGGACAAGATTCCCTTCCACAATTCCAATAAGTTCGCCCGCATTGACCGGCTTCAACCGTTTCAAAAATCACGTCGTGAACTGACGCGAAGCTATTATAACCATCGTCGGCCACCCAACAAAAAACTGATAATCAGAGTCATAGGCGTTATTGCCGGCTTACTGATTCTCCAAAGTATTTTTCAGCTGCCTTGGCTGAAAATTAATAATATTGTCATTCAGGGCTTAAGTCAGGTTCCTGAACAATCGGTGCGGCAGGATATCCAAGCTAAACTGGATGAACGTCGCTTTTTAATTTTTAAAAACAACAATTATTTTATTTTTAAATCAGGGGACCTTAGTGAAAAGTTGGTGGCCAACTACTTTCTAGACAATATCTCTATTAAAAAAAGCTTCCCCCATACTGTGGAAATAACTGCCCAAGAAAGAATTTCACCGTTTGTCCGACAAACACCAGATGCCTACTACGTTCTAAGCTATAGTGGTGAGATAAAAGAAAAAACTGCTGAACCGCCGGCTGGCACTTCCATTATTGCTGATGAACGCCAAGACACCTCATCCAATATCCCATTTAAATATTTGGAGAGTGTCAGCAAATTAGTAGAACAGTGGGATATCAATGAACAACAACTAATAATTCTAAAATTTCATTTAACTGATGAACCTGATCAAATCATTGCCTCAACCGATAGGGGATACCGCTTAATATTTTCGACTACCGAAGAGTATTCTAAACAAATTACTCGATTAAAAGAGATCTTGGCACAAAATATCTTGCCACAGGATATTCAATATGTAGATCTTCGTTTTGAGAATAACGTTTATTTCAAATAGGCATAATTCATCTGTTTTAGGTACGGACATATTGCACTCCATAGGCTTGGAGGGCTTGATTAGGAGT
>CAYTUI010000062.1:0-1986 GCA_964441335.1 uncultured Gammaproteobacteria bacterium
ATCCGCATCTTGCTCCCGGTAAAGGTAGAATAGATTGGGCGGAAGTTATTAAAACTTTAAAACAAATTAAGTATAATAATTTTTTCGAGCTTGAGTGTGAAATTCATGAAATGGCCGAGGCCGTAGGATTTATAAAAAACTTATAGTCAAAATTTAAACCAAATAAAATAGACCGGTTTCCATGCGGAAGCCGGTCTTATTAAGGTGCAAACTTCGTTGATTCCAATAGCTGCTGATAGGCGCGGATGCATATTTTTACCGTTTCTGACCACTGGAACTTCTTACTACTCTCAATTGCCTGACGAGACATTTCTGCCCAGCCGGAATGAGATAAGTTGAGTATATGACTAATCCTATTAGCCATATCTTGTTCCGAGTCATTATTGGCAAAGTAGCCACCGAATCCATCAGTAGCAGTGGTTAAATAGCTGCTGTTGGCTCGAACGACAAAAGGCGTTCCGCAGGCACGAGCTTCAACAGGAAGTAAACCAAATGTTTCGTGTCGTGATACACCGGCGAAAACCTTAGCCCAGCAAAAATGTTCACAAATGATCTGTACCCCTAAAAGTGGACACAATGAGTCTCTTTCTGATCTGTACCCCTAAAAGTGGACACAATGAGTCTCTTTCTTGTACCCTTTAATTGGGTCAAGAAATAACCCGTTTAAATCCATAACCATATGAATAGAAGAATTTTTACCAAGGAACAGATCGATCAAATTTCCAAAAACAGAAACGTCAGAAGATGTAGCGTTAAATCAGTCATGTACGCCCAGAGCTTTAAGCTCAATGCCCTTAAGAAATACAATGATGAGGGAATGAACGCAGTTAGGATATTTGAAGAGGCTGGTTTTGACTTAATGGTCATAGGCAAAAGAACGCCAAACAAGCTGATGAACCAGTGGAATAGCGCCTTGCTGCCCAAAAGAAAACTGGAAATGCCGCTCCATAGAGCCAAGCTGAAAATCAAAAGAATGGCCAGCGGCAGGCAGATAAAAAATCTCAAGGCCAAAATAGATTACCTTGAAGCCGAGAACGATTTTTTAGCACAACTCCGGGCACGGAAAAGAAAATAATTTTGAAGCCGTTCCAGAAATTCGGAATAATCAGGAATATTGGTAAAAATCCGAAGAAACTGTGCGAGATTGCCCGGGTCTCAAGGACAGGCTACTACAAGTGGCTGAAAAGCTTGAATAATAATCCTAAGGATTACAACGACTACCTTTTGATCAAGGAAATATTCAAAAAGAGCAGATTCAAATACGGCTGGAGAAACATCCAAATGAAGCTTGATGATAAGGGAATTATAATGAACCACAAGAAAATATCCAGAATCATGAATAAATATGGTTTGATTGCGAAAATCAGAAGAAGAAATCCCTACAAGGATATTATGAAAAAGACAAGAGAACACAGAACTTTCGGGAACATCTTAGCCAGGAATTTCAAGCAAGAAAATCCACGTCAAGCGTTCTGCACCGACATTACTTACTTGCCCTTTAATGGCCAGCTGGCTTACCTCTCGGCCATTAAAGATATAGCCAGCAGAGAAATTATCGCCTGGAATCTATCCCAGCGCCTAAAAATGGATCTGGTCTTTGATACGATAAAAAACATGGAAGAAAATCAAGACGCGCCTTTACTTGAAAATATACTCATCCATTCTGACCAAGGCTTCCATTACACCAGCCCGGATTTCATCTCAAAGGTTAAAGAGCTTAAGATGGTTCAGTCTATGTCCAGGAAAGGCAATTGCATAGATAACGCGCCCATGGAATCATTCTTCGGCCACTTCAAAGATGAGGTCGATTACAAGGATTGCAGAACCTTTAAAGAGCTTAAGGGTTTGACCGCCGAGTACATTAAACACTACAATAATGAAAGGAAACAGTGGGATTTAAAAAAGATGACACCGGTTGAATACAGAAATCATCTTTTGGTCGAAAATAACCACAAAAATAGTGTCCACTAAACGGGGTACGGATCA
>CAYTUI010000063.1:0-1967 GCA_964441335.1 uncultured Gammaproteobacteria bacterium
AACCAACGCGTTTTTGTTGAGTCGAATGCCCCGAGCTTGTCGAGGGGCACCTCGTGGTCTTCGACCATTCGCGTAAAAGTGGGGATAGTGTAATTTTTAAAACGAGGCGAGTGTCCTGAGCGACCTTGAGCGAGTCCCGCCTAGCGGGATGAGTCGAAAGGGAGTCGAAGGACATTATTATATTCGTGACCCCCGACTTAAGGTGAGGTTTGGGTATAAAAGTTAATATGAAAAGCGATGTCAAAGAATTATTTCTATTTAGCCCGATGTTCTGATCAATCGTTATATGCTGGTACCTGTATAAATTTGAAGAAGCGAGAAGAGCGACATAACGATGGTACAGGCGCTAAATACACGAGAAGCAGAAGACCGGTTCATATAATATATTTTGAGTCATTTGAGACACTGGTTGAAGCTAGAAGAAGAGAAGTACAGATAAAAAAGTGGAGTAAAATAAAGAAAGAGAATTTAGTCAGCGGAAAGTTCAAGTAATATGCCGACTTAGCTTCGCCCACAGGGCGATCAGGTCGTATGACCTGACAGTTTCATCTAAAACGCAATGCTTGTTGATAATTAATCTCATTAATGCCATCCTAGCTCAGTTGGTAGAGCAACGGTTTTGTAAACCGTAGGTCGTCGGTTCGAATCCGACGGATGGCTCCACATTTCGCTTAGGCCTCGTGTGGTAGGCCGTATTTACCACCTACGTTTAAGTACTTAGTCGCTAGTTACAAATTACTAATTACAAATTACTAATTACATAAATTTATGTCACAGGATAATTTAGCAAAATTAGAATGCACAGAGTGTCACAGAATTAATTACCATTCAACCAGAAATAAGAAGCTGGTGAAGGAAAGATTGGCAATGAAGAAATTCTGTAATTGGTGCAAAAAGCATACTGATCATAAGGAGATTAAGTAGCTTGTGGCGAATAGCTTATAGCTGATAGCTTTTAGCTTATAGCTGGTAGTTGCCGCCGCTTATGATGGGGGAGTAATTCAGTGGTAGAATGCGGGTCTCCAAAACCCGTTACGAGGGTTCGATTCCTTCCTCCCCTGCCATTCGACTCACTTTGTTCGCTCATGGCCTGCGGCCAAAAGATACGAATGTCCTGAGTGAGCATAGTGAACCGAAGGACAAAAGATACTTACGAGAGTAGGTATTTTTTGTTTGTATTATCACAGTATGCCTAAAATAGTACACTTGATATATTATATTAATGATGTCATTATTTAGTCATGAAATTTACTAAACCCAAAAAACTTACCAAAGGAGATACAGTCGCTGTCATTTCGCCATCTTGGGGAGGCCCCGGCAGATTCCCTGCGGTTTTTGATTTAGGTTTAGAAAATCTTAAAACGTATTTTAATCTTAAAATAAAGGAGTTTGTCTTCACCAGAGCAAAGCCAGAGGCAGTGTACAATAATCCCAAGAAAAGGGCGGCTGATTTGAATCGAGCGTTTGCAGATAAGAGCGTCAAAGCAATTATTACTTCAATCGGCGGAAATGATGGAATACGTGTTTTACCGTTCTTGGATAAGAAAATTATCAAACAGAATCCCAAGATATTTATGGGATATTCTGACACAGCTGTCTTTACGTCTTTTATCAATCAGCTTGGTATAGTAACTTTCAATGGTCCTTCCGTGATGGCTGGTTTTGCTCAGATGCATAATTTTCCCAAATCATTTCGTGACCATGTTACCTCTTTACTTTTTGAGAAGTTCCATCGCTACCAATATAAATCTTACCCCGCTTATAGTAATGGCTATTTGCAATGGGCAGTTAATGAAAATCTTGGTAAGTTACAACCAAAGAAACAGAATAAAGATGGCTGGCATTGGCTGCAAGGCAGGGGAGTTACGCGAGGCAGACTATTTGGTGGCTGTATAGAAGTTATCGATTGGTTGCGAGGAACAGACTATTGGCCTAGTCCCAGCTTTTTTGCAGGGCACGATTTTATT
>CAYTUI010000064.1:0-1859 GCA_964441335.1 uncultured Gammaproteobacteria bacterium
CGGGTACGACCAGACAAAGAAAATGGATACTTTATATCTGTGGCTGGGTATCAAAGGAGCGAGTATCCAACGAGGGTGTCTACTTACCGCGTGGTTCTCTTACCGAACAAGGAAGAACATGGTTCACTTATCGTGGGCAAGAGATAGAATATTATAACCGTAATCTTAATGGATTGGAGACAGTTGAGGATTTATTAAGCATTGATTATCCTGTCGTCGAGAAAGATAGAAACCACAAGGGTGATTTAAACCTTACTTCGGTTGATGCTATTAGAATTGCCTACGACCTCATAGGTCGGGGTGTTCTTTCTGAAAAACATCTCGCTTTTGTCCAAAAAGAAACTGGTATAAATAAAATCGTAAAGCCAGTTTTACACTCAAACCAGTATTTTCACCTTTTGAATTGGCTCAAAGAAAAGGGCGTGTTAACTGATGAGGAGATTGAAAAAGCGCGGAAAATTCTCCAAGAGGAACCGTACATTGGAATCTAAAATAGCTTTTGTTTGTTACTTTCTGCCTTGTATTGAGTTTCAGCTTCTTTGATGCGCTTTTTAGAAACCTCAATATAATCTACTTTATGCTTCTTGAACAGATAAACATCTTCGTTTTTCTCAATTCCTATAAATTTTCTGCCCTCTAAAACTGCAGAAACAAGAAAACTACCGCTTCCACAAGTATTATCTAGTACTACATCGCCCTCCTTTGTGAAGGTACGAATTAGGTAACGGCCAAGCTCCACTGGTTTTTGTGTCGGATGATAAACTTCTCCCTCACTCTCGGCGGTTTTGAAATAGACAACATCAGTAGGATATCTCTCCCCATTGCTTTTTACCTCCACAGTTTTGAAATCGCCATAACTTCCAGTAAATTGATCTTTCCTAAAACCTTTGTTATAAGGCTCACCATAAGTCATCTGAGGATTATATGCAGGCTGATTTTTATAAAAGATGCAAACATCCTCATGTTTTCTAAGTGGTTGTTTTTTGGCGTTAAGAAAGTTTGTCGGTTTTGATTTTATCCAAGTGATTTTATATTTAAATAATTTTGGATTAGATAACATCAGATTAGCCGTAAAGAGTCCTTGTCCGGTAAGGGCAATAACACCCTTATCTTTTACAACACGTTCGTAGTGGCTCCAAAGTTGGTCAATAGGAATAACGCTGTCCCAATGATTTTGCGTAGTCCCATATGGTAAATCACACAAAATCATATCTATTGATTTTGTCGGGATTTCTTTCATCACTTCCAGGCAATCCCCCTTAATGACCTGATTTATAAAGTAGGAAATTGCTCTTTCGCTATTCTTTACTGTTTTGGTTTTTATTTCTTCTACGCCGAGATTTTTTCGTAAATACCAAAGGCAATACGTATTTATTGGTAACCCCTCAAGTTGCGCCCGTTGCTCTAATTCAAGATAAGAGTTGGTTCCAAGTAAATTGCGTAATTCGTTACTTCCAAGATCAGCTACGCTTTTGTACAAATCTATATTTCTCTCGCCAAAAGCCAAAACAACACCCTTTGCTTTTGGGTTTGTTTCTTTATAGTCGGAAAAGTAAACTGCTTTGAAAATCTGATTGCTTGCCATGCCTATATTATAGTATGATACCCATATAAATAAAAGTCAGTTTATCCACAAGAATAGACAATATGACCAGCCCACCTCTGATCATGAAGGAAGATTGGCATCATTTCTTGGCCTTAAGGTCATCAAACAGTTGATTCCCAAGGATTAACTATCAAATTTACAACCAGCTCGAGACACCTCTGGATTTGACGACTAAAGTAGTATAGAATCGTCTTACAGGGCTTGACGGTCTGGGGTTTCAGCCCGAGGTAGCCCGCCATGACAATTTTTTATC
>CAYTUI010000065.1:0-1856 GCA_964441335.1 uncultured Gammaproteobacteria bacterium
CTTCTATACCAAACATATCCGCAATTAACGCCACTCTCATCCACATTCCATTCTCACATTGTTGCCAATACTTTGCACGTTTATCTTTATCAATATCAACACTAATTTCATCTCTTCTAGGAAGTGGATGAAGTATAATAGCATCATCTTTTAATCTGTTTATATTATTACTATTTATACAATATTTGTTTGTATCTATAATTTCTTCATCACTAATACCTTCATGTTTATATTCATCTTGCAATCTAACCATATACACTCCATCCATCTCAGGCAATACCTTTTCAAAATCATCAGTTAATTCATACTTTACATTTAATTGTTCCAGTATATCATTCTTAATTTGAAATATTTTAGGAGCAACAAAATATAATTTAATTCCTTTAACTTTAGCTAAGCCTTTCATGTAATAAAGAGCGTGATCAATCCGGGCTTTAACTAATTTTTCGTATTGTTCGGTTTGGGCTAAGCCGACCGCCGCCGTTAGATTGGTCATTCTAAAGTTGTAACCCAGGCGTTTATGCCAGAAATGTCTTTTGGTAGAGAAAGCGACGTCTTTTAGATTTCTGGCAAGATCGATAAAGCCTTTATGATTAGAAACGACCATGCCGCCTTCCCCTGTAGTAATGATTTTATTGGCGTAAAAAGAATAACAGCTGGCTAAACCCCGGCCGCCGATTGGCCTGCCTTTGTATTTGGCGCCGTGAGCCTCAGCCCAATCATAGATAACCGATAGATGGTGTTTTCTGGCGATCGCCTCGATTTTATCGATGTCTGCCGGATGGCCGTAAATTCCTACAGGCATAATTACTTTGGTTTTTTTAGTGATGACTGGTTCGATTAAATCCGGGTTAATTTGATAGTAGTCGTCGCAGTCAACAAAAACCGGTTTAGCCCCTAGATAAGACACGGCAAAAGCCGAGGAAATCATGGTGTAAGTGGGAACAATGACTTCGTCGCCGGAGCTCAAGCCAAAAGTAGCCAAAGCCAGGTGGAGAGCGGAAGTGCCGGAATTAACCGCGACCGCGTATTTGGCGCCGACTTTTTTGGCAAACAAATTTTCAAACTTTTCCAAAAAGCTGCCTCGGGAGCTGATCCAGTTGGTTTTTAAAGCCTGATTAACGTATTGAAAAGCTTTAGAATTGAGGGTAGGCTCACAAACGGGAATAATAGTTTCGGAAAATAGTGGCCGGGCTTTTTTGCCCAAACCCTTGTCTTCAACCGCCCCAGTTAAGTGTGGCTCTGCTCCGGGAATGCATTTGGCCCGCTTGCCTAATTCTTTTAAAGAATAGTCTCTGGCCGGTTGCATGAGGCTATCTTAACATAAAGTGTTGTAAAATAAACCCAAACTATGCAACCAGAAGAATACGATAAGATGTATGCCTTGGAAGACCAGCACTGGTGGTTTGCGGCCAAGAGATTGTTTGCCCAAGTCTTTTTAAAACAGTTAAGCGGCAGGAAGCGTAAAATTCTTGACGTCGGCTGCGGCACAGGCAGAAACATGGTGATGCTCAAGGAATGGGGCCAGGTTTCCGGTGTTGACGTTAATGATCTGGCTTTAAAATACTGCCGCCGTCGGGGATTATTACAAGTTAAAAAAGCTTCGGCAGAATCTTTGCCGTTTAAGGGTGGTAAATTTGACTTGGTGATGATCTTTGATGTCTTATATCATCGAGGGATAAAAAACGACCTGGTGGTGTTAAAAGAAGTCTACCGTGTCACTAAACCGGGCGGATATTTACTGGTAACCGATTGTGCCCACCCGTGGCTTTTTGGGCCGCACGACGTGGCCATGCAAGCCAGGCAGAGATACTCCAAACAGGAACTTAAGGCTAAAATTATTAAGGCCGGTTTTT
>CAYTUI010000066.1:0-1787 GCA_964441335.1 uncultured Gammaproteobacteria bacterium
TGCGGCTGCGCGTCCTTCCGAGCCTCCCTCATGAATTGGCTTTCCCGTCGCAACAGCGGGCGTGGGCTTCCCGACAATTTTAGAATACTCGTCGGCAATTATTCCAAGAACGACGGCGTTGGTACCGACGTCCGGTCCGGGGACGTCCCTCTGCGGTCCAAGGATAGGGGCGAGTTTTTGCACGAATCCCCGTGTGAGACGTTCAATTTCCCCCGTCGACAATGTTTTTGGGTTCACAGTGACTCCCCCCTTGCCGCCGCCCATGGGGATGCCGGCGACCGCGCACTTGAATGTCATCCAAAACGCGAGAGCGCGCACTTCGTTGATATCCGCATCGGGATGGTAGCGGATGCCGCCTTTGTAGGGGCCGCGCAGGGAAGAATACTGGACGCGATATCCCTCAAACACCCGAAGCGAGCCGTCATCCATTTGGACGGGAATGGAAACGGTTACTTCGCGTTCAGGATGCGCGAGCCGTACACGGAGACCTTCAGATACCGGATACACCGCGAGGGCGCGGCGGAGTTGTTGCTGCGCTTCCTCAAATGCGTTCGACATTATATCTTCAGATTCACGGTCACAAAGCCCGTCACAGGAGAGCCGTCGGGGGCGAGGCATGAGATAGAGAAGGTGGTCGCGGCTGTGATGGGCTGCGTTGCCGCACCGCCGGAGAGCGAATTCTGGCTGAAGCCGCCGTTCGGAGATGTCTCGGTGCAGTTCGTCACGCCCTGGGTATTCCAGAAGATGGATGTGCGGCCTCCGAGCGGAACCGACGCGGGAACCGCCCAGATATCCACTTTGGGCGGGACCGTGGAATCGATCGAGGGTGTGATTGTGGTCGTGGTCGTGGTGGCGGACGATTTCGGTTTCTTCACCTGTTGGAGGATGACTGGGAGCGGGGGCGGCGGAGTACCCACCTGGTAGCCGCGCGCTTTACAAATGTTATCGAAGAATGTCGGCGTAATAATTTTCGAAAGGAAATTCGTTGCCCACGGCCGCGACTGGCACCACGCGCCGACGAGCCCCTGCGAGCCCTGCCCGCCGAATGTTTGCGCGCCGTAGAACCCGGCGACTTCGACGTTACCCTGCGTATCGCGCGAGCCGCCGAAGACGGTCGCTCCGGTCGGTCGGGTGTTTATGTCGCCGCGGGCTCCTCCCGGCGGCACGATGAGCGTGCCCGTGGTCGTCGAGACAATAACGCGACCCGCGGTTGTCGTGGTCGGCGAGGTCAAAGTGGCGGTGTCGGACTCACAAGTATCGCGGAGCACACATCCATTTGCATCCTTCCCGCCGGAAACCGGATGATTCCCCGCCCCGCAATCTACGGCAGGAACCTCGGGACAACTATTCGGAGTATTCGTGCAGAGGCCGAGCGTCTCGCTAAGCTGGGAACATGAGCCTGTATTTGTCGGGATTTCCGTGGATACCGGCGGCGGGGTGTAATCGGCGCACGGATTTGAAATGAGGGAAATATCTTCTGTCGCAAAACGCGTCCCCAGGCAACCGGTCCCGTCGGTCAGATTCGTTGGAGGCGTGGGGGGCGGAGACGATGGCGGCTTCGGCTGCGACATGAGCTTGCCGAAGAGTTCGCCGAGCGTCTTCATTACTTGGTCAATCCCGACGCCCTTTCCGTCGCCCGTAACGGCTTTGCATACGCCCGGAGTCACACAGAGGCCAGCGGTGATGTGGCCCGCCGTAGTGTCCTGACAGTACTTAACGGGGCAGTAATTGGATCCTGCCTTTGGATCCATGGAGCACCCGTTGCACATCGCGTCCGCATCTTTCCA
>CAYTUI010000067.1:0-1701 GCA_964441335.1 uncultured Gammaproteobacteria bacterium
AGTTTGTAGTCCAACGTCGTGAACAGTAATGACATCGAGATTGTCAATATTAGTCCATAAAGCAGTTGGGGTATTACCCAACGGGAAAATATTATTTTTGAAAATTACTTTAGATTGGTTTACCTCAATTCTGGTAATTAACATATCAGCGCTATTACTTTCATCTAATAAGTCAAGTTGATAGATGCCAGGATCAATATCATCTAAAGTAATAATTTCTTCCTGTGATTTGAGTTTAAGTAGGTTGGCATCAACAAGTCCGTCATCAGCTATGGTTCTTTCAGCCAAATTTTTCCCTCCTTTTGACACTTTGATTTTTAACTTGTCTTCACCGTCATAACTATTCATATCTTGCTTAACCACTTTTAAAATCAACGGACTCTGATCAACCCTGATAAATACGGAAAGATTGCCTCTTAAAGACGTTTCAGTCACCGTTTTAGTATTTTTATCTTTTTTGTTTGTGTCAGTTTTGATCGCCTGTAATTTATCCGGACTTAAATAATAAGAAGCGATTGTTTTATCCAAAGGGGGATTGACAATAAAATCCTTAAGGCTGTTAAACTTTTTCTCTTTTTGCCACAGACTTAAACCGTCAGCTTCAACTTTATTCCAGTTCAAATCCCGGAAAGTGTCCCGGTAAAGAGGTTGATAGAGAAAATCGTTTTTTTCATTGCCTCTTATTCCAATAATAACCTCATTAATATTTGGTTTAAATTTTAATGTTGTTTTAATTGTCTCGATTTTTCCTTGAGGTAGTTTCAACTGCAGCTTTGTTTTACTGGTGGTGACTATTTGGGTAGGTATTTGCAAAATACTGCCCTTGCTAGTCTCGGGGGCAAAAACCGTTGCCTGTTGGGCGCCCGGCAGTTTTGAAGTAAAGCGGAAACTAACAATTTTGCCGAAAGGGGCGATGTATCTATAAGCCAAGAAAAATATAATCAGGAGCCCTAAAGCAATACTGACGATGATTAGTAACTTACCCCTATCAAGTTTGAGCACAAACTTAGTATAATTTACTCATATCCGTAAATCAAACATGTCAATGTATTTTAAGAATAAGAAAATCCTGTTAACCGGGGGGGCTGGTTTTTTAGGTCAGTGGGTCTATCAGGAACTAATCAAGAAAGGTGTCTCTAAGACTAACATTGTTATTCCCAGATCAGAAACAGACGATTTACTCAAGTTAAGCAATATTAAAACCTTGGTTCAAGGTAAAGACATTGTCATTCACTTAGCCGGCTTAGTCGGCGGCATTGGTTTTAATCAAGCCAATCCCGGTAGGATGATTTACGAGAATCTGGAAATGGGGATTCATTTAATGGATGAGGCGAGTAGAGCCGGTGTGTCCAAGCTGGTCGTTTTAGGCACGGTTTGCTGTTATCCCAAATTTACCCCGGTGCCGTTTAAAGAAAAGAACTTATGGAAGGGTTATCCCGAAGAAACTAATGCCCCTTATGGTTTGGCCAAAAAAATGCTGTTAGTGATGAGCCAGGCCTACCGGCAGCAATACGGCTTTAACTCGATCTTTTTACTGCCGGTAAATCTTTACGGTCCGGGGGATAATTTTAAGCCTCAATCTTCGCACGTGATTCCGGCGCTGATTAAAAAAATTGCCGCCGCCAAGCAAAGAAAAGACAAGGCGATTACTGTTTGGGGCAGCGGTAAAGCCACCCGGGAATTTTTGTATGTGGCCGACGC
>CAYTUI010000068.1:0-1694 GCA_964441335.1 uncultured Gammaproteobacteria bacterium
GATAATTGCCCGATAAATCTTCAACTCTGTCTAAAGTCCACTTAAAAATATGATCCTGATGATCCGGGTCGTACTGTTGGGAAGACTGGCTTTGGCCGAAATAATATTTAACTCCCTGCTTATCCGTTATTAACCAATAGGCATTATCCACAAATTCAATTTTATTAAAAGCGCCTTCAATTTTAGGGCGATATTGATTATCGCCAATATTAACCAAATCATCACTAGCGCCAGTCTGGATGAAAACAAAAGCATCATTATTATCGTAATGAGGCACGCCTAATTTAGTGGAACGCTGAATGGCACCCAGCTCCAAACTCCAGCCCGTGCCCAGCCAGCCATTTTGCGTCGCCGAGTTATACCTTAAAGAAAAATTAGGTTCAATGCCTTGTCTGCCCTGAGGAATATCAATGGGTATATTTAAACTAGCCATGCCCGCTTGGGAATCAACCTTGGCCTGCTCAAAAGAACTATAAGGAGAACGTTCGTTGGCGTCATCCAGTTCAGGATTATTTTGATTATGATTAACCTGTTGATTGGCTTCGACTGATTGAGCTTGCTGGTCGGGATTTTCTTCCGGATCAACCGGCTCGACTGCTTGAGGCAATAGGGCGTCTGGCTGATTTTCTGCCGCTGGTTTAGGGCTAGCCAGAGACTCTGAAGCCGTTGGCATAGGTAAAACTGTTTGGGAAGCCGAATCCGCTGTTATCGCTTTAACCGAATTGACGTTCGCCTGCTGGCCGATCGTTGGCGCGCCAGCAACATCGGAACCGGCTGACTGGGCTTCTTCAGCCAAGCTGACGCTTCTAAAAAGCGGACTGAAAATTAAAGATATGATAACTACAATAAAACCCGTCCTCTGGCCTAAACGGCCAATTTTTTGGAACGGGATAATTTTGAAAGGCGGATATGTTTTAAACATACTTAAGTTCCTTTCTTTCCGCCTTAATAACCCGACTAATCGGATTAATGGCGGAATTTTTATTTATTTAAATGAATAATATAAAATTTATTGAAAATAGGCTTCTTCTTGTTTTTATTAAGGTTTATGTGGTCCAATTTGACTTTATACCCAAAATTAATATCAGTCAATATACTCGAGCCAAACAAAAATCGCCAGCTTCTGCTGGTGATTTTTGTTAAAACAATTTTTATAAATTTAACCTACCACTTCACCGCCTAAAACTTCTAAAGCGTCTTTTATCATAGAATCGTTTTTTTTGTCCAGAATTCTCCTCCCCAAAATATCTTCTTGACTTCTGGCTTTCTCCCTGAAGACTTCCCTGGCTGTAATGATTTTGACTATCTTGGCTATGTTGGTGAGACTGAACATTGGAACGCTTTGAATGAGGAAATGAACATGGTTTTCATCAGTGCCTATTTCAACGAAATATAAAAAGGCATTTTCATAATAAATCCAACACCGTCATAAAAAAACCCTGGATAAACATACCTTTTTATCTTTAATTTATTCCACTATCAATTTGCCCACCATGCCCATGGCCCGGTGGCTGCCGATGGAACAGTAATATTCAAACTCGCCTGATTGATCAGCAACAAACTCAATAATTTCCGATTGGCCGGTTTGCAACTGAGCTGTTCTGGCGTTAAATTCGTCTATCACCAAGTCGTGAAAACCCTGAACCACTTTAAAATTAATTTTAATTTATTTATGGAAAAGTGGCAAGATAATT
>CAYTUI010000069.1:0-1636 GCA_964441335.1 uncultured Gammaproteobacteria bacterium
GCCAATTTGTTGATTGGGAATGATATCTTTTTTAATCATGTGTTTTAAAATTGGGTGAGATTATAGTTATTAGTGTCAATAAGCGGAGTGGTCCAGTCAAATTGGAGCAGGATGATTATGGACGAAAATATCAGGACGGCTGAAATTGCCAGATAAATAATAATTATCAAAATATTGGTCAGACTCAAAAAGCCAAAGCGAATTAAGTGATAAATATTGAACAAGCTGAAAATCGTAAATACTAATACCGCCACCAGATATAGATAATAGAAAATTGAGATGGTGATAATCATATATGTGATAATACTGAACTATATTAGTTTGTCTTGGAGGTTAGCTGGTGGGGTAATGTCTAGATGTTTGTAAGCCAATTCAGTGGCGATTCGGCCACGAGAAGTGCGATTGATAAAACCGAGCTGGAGCAAAAACGGCTCAATCACATCTTCAACCGTATCCATTTCTTCGGAAATAGCCGAAGCAATGGTGTTGAGACCGACCGGACCGCCGGAAAATTTATGGATGACTGTAAGTAGAAATTGACGATCCATATCATCTAGGCCGGCACTGTCAACGGCGAGCATTTTAAGCGCTTCATCGGCAATGTCTTTATTTATTGTACCATCTTTTCTGACTTGGGCGAAGTCCCTGACTCGTTTGAGTAGGCGGTTGGCAATCCGCGGGGTCTGGCGCGACCGTTTAGCTATCTCTTGACCGGCGATATTGTCAATGTCAACATTTAAGATTCTGGCTGACCGATCAATGATTTGTTTGATTTCATCCGGATTATAAAAGTTGAGTCGGTAGATATTACCAAAGCGGTCGCGAAGTGGCGATGACAGTCCGCTGATTTTGGTGGTAGCGCCAATGATGGTAAACTTTGGCAAGTCAAGTCGCAGGGTGCGTGCTGACGGTCCTTTGCCGATTATAATATCTAAGACATAGTCCTCCATCGCCGGATATAAGATTTCTTCCACGGTTTTGTTGAGACGGTGGATTTCGTCAATAAATAATATACCGCCCTCAGTTATATTGGTCAAAATCGCCGCCAAGTCACCACTTCTTTCTATCGCCGGACCAGAAGTGACTCTAATATCACTGTTCATCTCATTGGCAATGATGTGAGCCAAGGTCGTCTTACCCAGTCCCGGCGGACCATAAATCAAAACATGTTCAATCGCCTCGCCTCGGTCTTTGGCGGCAGTCATAAAAATCTTCAAATTTTCTTTGATATTTTCTTGACCGATATATTCGTCTAATTGCCGAGGGCGTAAAGTGGAATCCAGGAGATTGTCGTCTTTTTCAGCTTGTGTCGATGTTATATTTTGTGTTGATTTTTCTTCCATATTGTTATCCTATCACTTAGGTGTTAAAATGACAAATAGGTTATTATTCACAAAAGTTTATGGCAAAGATAATATACGGCGTGTCAGGTCAAGGGTTTGGCCACTCAACGCGGAGCAAGGAAATTTTGAAATACTTGGCTAGTCAGGGCCATGAGATTTTGATTTTTACTTATGGTCAAGCAGTTTTTTTCTTGGCGGATGAGTTTGAGGTGTTTGAGGTGCCCGGATTAGGGTTGAGCTACAAGGATAATAAGGTGGTATATTTGGGGACGATATATGCCAACATCAAACAG
>CAYTUI010000070.1:0-1536 GCA_964441335.1 uncultured Gammaproteobacteria bacterium
GGGGTTTATGTTTTAAGTAATTTCTAGAAGAAACTACTTTTGGTAACACGAACTAACGAATCAACATTGAGTAGTTAGTTGGTGTATTCTCTACATAGTAACCGTTAAACTAATCTCCAGTCGAAGACGGTGTAACACCAGTTGAAGATGCACCACTGTGTCCAGAAGCACTTCTGTCTGACCATAAGATACTATCAACAGCAGTACTGGTATTTATACCTACTGAGTCTGTCAACACTAAGATTTGGTCTACTGTAGTACTATTCATTAAGTAGTAAGGATCAGTAGTAATGCTTAATTCTCCGCTTGTAGCTTGGTTATTAGCCAATCTTACACGGATATAATCATCATCTGCATCAGTTCCGAATCCACTCAATGTAGCCTTTAGAGTATATGTGTATTCTGTTCCAGCTGGAATAGTTTCCTCATTTGTACCTTCCCAAGTAGCGTAAACTACTTTAGCAGTACCAGTTGTTACAACACTAGTTCCTGACTCTAATTCTTCTCCTACGGCAGCAGCATCAGTACCACCAAGATTAAGACTTCCAGAGAAGATATTTAAGTTTCCACTAATATCTGTAGTACCTCTGTAAAGTTTAAAGCTAGTAGCTTGACCGTCGTTAGTAGTTCCACGATTGTCTACGATATCTACATTGAAAACTAATTGCTTTACACTAACACTTCCGTTAGCATCTGCTTTAACTTTGAATGAGAAGATATCATTTTCAACACCGTTTACAAGAACTGTTGAGGCTGGTGTAACGTGTGTAATTGTAGGGAATGACTTGTATAGAATACGATCATTTCCTGTAATGTTAAGTATGTTAGCACCATTAATTGATCCAGCAGCAAGTGTTGAACCTGAGCTTACACCCTTAGCTTCTACAATTGTAGTATCTGCCACAGAACCATTTCCAATTTGGATCATTGGGCTGTTTGCAGCTGTTGCTCCAGTACTTACACCATTGAACAATACTTTAACAATAAGAGTATTAGTATCATCTTTTCCAAGACGTAAGTTTCCAGATGCTATATTAAATGTAGCAGTAGAAGTAGCGTTTGAAGAAGTAGGTACAAAAGATGTACTTCCTACTAATACTTCTGCGCCACCATTTGTCTTCTTGTAAAGTTTAACACCATTATTTGCAAATACACCAGAAGCGTCATCACCAGTTGGGCCTACATAGTAAACCAACAACTTAGTAAGGTCAACGTCTTCGTATAATACGTCTGCATCAACACTCAACATTTCTACCTCTGTTCCTGTACCACTAGCTCCAACAGCAACTAATTGAGTTGCGCCTGTTGAAGAGTCTTGAGTAAGAGTAAGAGTAGCACTAGATGTAATACTTTGAGCTGTACTTACACCAGTTCCAGTAATAGTTGCAGAGTTGCCAGAAGTTGCACCTGAACCGGTGACATCTGCAGTTGCAGTAGTACCGAAGTACCAAGTACCACTATCACCATCTACATTTGCATATAGGTATAGTTGTACTGTCTGTCCTTTTGGAACAGTCAAGTTTGTATACCGTCAAA
>CAYTUI010000071.1:0-1531 GCA_964441335.1 uncultured Gammaproteobacteria bacterium
AATATAGCCGCGCAATTCCTCTTTCTGCTCTTCCCAAGAAAGCGTTTGTGCCCAATCAGGAATGTGGCACTCCGGCCAGCGCGGCAGACGCCGACCCACCGCAAGGACGACGCGCGCATCCCGTATCTGTGCCTGACTCATCTCAAAATCAAGTTCGCGCCAGTCATACGTATCGCGCTTCGGCTCCACGCGCGGCCAGTACGCGGGGATGCGGAGCTCTCGTACGTTGAGGTCATCCAAGACCGCCTTGTACGCCGTGCGCCAATCCACCCCCAAGTCTTCGGCCTGCATGACGCTGAACGTGACCCCGTAGGTAACACGCGGAGGTACCTCCCGTAGGGTCAAAAAGAGAAATATCGTCCCAAAAAGCGCGATGACGACGACCGCTATCCAGACGAGGCGCATCATACGAGGAACAGCGCCGCGATGCCCGCGACGATGCAGAGGACGCCGTACGCCTGATGCGTAAATTGATGCGGATGAATCTCACCCTTGAAAACCCTGGGAAACCACCTGGCACCGAAATACGCAAAAGAAAGCAGGAAGACGAACTGCAGTCCCGCCATCGCATTCACGATGGTAACGCTCCCTATGGAGATGGCGAGCAGCGTGAGGAAAGCGGCGACGCCTCCGAGCGTTTTGTTCGAAACGACCAGCCATTTCATGCCGTGCGACGAGGCGTGATACCCGTGGAATATTGCACGCCGATTCGCGGGAATGGCGACGAGGAAAAGAGCGCCGATGACATTCGTCATGCGCGACCAAAAGAACCCGTCAATAAAGCTCGTCTCGAGAAAAATGAGCTTGATGAGGATTGCGGAGCCGCCGAAAAAAATGCCGGAGGCGACGACGAGCCCGAGAGAATTCCAGGTCAACTTGAAGTGTGAAATGAGCACCGTGCCGACGACGAGCAAGAGAAATGCCGGAACGAATGCGCGCGGAAGGTCCTGATCGAGAAAGACGTACGCGAGCTGGGCTGCCACGACCGCCGATACGGCACCCACAATGGGGATGGCATCCGAAGCGTTGCCGCGCTTGAGAGCGGTGTAGAGAAAAAGCACGGACAGTATGAACGTCACCGACGCAAGCATGGCGAGCGCGAGAACGGTGAGCGACGGGATTGAGATGACGCCGAAGGGCAAAAGGACGAGGACGAATCCCGACATGACGCTGATATAAAAGCGTACACCACGGGCCGCCCCAAGTGCGCGTGGCTGACGAGGACATATTTGTCCACGAGCACAATGCCCGCCGAGATGAGTTGGGCGAGAGCCGCGAGCGCTATCCACGTAACCATCTTGCTAGTCTACCCCGACAGTAGATGTTGGCGAGGCGCAAAGCGCAGTCGCTAGGGGAAAACCGGGCTTGGCACCTTGTCCGACAACTAAGAACTTCTCGTTGTATCCGAAAAAAGACTATCGCCAACATTCACTGCGGGGTCTAGCAGAGCATTCCTCTCGCATAGCTGTTTATACACGTATGCCGATTTGCGAATGCGGCGCTCTTGCGTCGCGTAATCCACCTCGACAAG
>CAYTUI010000072.1:0-1297 GCA_964441335.1 uncultured Gammaproteobacteria bacterium
CGGTGTTCCATGCCGGTGCCTACTACAGGAGCTTGAGGATTAATTAAGGAAACGGCTTGGCGCTGCATGTTTGTGCCCATTAAAGCTCTAACAGCGTCGTCGTGTTCCAAGAAAGGAATTAAAGAAGTAGCCACCGAAACAATTTGGTTAGGCGCTACATCCATGTAATCGATTTTTTCTACAGGCGCGAAAGATGGCCGGCCATGAATTCTCATTTCCGTATACTCTTCAATAAAGTAGCCTTGGTCGTTAATGTCAGTGGTGGCGGCGGCAGTGGAAAAACGTTCTTCGGTAAAAGCGTCCAAATAAACCACTTCATCGGTTACCATCGGTTTAATGGCGACTGTTTCAATGTTTTTATGTTTAGCCAGCTCTTGAGCTGTTTTTTCGGAAATAGTTTCGCCTTGCTTGATGATTACTTTATGGGTATCGGGGTCGGTAATGTCTTCGCGGGCGATTTTGTTGGCCGTAATTTTAGGATTGTTTTTAATATCGTGCAGTACGATTCTAAAAGGAGTTTCAATAAAGCCGTATTCATTAACTTTAGCGTAAGAAGCCAGATGGCCGACTAAACCGATATTCGGACCTTCGGGAGTGGCAATCGGGCAGATTCGGCCATAGTGGGTTCTGTGCACGTCTCTAACTTCAAAGCCGGCTCTTTCACGCGATAATCCGCCGGGGCCCATGGCCGACAACCTTCTTTTATGTTCCAGCTCGGCTAAAGGATTGGTTTGATCCATAAATTGGGAAAGCTGGGAGCTCATAAAAAATTCTTTAATGGAACCGATGATCGGGCGGGCGTTAATCAACTGGTTCGGCGTTAAAGTATGAATGTCCAAAGTGCTCATTCGGTCTTTGACGATTCTTTCCATACGGGCAAGGCCGATGCGGAATTTATTTTGTACCAATTCGCCGACGGCGCGGACTCTTCTGTTGCCCAAGTGATCGATATCATCGGCCTGGTCTTGAGTGATGTTTAAGCGGATTATTTCTTTAATGATTTTGATTAAATCTTCCACTCTTAAAATTCTGTTTTCTTTGGTAATCGGCAAAGTTTCATTGAATTTTTTATTGAGTTTATAGCGGCCTACGATACCAAAATCATAGCGGTCGAAATTAAAGAACATGGAGTAAATCAAAGATTTGGCGTTATCAGGCGTAGCCAAATCGCCCGGCCTGATTCTTTTATAAACTTCAATCAAGGCTTCGTTCTGGTTTTGACAGCCGTCTTTCTTTAAAGTATTCTCGATATATTTGTATTCGGCGGAAGTCTCGTCATCTTTAAAAATGGCTTTGA
>CAYTUI010000073.1:0-1249 GCA_964441335.1 uncultured Gammaproteobacteria bacterium
TTGTTGGGAGAGAGGTTGTCAATGGTCAATGTGTTGGCGTTGGAGTCCGAGCCGACTTTGGTGTTGGTGCCTGTCCAAGCGCTCACATAAGGAGAGAGATTGTATTCGGCGCCGGGAGGCGAGGATATAAGGGCGTGAGTTTTGGGAGTGACGCGGATTTTAAATTGGGTTGAGGAGGCGCTTGCCGGAATGGGAGTCCCGCCGCTGAAATTTAAAGTGTTGCTTAAAGGGTTGGAAATGGCGGAAAAATATGTGGTCGTTCCGGCGTTGTTCGTTACTCTCACTTCGGAGAGGCCGTTGTAAGGAGTGCCGGAAGCGGCGAGAATAACGGTGAGAGCGGTGATTGAATCGCTGCCGGCGCTGGTTTGGAAAGTGAATGAGCCGGCGTCGCGGATGCCGGATTCGGGAGCGACGGTGGCGGTTGAGGGATCTGTTCCTGTTGCGAGAGTGGTTGTCTGCTTGGGCTTGAACGCGATCGTTATCGCGCCGCCCAAACTCGACGTCCAGTTGCTCCACGCGGGCGGGTCCTCGGTGCCTGCTGTTGCGACCGTCGTGTACGCGGCTTCGGACGCGAAGTCGTTAGTTTCGTTGACGCTCGCTCCGGGGATGAGCGTATAGCCGCTGACGGTGCCTCGCGACATGTCGTTGGTGCCGCCCGCGGCGTGCGTGACTACAAGCGCACCATCTGTCTGCGTAACGATGGCCGGGCCGTTCGGGACCTGCGTAACCTGCCCGGTGCTCACCGCCGTTTGGTCAAAAATGGCGGAATCAATCGTGCTGCCGTCAATAACATACGCCCCATACGCGACCCCATGCGCCCCGCCCCCGCCCCCCTCGCCCGTCACGGTCGTGTCCGCCGTCGCGCCCATGACCTTATACCAGACGCCAAACTTCGGGCCCGTGCTGTCAATCGTCGCAATCGCCGTGTAGCCCGAAGTGATCGGTCCCCAGGCCTGCGTGTCGCTGGTATTGCCCCGCCCACCAAACAGAATGACAACATCTCCCGTTTGCGGCGCGTTCCCTCCGGTATCAAATGTGAGCGTGACATCGCCCCCGTTCCCGGCCGAACCGATCTTGGTAGTCCCTCTTAGAGCAATAGCCGCCTGCGCTTCCTGAATTTTCGGCGGAAAATTCCAAATCCGCGGGACGCCAATAAAAATCCAGGCAATCATCAAGGCGATGGCGATAATCTTTTGAAAATTTTTTATCCACAATCTACTGCCTGTCATATATTAAATTATACCACTTT
>CAYTUI010000074.1:0-1238 GCA_964441335.1 uncultured Gammaproteobacteria bacterium
AGTTCCAGCAGTTGTTTGAACAGGCCAGAAACGCGGCTTACGCCATTATTGAAGGCAAGCAAGCTACGTATTACGGCATTGGCGCCGGCGCGGCCCATTTGGTTAACGCGATTGTAATGAATAAAAAAACAGTTTTGCCAGTTTCTTATTATTTAGCCGGCGAATACGGCTTAAGAGATGTTTGTTTGAGCATGCCGGCAGTCATCGGCGAAAACGGCATTATGGAAAAGCTGTCTTTGGAACTAAGCAGTGAAGAAAAAAAGCTTTTGGCCGCCTCGGCCCTAAGCTTAAAGCGGGTTTACCGGTCTTGCCAAAAGCAAATCAGCCGATCCTAGTCTTTATTTAAAGGCTGTAAAAGCCTCTTTATTATTTTAATATTTTACGACACATTTTATCCACAGTTAAGATGTGTATCTTCACTATATCTTGTGTTATACTATGAAAGGTATGCACTATATCTAGTGGTGTATCTAAAATTGACTTAAAGTTAGCTTCAGCCATAGGCTGACCCCAGCCACGCCGGCTGGTTGGCGTCTCTGGTGGGAAAAGCGACTAACTTGGAGTCGTTTTTTTACTCTTTGCCTGAACTTCGGTTGTTCCGAGCACGATCAATCTTTCTTTATAAAAATATAAACTAATAGAAAATAATATGCCCCAATATTATCCCGAACCGATTTCCAAAACTTCTTTAAATGAACAGGAAGCCGAAGAGCAAAGGTCAGAAATATTTACTAAAAAGAAAGAAGGCCGAGGCTTGGAGTTTAAACATTTTTACACCAAGTCAGGAGTGCATCCTTACGAGGAAGTGGTTTGGGATACCAGAGACGCGATTATAACGAGCGATAAGGGCGAAGTGGTTTTTTCACAAAAAGACGTGGAAGTGCCCAAGGCTTGGTCGCAGACAGCGACTAATATTGCCGTTTCTCATTATTTTCGGGGCAGAATCGGCACTACGGGCAGAGAAACTTCAGCCAGGCAAATGATCGACAGGGTCGCCAAGACCATTTCCAATTGGGGCAGGGAGCAGGCTTACTTTAAAGGCACTGAAGACGCGGATGTTTTTGAAAACGAACTTACTCATATTTTAATCAACCAGCATGCGGCTTTTAACAGCCCGGTTTGGTACAACGTGGGCGTGGAAGCCAGGCCTCAATGCAGTGCCTGTTTTATCAATTCGGTGCAAGACGACATGCGCTCTATTTTGAATTTGGCGGTTACCGAAGGCATGCTGTTTAAAT
>CAYTUI010000075.1:0-1205 GCA_964441335.1 uncultured Gammaproteobacteria bacterium
CGCTTTTCCTGATGCGAGGATTCTACCGATACGCTAAAAAACATAATCTGCGTTGGGCGGTTATTGCCGCAGATCGCAGACTGTACGTTATGTTGAAGCGTATATTCATCGTCGAGAAACTCGGCGAAGAAATATTTTACGAGGGTTCATTAACCATTCCGGCTTGCATTGATCTCGATGTGCAAGAGGCGCAGATGCCTATAAGGAACCCCGAACTATATCAGTTCTTCACCAAAGGGCGACTATGAAAATTAGCCGCTCTTTATTTTTCCAAATTTTGGAAGATGTTTTTTATATCACTTAGTATTTAATCGTATGTATTATGTAAAGTAACTTCGCCTGTATTAATATCAACTTGTATATATTTTGGTATATCTGATAAATGTGGGTAGATATTTTTTCATCTCTCCTTTAATATAAAACCATTGCCCGTAATTAACAGGATTAAAAACACGGATTAAAGATCCGTGTTTTTAAAATTCAAAACTTGGGCAACTGCCAGAAAAAACCGTTGAGTTCTATTTTAGTACCCCTAACCTGTCTCTAACCTAGGGTTTAGCAATATTATAAGGGCTTTTTGGCTTTATCCATAGGTAAGGACGACACATCTTGACGTATTTATTTAAATTTGGTACGGTTCAAATAATTGAAATATAGCACTTTAAAATTTATTGGAGGAAAGATGAAAGCCATAATTCTTGCAGCAGGAAACAGTACGCGTCTGCAACCACTTACCAATAATTGCCCAAAACCAATGCTAAAAGTTTGTGGAAAGCCTATGCTGGAACATATAATTCTGCAGCTGTCACGCTTTGGTTTTAAGGAAATTATTGTCACAACTCATTTTGCCGCTGAAGCAATAACTGCTTATTTCGACAATGGGGCACGATGGGGAGTCAACATTACGTATGCATATGAGTCTGAACTCATGAATACCGCCGGTTCCCTTAAACGGATTGAGCGCTTACTATCCGACGATTTTCTGGTAATCGGTGGAAACGATTTTTTACCAGAAATCAGCTTAGACAATCTCTTTATGTTTCATTCCGAGGGAAAGAAAATCGAGGGACATGTCTGTACTATTGTTTTTAAGCGCATACCAGATCGAAAGCTATAGACCTCACATTCTCAAATTGCACCAAAACCTAACAGTGAATAATTAAATGGTGTCATATTTAAATAGTTGATAAATTCATCAGTAGCAA
>CAYTUI010000076.1:0-1204 GCA_964441335.1 uncultured Gammaproteobacteria bacterium
CAGAAAAATATTCATTAAAACGCCGGCGGATAAAATCAGGCCCTTTTTCCAAAATGGCTGGAAGCCGAAACTGTCCGGTTCCGACCGCTTTTCCCCGTCTTCGCCCTTGATTTTAACAAAACCGCCCAAAGGAATCCAGTTGATGGAATAAAGGGTTTCGCCTTTTTTTATGCCAAAAATTCGCGGTGGAAAACCAAAGCCGAATTCTTCCACGTTAACGCCGGATTTTTTAGCCGTAATAAAATGGCCAAACTCGTGAACAAACACCAGTAGACCCAAAATGACTATAAAAGCAATGATTGTTAATAACATGAATCTAATTTTAATTATTTTCTTCAGCCAAAGGCTGATCAGCACCTAGCCGACATTGTCTCATTTTCTTAATCTCTTAATCTAGATCGTCATAATTTCCTGCTCTTTCTTGCCACCGATCTGCTTAACCTGCTCATTGTAAAACTTAACCATCTCATCCAAATCTTCCAAAATTCTAAACTTATCGTCTTCGCTAATCTCCTTGTTTTTCTCCTGATTAATAATCATTTCCTTAAGCTTCTCACGGTTATTGCGAAGACTGACCTTGGTTTCTTCAAGTTTCTGATTTAGTTTTTTAATCATATCCTTGCGGGTTTCTTCGGTTAATGAAGGTATGCTGATAATAATATTATCGTCCTTAACCAGCGGACTGCTGCCTAAATCAGCCTGTTGCAAAGCTTTTTCAAGATCTTTCATTAGACTTTTATCCCAGGGCTGAATGGCGATGGTTTTGGGATCAGTCACACCGATACTGGCCAGATGAACCAAGGGCGTGGGTGTACCATAAGCCACTACCGTGATGTTTTCCACTAACGACGGACTGGCCCGGCCGACGCGAAAATTGGCAATCTCCTTTTTTAAATGTTCCAAAACATTTTCAAAGTTACTTTTGTGCTGAATTAAAAGGTCGTTCATAAATTTTTATTTAACTTTTTTAGCTCCAAAATAAATAGTCTGGGGCGATTTGGGATCAAGTATAATAAACCTAGCCGCCCGGGTAGTCGGCAGGGCGCGGGTAACCCAATTTAAACCGCCGTCCTGACTAAAATACAGGGTATTATTGGTGCTATAAATAATTTCCTGCTCATTTTTAGGATTAATGGCCAGACTGTAAATAATTTTGGTGCCGGGTGGTGTTAAAAGTTTAATTGACTGCCAGTTGTTACCACCG
>CAYTUI010000077.1:0-1171 GCA_964441335.1 uncultured Gammaproteobacteria bacterium
GCATTTCTCTCCTGTTTGTTCAATTAATTCTATAATTTCTTCTATTTCCATAAGATTGCTTTATCAGCTAATCTTAAAAAAACCAGTTGATATTGTCAATCCAGTCTCTGGCGAGACACAGGATTAAATCCAACCGATTATCAATACGCAAAAATTATGATTTTCTGTCGTAGACTAGAAACAAGACGATTAAAGCAAACGCCACCAACGAAGACATCGGAATGGTGATAAAACCGAAAGAGATGTTAGTTATAATACTGCAAGAAATATTGGTCGCTGAACAAGGAATAAATTGATCCGCTTCCAAATTAAGCATCGTGCCTATTTGTAAAAAATACTGGTAAAGCGCGATTAGACCTCCGACAATCGCCAAAGTCAAAGCATAAGGCTTTAAAATTCTTTCTCGTTTTAATAAAGCCACTAAGAATAGTAAAGCGATGGAATACATAAACACTCTCTGGAACCAGCATAAATCGCAAGGTGGCAATTTTATCACTTCTGACAAAAACAAACTGCCGATTGTAGCCGAGACCGAAACAATAAACACAAGCCGGTAAGCGTTATTTTTTAATAAGACGAAAAGCTTGCCCCAAAAACCGTCCGGCTGATTTTTAGCTCGCTGGCTGAAACAAAGCAATGCCAACAAAGCCAAAACCAAAAAACTGCCGGCTAAAACCGAATAATCAAGCATATCTTGAATAAAAAAAACCATATTTTTAAGATTAATCCAAAACGGAATCGATAATCTGTTTTAAGTTTGAATAAGGCACCGCTCCTCTAACCGACACGCCGTTAACAAAACTACCCGGCGTTCCGTTAACGCCCAAATTTAAGCCGCTTTGGTATTGATCTTCAACTTTTTGCTGATATTTTCTGGAAGAAACGCAATCATTGAATTTAGACATATCCAAACCCATTTCTTGAGCCAACTGTTTATAATAATTCGCTCCGATCTTATCCTGATTTGTAAAGAATGAATCGTAAAATTTAAAGAAACCCTCGTCCCCTTTTTGTTCAAAAGCGCATTCAGAAGCTTCGGCGGCCGGACGGGCGTTAGGATGCAGACTGTCTAAAGGAAAATGCCTGTAAATCAAAGCGATCTTATTGCCGTAATCTTTTAAAGCTTGAGCGACTGTCGGATGGAAAGTACTGCAGAATGGGCATTGAAAAT
>CAYTUI010000078.1:0-1133 GCA_964441335.1 uncultured Gammaproteobacteria bacterium
AAACACAGGTGCCGGTGAAAACGCCGAGGCACAGCCTTCCGAAGCTCCAAAGGAAGGTTCTTCAACAGGTTCAGAGCAGGGTCCGGTTGAAGCTGAATACGAGGAAGTGAAGAAATAAGCATTAAAATAACAGCCGAGAGCCAGGCTCTCGGCTGTTTTAGGCATTTATGGCCAAAGATTATTACCAGGCGTTAGGCGTAAATAAAAATTCTTCGGCTGATGAAATCAAGCAGGCTTTTAGAAAATTGGCTCATCAGCACCACCCCGACAAGCAAAGCGGCAACGAAGGCAAGTTTAAGGAAATCAATGAAGCTTATCAGGTTTTAGGCAACGAAGAAAAGCGTAAACAGTACGACCAATTCGGCCAGACTTTTGACGGCGCTCAAGGATTTGGCGGCCAAGGATTTAATTGGCAGGATTTTACCAGGCAGTCGGGCGGTTTTGGCGCCGGAGGTTTTAATGGCCAAGGCAATGCTGGTTTTGATTTTTCGGATCTGGGGGATATTTTCAGCGATTTTTTCGGCGGGCAAACGCCAAGCAATTACGGACGTTCCGGCCGTTCCGGCAAAGGCGCTGATTTGGAAACTCAAATTACCGTAAGTTTTGAAGATTCCGTTTTTGGCGCGGAAAAAAATATGTCTTTACGTAAAAAAGTGGTTTGCGGGCATTGCCAAGGCAATGGCGGCGAGCCCGGCGCTAAGATAGAAACCTGTAAAACCTGCGGCGGTTCCGGACAGGTAACTGTTTCCAGAAATGCTTTTTTGGGCAGTTTCCGTTCGGTCGTGGCTTGTACCGATTGCGGCGGTGAAGGCAAAAAATATGAAAAACTTTGCCAGGAATGCCGTGGTCAGGGCTTTGTTTCCGGTGCCGAAGAATTTAAAATACAAATTCCAGCCGGCATTTCCAGCGGAGAAACTTTAAAAATGACGGGCAAAGGCGAGCCGGGTTCAAAAAATTCCAGAGCCGGCGATTTATATATCAGGATAAATGTCTTGCCTCATCATCAGTTTAAGCGGGTAGGCGATGATTTGTTTATGGAAAAAGAAATCAGTTTTTCGCGGGCCGCTTTGGGCGATAAAATAAAGATTAAAACTTTGGACGGGGAAGTTAGTTAAAGGTGCCGTCCGGCACCC
>CAYTUI010000079.1:0-1123 GCA_964441335.1 uncultured Gammaproteobacteria bacterium
TAAAAAAACCGGTAGCGTGATAACGGATAAATGGGAAAAAAAATACGGCCAAAGTGATCCGGATTTTATGGAAAATTTAAAAAAACAACGGCCGATTAGCCAAAAAAATACGGCCAAAACTATGAATGCCATAGAACAATCGGCTTATAAAATCCATCATATTTTTTATAATATTTTTGATGATATTTATGTTAATAATTTGGTAGCTAGAAAAGCGCCTAAATATGAGGCAAAAACAAAGGGCGGCGAGGAAATAACTAAACTTTATTCTGAAAAGCTTTTTGCCGAATCCGATTACTCAAAATTACCCAGGCATTTGCAGTTTTTGTATCAGCTCTTTAGGAAAGAAATGATACCTGATGAAGCAATTATTTTAAGCGAGGAAATGTCCGAAGTGATGGAGAGAAAAATAGAATTTCAGGGACGGGAATATACTCCTCAAGAAATCGTGGAGGAATTTATAAAGCCAAAAAAGAAAAACGATAATAAAGCGGGGGAAAGATATTTTATTTTGCAAAAAACTTTAGAGCCGATTTTTGAAGGATTATTAATGAAAGACTTGGCGGAATGGGATCCGGAGAAACAGCCTAATCAAACCGGAGAAAATGGACAAGGAGAGGAAGAATCGGCTAATCCTTTTCCAGAGGACTATCAGGAGTATGATCAAAATAATCCTGATCAGCTAAACGAGCAAGATATTAAGGATTGGCTGGATAAGCACCAAGAAGATAAAAAGCAGGAAGCGCGACAACAAGCCGAGGAACAAATGGAAGAATCAAAATCTTCCCAAGACAAGGCTGAATCCGCCCAGTTTAAAATGGACCAGCAATGGTGCGAACAGCGTAATATTAGTTACCAATCCTTGAAGCAATATAGAAAAATTGAAGAAGAAGTCGCGCCCTACCTTGAGGATTTAGCTAAACTTTGGCAAAGGATTATTTTCGGTTCAACCAGGCGAATCATCAGAGGCATGGAGGGTTATTTTAAAACCGGAACGGAATTAGATATCCAAAAAACAATAGAACAATGGCCGCAAATTACCAAGGGTAATTTTGAAGAAACGAGATTATTCAAGAAGATGACTCAAAAAGAAAGTTTAATCAAACAGCCGGAACTCATCCGT
>CAYTUI010000080.1:0-1089 GCA_964441335.1 uncultured Gammaproteobacteria bacterium
AACTTGCCCGAAATAAGAAGTGATTCCTATTAAGCAAACCGGCTTATAACGGTGAAGGATAATATATGGTGGTTTAAAAGGAGCCACCGGTGCAAAGTATATTATATAATACCGTGGGAAGTCCCCCGCCTCGGCCAATGGCCGACGGGGTGACCCTGTAACGACTGAACCGAAAGGTGAGACTCGCTATTTAATAGCGGGTAAGACGCCGGTATCTTGCGAATAAGATGTGTATCATGGAGCATTAATCTACAGAATAATATGGATTTACCATCATTTATTAGTGGTTTTGTGGATGGAGAAGGTTGCTTCTCAATTTCATTTTCCAAAAGGGAAAAAATGAACTTTGGGATAGAAGTGCGACCGAGTTTCTCTGTCAGTCAGAATCAACGCAATCTCCAGATTATCAAATTGCTACACAAATATTTTCATTGTGGAGCAGTAAGATTTTCCAGACGGGATAGCAACTATAAGTATGAGACCAGAAATATTGATGATATTACCTCGATAATTATTCCTCACTTTGAGCAGTATCCATTACTGACAAGCAAGGCAGAAGATTTCCAGATCTTTAAACAAATTTGTTTAATGATTAAAAAGAGTCTGCACTTGAATCGAGAGGGATTGAGAGAAATTATCAACTTGGCTTATCGGATGAATGAAGCCGGTCAGCGAAAGTATTCTAAACAAGAGCTCCTAACATACACAGCAAGATAAAGATATAGTCTAGAAATTGTCGGATATAATGAAGTTCCGACCTGCACGAATGGCATAACGACTTGAAAACTGTCTCAACGAAGGACTCGGTGAAATTGCAAGACGAGTAAAGATGCTCGTTACCCGTAGCTGGACGAAAAGACCCCGTGAAGCTTTACTATAGCTTGGTATTGAATTAGGATTATACTTATTCAGCATAAGTGGGAGACTTTGAAGCCTCGCCGTTAGGTGGGGTGGAGTCACCAGTGAGATACCACTTTTGTCTAATTTTAATTCTAACCTTGCTCCGTTATCCGGAGCAGGGACAGTATCAGGTGGGTAGTTTAACTGGGGCGGTTGCCTCCCAAAATGTAACGGAGGCGTTTACTAAGG
>CAYTUI010000081.1:0-1089 GCA_964441335.1 uncultured Gammaproteobacteria bacterium
GTTCCTGTCCCACCCGTCCCGCCGGTGCCACTCGTTCCTCCCGTGCCACCCGTACCACCGGTCCCGCCCGTTCCTCCGGTACCGCCGGTTGCCGCCTGTGTCGCCGTCGAAACAGGCGATGATTTCGCGGAAGTATTTCCCGCGCTGTCGTATGCGGCGACGCTGTACAGGTAGTTGGTCGCGGGTGCGAGTCCTGTATTTTGGTATGAGGCGGCACTGCTAGTGGCAACCTGTACGGTCGTCGTACTTGGAGCAGTAGCTCGGTATATTTTATAACCTTGTACGCCGCCTGCGTCGGTGGATGCGCTCCACGACAGAAGTATTGCGGAAGAAGAAACCGCCGAAGCGCTAAGATTGCTCGGGACGGTAGGCGGCGTCGTGTCGGATTGTGCCGCGACGAGGAACGGAACCGCGCTGAGCGTACCCAGGAGTGCGATTGCGGCAATGGAGCGTGTGATACTCATGTTTGTTTTTCGCGGTAGTACTTGGCGAGAGAGGCAAAAGAGGTGAGCACATTTGTCTCGGCTTGATTAAAAGCGCGCAGGACGACGACGGCGGCCAGTGGATCGTCCGCATTCGCGGCGAGCGTGTTGAGCGCCGCGGCGAATTGTTCCAACGCATTCAGAATGGCGAGGTGGAAGGAAAGCGCGTCCCTGGGCACCGCGACGCGCGCGGTGGCACCCGCGGCGGCGCGGTAATTCTGCGCCGCCGCCCGCAACTTTTCCAAATGTTTCGCATCATTCGTGAGCACGTACGTCCCGAATATCTCGTACTCGGGCTCGGTGTTTTTCAGAAGCGGCGCAAGCGACGCTTGGAGGTCGCTGCGGTACGCGAGCATGCGCGCGTACGAAGTGTCTGCGGTCGTCTCTATGTCCGCCGCGGCGTATGTGCGATAGGAAAGAGGTACCACGAGGCCTTCCGCCATTTTTTCCGCGGTCTTTTCGGCCACCTCCTGCGTGTAGAGACCCCGTTCCTGCAAATCGAGGTATTCCGCGACGATGCCGTCGAGTACCGCCGAGCCAATCGGCGTCGTCCCGTCCTCGGCATAGAGCGTGGAGGTCGCCGCCGCGGCACCCTCTACCGCACCCT
>CAYTUI010000082.1:0-1000 GCA_964441335.1 uncultured Gammaproteobacteria bacterium
TCCAATCTGGCAATTTCCATGCCGTTTTTATCTTTCAAAATCAACCGCAAAGATCCGCCCTCGGCGCAGTTATACTGAACCTTAACGCCTAAAATGGTGATATTTTCCGGCGGGGTCCAAGAATTACCGGCATCGCCCCAAATTCTGTCGCCCGATTCCGGAGCCGGCAAATAAGCGGACAAAGTATTTCTTCTGACATTTTCTTTAAAATTATAAATTACGCCTTCAACATTTAAGTTAATTATATCGCCCGGAGCGCCCACATTGAGTTGGCTGCCGGCTGACGATAATACCACCGGAATACTGCTTGTGGCCGAGGTTAAAATAAGATTGCCAACCACTTTTAGAGCAACGCCGGCGCCGGTATTTATAACCGTTAAAGTAGTGGAGGCCGTTGGCGAAGAAATAATCACGCTGTCGCCCGTGGTGTTTTGAGGGTTAATGGCCACTGTGCCGGAAGCGCTGATATTAAACAAATTAATGCCGGCATTTTGAACGTTAAATAACGAGGCGGAAGAATTATTGATATTCCTAAAATAATCATTTTGCCTGAAGGCGCCAGCGCCGGAGTAAGTAAGGTAAGTATCATGAGCGGAAGAAATAATGGTATCTTCGGCTATCTCAAAATTAACACCCGAACCGGTTAAGGTATTATAAGAAGAAACAATGTTGGCCGCGGCAAAAGCCGAAACAGTGCCGGTGGCTGTTTTTTCGTTAACGGTTCTAATATCCGCCAGGCTGGAACTGATATTAGAGTAAGATAAGCTAACGGTTGAAGTAGCCGTGGCTTCGGCGCTGACTTTTTGAGTTAAACCATAAGACGTGCCAACGGAATTTAACCTGCTAATACTAACCTTGCCAAGACCTTTTACTTCAACGCCCGTGCTTATTAAACCTTCATCACCGGACCAATTAAGATTTACATCTTCCAAAGTAAGATTGGTGGAAGAAGCAATCACGACCGGCTGTCCAAGAGTATCACCGGCCAAGGAAAGTTTAA